>NZ_JARWKW010000002.1:0-453416 GCF_047445855.1 Rhizobium sp. BR 250
CGCCCGCCCTGCCCGCCCCATGCCGGGGCAGGAGGCGGCCGCAGCGTCACGCCAGATGGACAGGCCGGCGGATCGCCGTGCCGACGCGCCGCAGCGGCAGGCCCCCGGCCGGAGCGCCCCGGCGCGCGGCGCACCATCGGCCCCCGCGGTTCAGCAGAATGTCGCCATGCCGGACGAGCAGGCCGTCTCCGCAGCACGTTTTGCCGCCGAAAGCGCAAGATCGCTTGCCGAACTGAAAACCGCACTCGAGGGTTTCAGCGGCTGCAATCTGAAAAACAGCGCCCGTAACACGATCTTCAGTGAAGGCGACCCCGCCTCCGCCATCATGGTCATCGGCCCCATGCCGGACGCGGATGACGACCGCGAAGGCCTGCCCTTTGCCGGCAAGACCGGCCTGCTGCTCGAACGCATGCTGGCGGCCATCGGCCTTGAACGCAGCGCCATCATGCTCGGCAATGTCGTGCCGTGGCGGCCGCCGGGCAACCGCCCGCCGACTCAGGCCGAAATGGATATTTGCCGGCCCTTCATCGAACGCCAGATTGCGCTGGCGGAGCCAAAACACCTGTTGCTTCTCGGCAACTTCACCGCACGTTTCTTCTTTGGCGGCACCGGCACCATCCATACGTTGCGCGGACAGTGGCGTGATGTCGCAGCCGGTCACCTTGTTTTGCCGGCGCTGGCCAGCCTGCACCCGCAGGAACTGTTGAACGCACCGGCCAGCAAGTCCTTGGCATGGCAGGATTTATTGGCTTTTCAGGCAAAGATTGCTGAAGGCTGATTGCCTCATTCTTATCCAATGTAAATGAATTATGAAAAAAGCCATGCGCATTACGCATAACAGCGGCGCATTTGGCCGGCTTGCCGAATCCATGCTGCGCTGCGATATAGCGATCATGTCTTGGGAGGAATTCGGTTTAAGGAACCAAGGCAATGACCACTCGCTTCCGTCCGGTACATTCCGGCTTTGAATCGCTCCGCCTGGCGGGCCTCGGCCCTCGCTCCAGTCAGGGCTACCATCGTTTCGGCGCTGCCGCAAACGAACAGATGACCGCACGCGCTGCCATGCAGCAGGTCCGCGTGACGCGTCCTTCGGCAGTCTTCGCGGATTTCCGCGAGCGCTGAGAAGCACTCAGGCCAGTTTAGTCGCTGGTCGATAGATATGATTGCGCGCTGGCGTCTTTCTTCGGGAAGGCGCCTTTTGCTTTTGTGGCGTCTGACGTCATCCTCGAGTTTTCCTGGCGCTGTCCGATTCAGACTTCGGCACGCTACGTGACATCAAATTGAGGGCGTAGGGGGCGCATTTTCCGCGACGTCATCCTCGGGCTTGCCCCGAGGATCTAAGCACCTCAACAAAATCAAAACGTAGGCAGATCCTCGGGACAGGCCCGAGGATGACGCCCAGAGAAGAGAGACCCGTCGTCGCTAACTTCAAGAGAACGGCACGCAACCATACCGTGGGAGCAGCAACCTCACCCCTGCGGCGTCGAAGCCTTGCGCGCCGCGCGTCTCGCCAGACCCAGTTGATGCTCACGGAAGATGATGAAGATGCCGGCGAGAATGACGATCGCCGTGCCGATCAGCATTGTCATCGTGGGAATATCGCCGAACAGAATGTAGGAGACCACAATCCCGAAGACGATGGAGCTATATTCGAAGGGGGCGATGACGGAGACTTCGGCGTGACGGTAGCTTTCCGTCAGGAAAATCTGTGCGACACCGCCGCAGATGCCGCTGGTGATCAGGAGCATGGCCTGCGTCATCGTCAGCGCGTTCCAGCCGAAGGGCACGCTGATGAGCGATAACAAAGTGGCGGTCAGCGAAAAATAGAGCACGATGGTCGGCGTCTTTTCGGTTTCCACCAGCTGCCGCACCTGGATCATCGCCAGCCCGCCCAGCGCTGCGCCGCACAAAACGGCTATGGCGCCCAACCCCTCACCCGCGGCAAAACCGCCTTCCTGCAAAAGCGTCATCTTCGGCCACAGAATCACCAGCACGCCCATCATGCCCACGAACACCGCGCTCCAGCGATAGACCCGCACCTTCTCATGCAGAATGACGGCGGCGAAGACGACCGCAAGCAGCGGCGAGGCATAACCGATGGCGATGAATTCCGGCAGCGGTAGCATGGTCAGCCCGTAAAAACCGCAGGCCATGGAGAGAATGCCGAGAAAGCCGCGCTTGAAATGGCCGAGGAGATTATTGGTGTGCAGCGCGCTTGCCAGCGCATGCAGCCAAGCGAGATAGACGATGATGGGCAAAATGGCGAAGGCAGAGCGGAAGAAGGTGATCTGGCCGGCCGGCACATCGCCTGCGGCCTTGATACAGGTCTGCATGACCAGAAAAAAGCCAACCGAAATCAGCTTCATGCTGATCCCGCGGAAGGGATTCATCGGTTCGGCGTTCATTGGCAGTTACTCATATCGGCTGCGCAGACACGCCATCGGGGGATTTTCATGCGGGAGGACGACGCGGGGGGACTGGATTAGCGCAAGGCTAGAGCATTCCTCCGGCGCTTTACAACAAAAAATGTTATTTACCCATGAATTCGGTTGATCCGGTCAGGGATTGTTCCCGCGGCTGTTGCCTTCCCTCCTTCATTCCTGCCTTGAGCCGGAATCCAGCCAGCCCAAGTCTTTGTGCTGAAGAGCCCCATCCGACGCGTAGACGCGCATCGGCTGGATGCCGGATCCGGCCGGCATGACGAAGAAAGAACCAGACCAAAAGCGACACGCGCTAAAATTTGAAGAAAATAAAATATAATTTCAGCAATCGTTCAACATTTGCTGCGATGGTCCACGGGTCCGGCGGCGGGAGGATCGTCTGCATGGCCGGTAGAGCCTTTATGGCGGGACAGAATGTCCTCCGATGCGCACATGAACGTGACGAATACTCCACCTATTTTACATCCCGGCCTTATGACGACATGATGGCGGGAAGACCACGCTAAGTTATTCAGGGATAGTCATGCGAACAGACACGGGCCAGATCGTTCACCTGGCAGATTACCGCCCCACCGATTTCGTTCTGGAGCGGGTGGATCTCACCTTCGAACTCGACCCCAAGAATACCAAGGTCGAAGCCCGTCTGATCTTTCACCGCCGCGAAGGCGCTGACCGGCAGGCACCGCTGGTTCTCGATGGCGACGAACTGAAGCTTTCCGGCCTGCTGCTCGATCAGGTGGAGCTTCCCGCCGATCAATATGACGCCACGCCCGACAGCCTGACCATTCGCGACCTGCCGGCCGAATCTCCCTTCGAGATCTGCGTCACCAATTACATCAATCCGCAGGTCAATACGCAGCTGATGGGGCTTTATCGCACCAATGGCGTTTATTGCACCCAATGCGAGGCGGAAGGTTTCCGCCGCATCACCTATTTCCCCGACCGTCCGGATGTTCTGGCGCCCTATACGGTGACAATCATCGCGGCGAAGGAAGGCAACCCGCTGCTGCTCTCGAACGGCAATTTCCTCGGCGGCGGCAATTACGACGAAGGCCGCCATTTCGCGGCCTGGTTCGATCCGCACCCGAAACCCAGCTATCTCTTCGCGCTCGTCGCCGGTGATCTCGGCGTGGTGGAAGACACGTTCACCACCATGTCCGGTCGCGAAGTGGCGCTGAAGATTTACGTCGAACACGGCAAGGAGCCGCGCGCGGCCTATGCCATGGATGCGCTGAAACGTTCGATGACATGGGACGAAGAGCGCTTCGGTCGCGAATACGACCTCGATATCTTCATGATCGTCGCCGTGTCCGATTTCAACATGGGCGCGATGGAGAACAAGGGTCTCAACGTCTTCAACGACAAATTCGTGCTGGCCGACCCGGAAACCGCCTCTGACGCTGACTACGCCAATATCGAGCGCATCATCGCGCATGAATATTTCCACAACTGGACGGGCAACCGCATCACCTGCCGCGACTGGTTCCAGCTCTGCCTGAAGGAAGGCCTGACGGTCTATCGCGATCAGGAATTTTCTTCGGACATGCGCTCGCGCCCGGTCAAGCGTATTGCCGATGTGCGGCATCTGAAGTCGGAGCAGTTCCCGGAGGATTCCGGCCCGCTGGCGCATCCGCCGCGCCCGGATAGCTACCGCGAAATCAACAATTTCTACACGACGACCGTTTATGAAAAGGGCGCCGAAGTCACCCGCATGATCGCCACCATTCTCGGCGAGGATGACTTCAAGAAGGGCATGGACCTTTATTTCGAACGTCATGACGGCGAAGCGGCGACCGTCGAAGATTTCGTCAAGAGCTTCACCGATGCCAGCGGCCGCGATCTTTCACAGTTTTCGCTGTGGTACACGGAAGCGGGCACGCCGCTCGTCTCCATTTCATCGGCCTATGATGCGGGCAATGCCACCTTCAAGCTGACGCTGGAACAGACCGTGGCACCAACGCCCGGCCAGCCTCTGAAGCAGCCGCGCCACATACCGCTGTCGCTGGCGCTGATCCTCGACAACGGCCAGATCGCCGAGCCGAAGACCGTCGAAGGCGGCGACTATCGCGATGGCGTGCTGCATCTGACCGAACGCAACCAGACCTTCTCCTTCTCCGGCATTTCCTCGCGGCCGGTGCTGTCGATCAATCGCAGCTTCTCCGCGCCGATCAATCTGGATTTCGAACAGAATGCTGATGATCTGGTGCAGATCGCCCGGCATGAAACAGACATGTTCGCCCGTTTCCAGGCGCTGACCGATCTTGCCCTGCCGGCGCTGATTGCCGCCACCAAGGCGGTGCAGAACGGCGAAGAAATCCGCACGGATGCGGCCCTCTCCGCCACGCTCATCGAGATCATCGGCAACGACGCGCTTGAGCCGGCATTCCGGGCGCAGGCGCTGGCCCTGCCAAGCGAAACGGATATCACCCGCGAACTCGGCGGCAACACCGATCCGGACGCCATCCACAAGGCGCGTAATGCCACGATCACGGCAATTGCCACGGCCGGTCTCGAAACGCTGCGGCGCCTTGCCGACAGCGCCGCCAATGGTGAAGCCTACAGCCCCGATGCCGACAGTGCCGGACGCCGTTCGTTGCGAAACGGTGCCCTCAGCTTCCTCGCCTTTGCCGAGGGAACACCGGAGCGGGCAGCCAAGGCCTATGCTGACGCCACCAACATGACCGACCTTGCGCATGCGCTCAGCGTCCTGACGCAGCGTTTTCCCGACAGCGCCGAGACGAAGGAAGCGCTTGCCGCCTTCGAAAAGCGCTTTGCCGACAATGCGCTCGTTCTCGACAAGTGGTTCTCGCTGCAGGCCGCCATTCCCGGCGAAGGTGCGCTGGATCGCATCAAGGCACTGATGAAATCGAAACATTTCATCGCCACCAATCCGAACCGGGTGCGCTCGCTGGTCGGTACGCTCGCCTTCTCCAACCCCACCGGTTTCCACCGTGCGGATGGTGCGGCCTATCGTTTCCTCGCGGAGCAGATCATCGCCATCGACAAGCGCAATCCGCAGCTTGCCGCGCGTATCCTCACGTCCATGCGCTCCTGGCGTTCGCTGGAGGCAAGCCGCGCCGAACACGCGAAAGCAGCGCTTTCGACCATCGCAGAGGCCAAGGGTCTCTCGACGGATGTGAGCGATATTGTCGGTCGTATCCTGAAGGGCTGATGTCCGGCAAAGCTCAACCACGTTTCTGATCCAGGCCACGACGCCGTCTTGATTTCCATCAAGGCGGCGTCGTGCATTGCGCAGCATCATGCTGTGCAAGGGGCCAAAACGGCTCGAGATCAGAAAGGAAATGCGGATGACGGACATGTCGAGGACCAGCGCTTCGTTTCAGCGCTTCATAACCGATGCCCCGGCCCACAAGGCGGCGTGGCTTCAGGCGGTGCAGGGTCTCGGTACTGCCTCCACGCTCGATGTGAAGACGCAGAGCCTGATCTATATCGGCATTCTGGCCGCACTTCGCCTGGAAAGCGGCATCGGTTTTCATGTGATGGAAGCCAAGGCGCGCGGTGCAAGCCGTGAGGATATCATCAGCGCGGTGCTCACCGGCCTCCCCGCCGCCGGCAATGGCGTAATCGGCGCGCTCGCTCCCGCGCTTGATGCTTTCGACGGAGCCTGAAACACCTTCCAGACGGCATCCCGAAGCAGCCGGAATTGACGTGCCGGCTCACTGATTTCCTTCATGAATCCCGCTTTTCCCAAAGCGGGAAGAGATTGTCCCGAAAAAATACGGAGTCGGTTCAAAGGGTTAAAATTCTTTTAACTTTTGCCTCTGGACACGGCGAATCGCATTTGATTCATTAGGGATATTCGAGCGGCGGCGCTTCGAATCACGAGGGACTTCTAAAAGGCGGGACAATGACGAACGTGCGGCGGGCGACTGCGGGCGATGAGCGGCCGTATGCCAAATTTTCTGATCTTGCAGCCTGGGGCGAAAGGCTTTCCAGCGACCTGATGGGTTTGATGAATGGCGCCGACCGACCGATGCCGCAGGTCGAGACCCTGCTGAAACGCCTGATCCCCATTCTCATCCTCGCTTTCCTCGTCGTTGTTGCCGCCTCGCGCATGCTGGGCATCGTCGCCGAATATGGCCGCATGGAAGAGGCCGCCCGCCACTCCACCGCGCTGACGGCACTGACCGCCAAGGCAGCACTTCTCAACAATGATACGATCTTCACCGCGCAGGATCGTACCCGCGCCGAAGCGAACCTTGTTGCCGCATTGCCGTCGGGCAGCCTTGCCGATGGCACCATGGTGCTGCTCTCTGGCAGCAATGGCCGCATCTTCGCGGGCGCCGGCAAGGACGCCACGCTTTATATCGGCACCTCGCTGCCGGCCCTGCTTCCCGAAATCGCCATCGTGCAGCGTTTCCCTGGTGCGCCCGGCACCATCGAGACCAACATCGATGGCCAGCAGCATTATGCGACGATGATCCCCTTCGGCGACGACGGCGCGATGGTGATCGCAGCGCGTTCGCTGCAGCCGATCCGCTCCTTCTGGCGCAGCGAAATCGCCATGAACGTGACGCTGTTCGCCGGCATCTCCTCCATCCTGCTCGTCGTGCTTTATGCCTATTACATGCAGGTGAAACGCGCCCGCGACGCCGATGACATCTTTGCCGAATCCAACCTGCGGGTGGAGACGGCACTGTCACGCGGCCGCTGTGGCCTGTGGGATTTCGATCTTTCCAGCCGGCGCATGTTCTGGTCCGGTTCGCTTTATGAAATTCTTGGCCTTCCACCCAAGGCGGCCCCGCTTTCTTTCTCCGATGCGGCACGGATGATGCATTCCGAAGACGGCAATCTCTACGAACTCGCCCGCGCCGTCGGATGCGGCAACCTGCGCCAGATCGACCAGATTTTCCGCATGCGCCATGCCAAGGGTCATTATGTCTGGCTTCGCGCCCGCGCCCAGGTTATCCGCACCAATAACGGTCCGCGTGTCATCGGTATCGCCATGGATGTCACCGAACAGCACCGCCTTGCCCAGCGTTACGCCGAGGCCGATCAGCGCCTTGCCGACGCCATCGAATCCACCTCGGAAGCCTTTGTTCTCTGGGACAAGAACGATCGCCTCGTGATGTGCAACACCCATTACCAGAAGGCCTATGGCCTGCCTGACAGCGTGCTGGTGGCCGGCACGGAAAAAAGCACGGTCTATGCCGCGGCAGCCCGCCCGGTCGTTGAGCGCCGCGTTGCCGATCCGGACCAGTCCGGCCTGTCGCGCACCACGGAAGTACAGCTTGCCGATGACCGCTGGCTGCAGATCAACGAACGCCGCACCCGCGATGGTGGCCTCGTCTCCGTCGGCACCGATATCACGCTTCTGAAGCGTCATCAGGAACGGCTGCGCGATTCCGAGCGCCGGCTGATGGCGACCATCGGCGATCTCTCCGCCTCTCAGCACAAGCTGGAGCGGCAGAAGACCGAGCTTTCCGACGCCAACGCCAATTACCTTGCCGAAAAAGAACGCGCCCAGGCCGCCAACCGGGCGAAGTCGGAATTCCTCGCCAATATGAGCCACGAGCTGCGCACGCCGCTCAACGCCATTCTCGGCTTTTCCGACATCCTGCAAAACGAGATGTTCGGGCCGGTCGGCTCGCCGAAATATTCCGAATATGCCCGTGATATCCACGACAGCGGCAAACACCTGCTCAACGTCATCAACGACATTCTCGACATGTCGAAGATTGAAGCCGGCCATATGCGCATCAACCGCGAGACCATTGATCTCGCGCCGCTGATCGAGGAAACGCTGCGTCTCACCGCCATTCAGGCCGAACAGAAGAACATCACCGTGCAGCAGAAGGTCTGCGCCGGGCTGACCATGCAGGGCGACCGCCGCGCCATGAAGCAGATCATGCTCAACCTTCTGTCAAACGCCGTGAAATTCACCGGTAACGGCGGCCGCATCGCGCTGCGCACCCATGTGCATCAGGCCGCCATGATCCTCACTATTGCGGACACGGGCATCGGTATTCCCGCCCAGGCGCTCAACAAGATCGGCCAGCCCTTTGAACAGGTGCAGAGCCAATATGCCAAAAGCCAGGGCGGCTCCGGCCTCGGGCTTGCGATTTCCCGCTCGCTGGTGAAACTGCATGGCGGCACGATGAAAATTCGCTCGTGTGAAGGCCGGGGTACGGTGGTGACGATTATCATTCCGCATGCGGCGGGGGTTTGTGGGACGGTGCATTGAAGCTTGGTGGGTGTGGTTCACCCCCCTCTGCCCTGCCGGGCATCTCCCCCACAAGGAGGGAGATCGGCAAGACGCACTGTCACCACTTCATACTCTAACGTCGAGATGGGCAAAACCTCGCCGCATATCGATCTCCCCACCTGTGGGGGAGATGCCCGGCAGGGCAGAGGGGGGTAAGCCACACCCACCGACATCACCCCCCATTCTTCACCACCGCCACAAACGCCTTCCGCACCGCCTTCGCCAACCGCTTCACCTCTCCCTCCAGCGTCGGAATATCCGGGCAATCCCCGGCCCGGCAAACGAGATCAGTGAGGCCCGCCGGCGCCTCCTTCGGATTAAACGCGCCATCGATGCACAGCCGCACGATCTGCGAGATTTCAGTGTAAAGCCCCATCGCCGCCATGCAGTCATCGAAAGCCTGCGGCTCCATGACAGGCGCGGCCAGCGCCTGCAGGGCCTCGGCCGTATTGCGACCGGGTTCGTGCACCGCAAGGCCCTTCACCGGGCCGACCAGCGCCAGATATTGGGCGATGAATTCGAGATCAATCAGCCCGCCATTGATGAGCTTGAAGTCCCAGTTGTTTTCCGGCGGCTTTTCCTGCTCGATGAGATTACGCATTTCCAGCACATCGGCGGAAACCTTGGCCACGTCGCGTTTCTGCGAAAGGATGGAGGCGATGATGCGGCGCGCATCCTCCATCAGCGAGGCGTCGCCGCAGATGAGGCGGGCGCGCGACAGCGCCATGTGCTCCCAGGTCCAGGCCTCCTCACGCTGGTATTTCTCGAAGGCGGACATGCGGGTGGCCACCGGTCCCTTGTTGCCGGAGGGGCGCAGCCGCATGTCGACCTCATAGAGCACGCCTTCCGCCGTCGGGGCCGAGAGCGCTGCGATCAGCCGCTGGGTGACGCGGGTGAAATAACGCACGACATCGAGCGGTTTTGTACCGGTGGATTCATGGGCGGTGTCGTCATAATCGTAAAGCAGGATGAGATCGACATCCGAACCCGCGGTCAGCTCGAAGGAGCCGAGCTTGCCCATGCCCATGACGGCCACGCGACCGCCGGGATAAGGCCCATGCGCCGCCTCCATTTCCGAAAGGACGGCATTCAGCGCCGCCTCGATCACCAGATCGGCAAGATGGGTGAAGGCGCGGGCGGCAACCTCGCCGCGGATCGCGCCGGTCAGCAACCGAACACCGATGAGGAACCGCTGCTCAGCGGCGAAAATGCGCAGCCGGTCGAGAATATCCTCGTAATGACGGGCATTGGAGAGGAAATTGCCCATGCGGTGGGCGAGATAATCGCGGGTCGGCACGTCGCTCATCAGCGCCGGGTCGAGCATGCCATCGAAGACATGTGGGCGGGCCGCGATGATTTCGGCAAGGCGTGGGGCCGAAGACATGATCGTCACCAGCAGATCGAGCAGCGCCGGATTGTTGCCGAGCAGCGAGAAGAGCTGAATGCCAGCCGGCAGGCCCGAGAGAAAATTATCGAACCGCAGCAGCGCCTCGTCCGCCCGCTTGCTTTCGCCAAAGGCGCGCAGCAGGTCCGGCGTCAGCTCCGTCAGCCGTTCGCGTGCTTCGACCGACTGCGTCGCCCGGTAACGGCCATTGTGCCAGGTGCGGATGACGCGGGAAATATCCTCCGGCCGCTGAAAACCAAGCGTGGAAAGCGTCTTCAGCGTATCGGGATCGTCCTTCTGGCCGGTAAAGACCAGATTGCCCGCCTCGCCTGACAGTTTCACTTCCTGCTCGAATAAAGCCGAATAACGCCGCTCCACCAGCCGCAGCACTTCTTCCAGCTTTTCGGAAAAAGTTTTTGTGTCCTCGAAACCGAGCATGAAGGCGATGCGCTTCAATTCGGCTTCTGTGTCCGGCAGCACATGGGTCTGCTCGTCGCGCACCATCTGGATGCGGTGCTCCACCTCGCGCAGGAACCAGTAGGCTTCCGTCAGGCTGTCGCGGGTTTCGGCGTCGATCCATTTCGCCTCGGTCAGCGCCGCCAGCGCCTCCTCGGTCGCCCGCACGCGCAGCGGCGGCATGCGGCCGCCGGCAATCAGCTGCTGGGTCTGGGCGAAGAACTCGATCTCGCGGATACCGCCGCGCCCGAGTTTGACATTGTGGCCCTTCACCGCAATCGCACCGTGGCCCTTATGGGCATGGATCTGCCGCTTGATGGAGTGGATATCGGCAATCGCCGCATAATCGAGATATTTGCGGAAGATGAAGGGCGTCAGTTCGCGCAGGAAATTTTCGCCCGCCTTGATATCACCGGCGACCGGCCGCGCCTTGATATAGGCGGCACGCTCCCAGTTCTGGCCCCTGCCCTCGTAATAAAGCAGCGCCGCTTCCACGGGGATGGCGAGCGGCGTCGAGCCGGGATCGGGCCGTAGCCTCAGATCGGTGCGGAAGACATAACCATCGGCCGTGCGCTCCTGCATGATGCGCACGAGACGGCGCATCATGCGGCCGAAATTCTCCGTCGCATCATAGGGATCGTCCATGATGCCGGCCGAAGGCTCGAAGAACACGACGGCATCGATATCCGAGGAATAGTTGAGTTCGCGCGCGCCGAGCTTGCCCATGCCGAGCACGATCAGGCCGGAACCCTCGCTCGGCGCGGCAATGTTCTTCAGTTTCAGCTTGCCGCTTTCATGGGCGGAAAGCAGCAGGTGATCGATGGCGGCGGAGAGCGAGGCATCCGCCATGTCGCTCAGCCAGCGCGTCGTATCGCGGGCGGTGAAGATGCGCGCCAGATCGGCAAGGGCCGCAATGAAGGAAAGCCGCCGCTTGGCGATCCTCAGCCGTGACATCACCTCGTTTTCGGTGGGCACCCCGCCCTCTTCACCCGGCTTCCAGCACGCGCGCGCCTCACCGACGAGATCGGTGAGCAACGGCTCGAGCGGCCTGGAAATGGCCAGCGACAAAAGCCCCTCATCCGCCGCCGCCATATCACGCAGATAGGGCGACAGGGTGAAAGCCGCAGCGATGAAGTCCTTCAGCTGACTTTCGCCGGCGAGGAGCGCGGCCACCGCCGGCTCCGCCTTGCCGATATCCTTCAGCGTCGAAAGAACGGATTTCAGTTCCGTCTGCGTATAGGGGCGGATCACGCCCGGCAGAACCTCGCTCAGCCGCCTCTCGACGGTTTCCCGTTTCGTCACTGTCTCTCTCCCTCTTCCGAGCCCATCTTTGCGCTTCGGTTGTGCCTGACGTTCAGGACGGTCCGCTCCCCGCGAAAACCCTCCTGCCGCCACACGTCAACGAAGCCTGCGGGCGCATATACTCCGCGTTGTAACAAATGCGGGGCGCTTTGCGATCAGGAAAACCGCTTTTGCCGATCTTTTCCAGGGACTGGCACGCGGAAGCGCCATTTCATCCGCCAATGGCAATCTCGCGTAATGTCTCCGCAATTGTGCCCGCGTAGCGTCCTCCCCAATGGAACCCACTCCCTGGTTTTCCAAGGCCCGGTGCTGCAACGGATAGGATCATGAAACAGTTTTTTACAGTGAAATGGCAAAAGAACCTGCGCGCCATGGCGCTCTGCCTGACGACGCTGTCCGCGGCGCAGGCCGTCTGCACGCACGTCTTCGCCGCCGATATCGGCAAATCGAACCGGGTGGTCGACCCGCAGGGCAATTTCGACGATGCGCGTTACAGCAGTTCCAGCGACTGGAAGATCACGCTCGGCGTGGGTGCGGCCTATGCCCCGAAATATGAGGGTTCGGACAAGCTGGAAGCCGGCGCCGTTCCGCTGGTTTCCGTGCAATATGGAGACACGCTGAGCATCGATTTCAGCGGCGCTACCGTCAATCTGCTGAACAATAACGGTTTCAGGCTGGGCATCAAGGGCGGCTGGGAAGCGGGACGCAAGGAAAAGGACGACAGGAAGAACCTGCGCGGGCTCGGCGACATCAAGGCCGGCGGCGTGGTCGGCGGCGTGATCGCCTATGGCGTGGAACCCTTCGAAATCTACGCCAAGGTGGACAAGACCATCGGCGGCAGCGAAGGCCTGACCGCAACCGTCGGCGCCAGCGTCTCGCACAAGGTCGACCAGTTCATCCTCGGGGCTGACCTCTCCGCCACCTGGGCCGACGACAACCACATGAAATCCTATTTCGGCGTCACATCGGCCCAATCCGCTCGCTCCGGCCTGCGCCGTTATGATGCGAAAGCCGGTTTCAAGCGCATCGACGCCAGCGCCTCGGTCTCCTACATGATGACCGAAAACTGGATGATCACCGGCACGGGCGGCGTCGGCTTCCTGCTGGGCGACGCGAAGAACAGCCCGGTGGTGAAGAAGGATATTCAGCCCTTCGCGATGATCGGCGTGGCCTACACGTTCTGAGCCTCGAAAACAGCCCGGCGGGGATATCTTCCCCGCTGGATACGCTCCCGATGCTCCTCAGCGATTATTGTCGGGAAACACCATTGAAACCGTCAGGCCCGGGCAGGCCGCATTTGTCACATCCGTGTCGGAAAGCACCAGCGATCCGCCGTGCAGCTCCATCACGGCTTCCACCAGCGACAGGCCAAGCCCCGTACCGGGTTTGGAACGGCTCTCATCCAGCCGGACAAAACGTTTCAGCACCTCGCCACGCTTGTCGGCGGGAATGCCGGGGCCACTATCGGCGACGGAGAGCACGATCGCCTCCGGCTCCTTTGCCAGTCGCACGACGAGCTTTTTGTCACCCTCGCCTTCGCAGGCATATTTCATGGCATTGTCGATGAGGTTCGAAAGCGCCTGGCCGATCAGTTCGCGATTGCCCTTGACGGTAAGGCCCGGTTCGATTTGCGCTTCCAGCGCAAGCCCCGCATCCTCTGCCACCGGCTCGTAAAGCTCGGCGCTGTCGGCGGCAATCGCCGAGACATCCACATCGGTCATTTCTGCTGCGATGGAGCCTGCCTCAACACGGGAAATCATCAGCAGCGCGTTGAAGGTGCGGATGAGCTGGTCGGATTCGGCGATGATGCCCTCAAGTGCGGCGCGCCGTTTCGTCTCGTCATCGTCGTCAAGGGCTGCGGCGGCCTTGTTGCGCAGCCGCGTCAGCGGTGTCTTCAGGTCATGGGCGATATTGTCGGAGACCTGCCGCAGGCCTTCATTGAGCTTTTCGATGCGGCCGAGCATGGCGTTGAGCGAGCCGGACAGCCGGTCGAATTCATCACCGGAGCGGCCCTGCGGCAGACGCTGGGAAAGGTCGCCGGCCATGATCTTCTTCGTCGCCGCCGACATGCGGTCGATGCGTTTCAGCGCATTGCGGCCGATGCCGAACCAGATGAGCAGCGCGCCGCCGCCCATGATGGCGAGCGCCACCATCAGCGCATTGCGCACCAGCGCACGGAACTTGGTCGGCTCGCCAAGGTCGCGGCCGATCAGAATGCGCAGGCCGTTATCCAGCATGAAGACATTGGCGGTGGCGAGATGCTGCACGCTGTCGCCGCTTTCGGAATAACGCTCGTAACGGAACGGGAAGCCCGTCCAGCCTTCCCTGTCGAAGACGCCGGGCTGCACGGAAGCGACGTTGCCGGCAAGGATTTCACCATTCGGCCCGGCAATGACGTAAAGGCTCGCGCCCGGCTGGCGGGCGCGGCGCTCCATCATCCTCAGCAGCGGGTTGATGCCGCCGCGATTATAGATGCGCTGTACATCCGAGACTTCCTGCAGGACGGCATCGCGCGTCTGCTGGTTCAGCAGCCGTTCGGAAAGGGCGGTGACGTAAAAAACGAGGAAGGCGGCGCAGAGTGCGAACAGCAGGATATAGAGCGCCGAAAGGCGCACCGCCGTCGATCTGAACACTATTCTGAGGCGGGCCATCTTCGCCAATCAGCCCTCGTCCTTCATCATGTAACCGGCGCCGCGAATGGTCTTCAAGAGCGGCTTCTCGAAGTCCTTCTCGATCTTCGAGCGCAGGCGGGAGACATGTACGTCGATGACATTGGTCTGCGGATCGAAGTGGTAGTCCCAGACGTTTTCCAGAAGCATGGTGCGGGTCACCACCTGGCCGGCATTCTTCATCAGATATTCCAGCAGGCGGAATTCGCGCGGCTGCAGCAGGATTTCCTTGCCGCCACGGCGCACATCATGCGACAGCCGGTCGAGCTCCAGATCGCCGACCCGGTAGATCATATCCTGCTCGGGTTTGCCCTTGCGGCGGCCCAGCACCTCGATACGGGCGAGCAATTCGGAAAAGGCATAGGGTTTCGGCAGATAATCATCACCGCCGGCGCGCAGGCCCGTCACGCGGTCATCCACCTGTCCCAGTGCGGAAAGGATGAGCACCGGCGTATCGATACCGCGACGGCGCAGCTCGCTGATGACGGAAAGCCCGTCGCGGCGCGGCAGCATGCGGTCGATCACCATGACGTCATAGGCATTCTCGCAGCCCATGAACAGGCCGCTTTCGCCATCACTCGCGTGATCGGCGACGATCCCGACTTCGCGGAACGCCTTGGTCATATAGGCCGCAGCCTCTAGGTCGTCTTCAATGACTAGAATCTTCATGTGCGGGACAATAGCGCCCTCGCCCTTTTCCGCACAACCGGAAACAGATGCGACAGACATTTCCTGAACCTTGTTTTCCATGAGGTTTCCTCCGAAGATCTGGCCTATTGCGTTATCTCGCCTCAAGACGGGCAATAACCTATGGAGCGAGTGGTCGCCGCTTGTTTCTTCTCCCCGCCGGGGAGAAGTCCGCGGCAGCGGGATGAGGGGGCGACGGTAGAGATATTCGGGGAGCTGGCCCCCTCATCCGGCCCTTCGGGCCACCTTCTCCCCCTCGGGGAGAAGAAACGGGCTGCAACGCCCTGTCATACTCAACCGCCCATCTGAAGAGCGGGATACGACGCCGGCTCCCGAAAGAACCGGCATCGCCTTTCAGCCTATCAACCCTGGTCGATGTCCAGAGCGATGAAGCGGCTGCCATCATCCGTCTGGATCTGGAACAGCGCCTTGGAGCGTCCGTCCTTTTTGGCCTGCTCGAGGATTTTCTCGATATCGGCTGCGGAAGCCACCTGCTGGTTGTTGACCGAGGTGATCTTCTCACCCGTCTTCAGGCCACGGGCAGCAGCATCGCTGTCAGGGTCGACATCGGTGATGGCAAGGCCATTGCCGTCATCGGCTGGCGCTACCGTCAGGCCGAGGCTGGACAGCACCTTCTCGCTGGAGGACTGGCTGCCGCCCTTGTCGTCGTTCTGGCTCTGGGTTGCCTTGGAGGCGTCGTCGCTGGTGAGATCGCCGAGCGTCACCGTCACGGACTGCGACTTGCCGCCACGCCACAGCGAGATTTCAACCTTGCTGTTGGGTGCCATGCCGCCGATGCGGCGCGACAGGTCGCGGGCATCCTTGACAGGCTCGCCATTGACGGCGGTGATGATGTCACCCTGCTTGATGCCGGCCTTGTCGCCCGGCGAGCCGGACTGCGGCGAAACGACCAGCGCACCCTTGGCTTCGGAAAGGCCGAGCGATTCGGCGATATCCTTGCTGACGGGCTGGATCTGCACGCCAAGCCAGCCGCGCTCCACCTTGCCGTCCTTCTGCAGGTCGGCGATCACATCCTTGGCGACCGAGGACGGGATGGCGAAGGCAATACCGACGTTGCCGCCCGAGGGCGAGAAGATGGCGGTGTTGATGCCGACCACTTCGCCGTTGAGGTTGAAGGCCGGACCACCCGAGTTGCCGCGGTTCACGGCGGCGTCGATCTGCAGGTAGTCGTCATAGGGGCCGGAGCCGATATCGCGGCCACGGGCCGAAATGATACCCGACGTCACCGTGCCGCCGAGGCCGAAGGGGTTACCGACGGCGACAACCCAGTCACCGACACGGATCTTGGTGTCGTCGGCGAATTTCACATAGGTGAACTTGCGGTTCACATCGACCTTCAGGAGCGCCAGATCGGTACGCGGATCGCGACCGACGAGCTTGGCGTCGAGTTCGGTGCCGTCATTCATCACGATCGTATAGGCGGAGCCGTCATCGACCACATGGTTGTTGGTGACGACATAACCATCTTCAGAAATGAAGAAGCCGGAGCCTTGAGCGACCGGGCGCAGCGGACCCTTGCCGTCACGGTGGCGGTTCGGACCACGGTCGGAGCGATCCTGGTTCGGGCCACCGAATTCCTTGAAGAAACGCTTCAGCGGGTGGTCATCCGGCAGCTGGTCGAGGCCACGACCGCCGAAATTGAAGGAGAAATTGCTGGAATCGTCGGAAGCGGGCTGCACGTTCGACTGCACGCGAACGGAAACGACGGCGGGCGAGACCGCATCGACCACGTTGGCGAAGCTCGGAACCTGCGGCGCGGTCACTTCGACGGGAGCGGCAAACGAATGGAGGATCGGTGCGGCGATGCCGGTCGACAGCATCAGAGCGGCAAGACCGCCGACGGTCGTGGCCTTCAAAGCCGTCTTCAGCGAGGAACGTCCGTTTTGCGAATGAGACATGGTGTACCTTCTTTCTTCATTCAGACTGGAACCCGTATGACCGGGGAAGCGGTGGATGATGAAGATATAGGAGGCAACACCTTACGGCGAAGTGTCTGCGGAATGAAAAATCCGTAATGTTGAAAAAGAACCGGGGACGGAAATGGAAACCGTTTATTTTTCAATGAGATTGCGAATTCGCTCTTCTTCGTCCGCGCTCAGTTTCTGCGGTTGTTCCTGACTTGCGCGGCGGCGAGAAAACACGAAGACGGCGAAAATCCCGGCAAGGGTGAGACCGATGGGCGCGCCCCACAAAAGCACGGTGCGCAGGCTGAGGCGTGGTTTGAGCAATACGAACTCGCCGTAACGCGAGACGACATAATCGATGACGGCCTTGTCACTGTCGCCCTGCACCAACCGCTCACGCACGAGGACGCGCAGATCCCGCGCGAGCTCGGCATTGCTGTCGTCGATCGACTGGTTCTGGCAGACCATGCAGCGGAGTTGCGAGGTGAGGTTGCGGGCGCGCTGTTCCAGCACGGGGTCTTTGAGGACTTCGTCCGGGTTAAAGGCGAGAGCGGGAAGCGTGGCGGCAAACAGGAGGGTGAGAAGAAGAGTGAGTCTCACCACACCCTCCCTCATTCCTGTGCCCGTCACAGGCATCCAGCCAGCCCAAATCCTCGGGCTGGAAAGACTCTCCCGCCGCGCAGACGAGTCTCGATTAGATTCCCTTGACGAGCACAGGAATGAGGGAGCGCGTGTGAAAGTCATTCCGCCGCCTCCGGCATTGCAGCCCGTACAGGCTTCGCCTTGCGGGTCGGCGCACCCACCCGCAACCGCCTGTCGGAGAGCGAGATGAAGCCGCCCGCCATCATGAACAGCGTGCCACCCCAGATGCAGAGGATGAAGGGTTTCCACCAGATGCGTACCACCATGCCGCCATCGGCCATCGGGTCACCGAGCGAGACATAAAGCTGGCTGAGGCCGAAGGTCAGGATGCCGGCTTCCGTCGTCGGCATGCGCCTTGCGGTATAAAGCCGCTTGGACGACCAGACATCGGCCACCTCGACACCCGCCTTGCGCACGGTGAAATGGCCGCGATCCTCGGTGAAATTCGGGCCGACGGCATGGCGGACGCCATCGAAGGTCAGGCTGTAACCGCCCGCTTCCACCGCCATGCCCTCTTTCATTTCCAGCACGGTTTCGGTCTCGAAGGTGGTGACGATGACGATGCCGAGCACGGTGATGCCGAGGCCGATATGCGCCAGCGCCGTGCCGAAGGCCGAGCGTGGCAGGCCCTTCAGGCGGCGAAACGCGATGCCGAAGGCGAGCTTGCCGAAATTGGCGCGATACCAGAGATCGGTCAGCGCCCCGAAAATCAGCCAGAAACCGGCGGCAATGCCGAGTGCCGCCAGCACCGGGCCGCCATTTTCAATGTACCAGAGCGTCAGCCCTGCAAGCGCGGCAAGCGCTGCCGCCACATAAAGCCGCTGGAATGCGCCGAGAAGATCGCCACGCTTCCACGCCAGCATCGGCCCGAACGGGGTGACGATCAGGATCGGGATCATCAGCAGGCCGAAGGTGAGGTTGAAGAATGGCGCACCGACCGAGATTTTTTCACCCGTCAGCGTTTCGAGAATGAGCGGATAGAGCGTGCCGATCAGCACGGTGGCGGTCGAGACCGTCAGGATCAGGTTGTTGAGGACGAGCGACCCCTCACGCGAGATCGGCGCGAACAGGCCACCGGCCTTCAGGGCCGGCGCGCGCCATGCGAAGAGCGCGAAGGCGCCGCCGATGAAGACGGTCAGAATGCCGAGAATGAAGATGCCACGGCTCGGATCGGTGGCGAAGGCATGCACGGAGGTCAGCACGCCGGAGCGGACGAGGAAGGTACCGAGCAGCGACAACGAAAAGGTCATGATCGCCAGAAGCACGGTCCAGATCTTCAGCGCCTCGCGCTTTTCCATGACGAGCGCCGAATGCAGCAGCGCCGTGCCGGCAAGCCAGGGCATGAAGGAGGCGTTTTCCACCGGATCCCAGAACCACCAGCCGCCCCAGCCGAGTTCATAATAGGCCCAGTAGGAGCCCATGGAGATGCCCGCGGTCAGGAAGGTCCATGCGGCGAGCGTCCACGGCCGCACCCATCGCGCCCATGCGGCATCGATACGGCCTTCCAGCAGCGCGGCAACGGCGAAAGAGAAACAGACGGAAAAGCCGACATAACCGAGATAGAGCAGCGGCGGATGGATGGCGAGGCCGAAATCCTGAAGGATGGGATTGAGGTCCTGCCCTTCCGCCGGCACCCGCTCCAGCCGCAGGAACGGGTTGGAGGTAAGCAGGATGAACAGCAGGAAGGCGACGGAAATCCACGCCTGTACGGCCAGAACATTGGCTTTCAGCGTCTCCGGCAGGTTGCGGCCGAAAGCGGCGACGAGCGCGCTGAAAAACACCAGAATGAGCAGCCACAGCAGCATGGAGCCTTCGTGGTTGCCCCAAACACCGGTCAGCTTGTAGATCATCGGCATCAGCGAATGGGAGTTCTCCCAGACATTGCGCACGGAAAAATCCGAGACGGCATAGGCCCGCGTCAGCGCCGCGAAGGAAAAGCCCACCAGCAGGAACATCAGGACCGAGCCGAGCGAGGCGACATCCATCAGCGCCCGGTCATTGCGGCGCGCGCCGATCACCGGCAGCGTCGAGACGATCAGCGCCACGCCGAGCGCCAGAACCAGGACATAATGGCCGATCTCGTTGATCATTTCGTCGCTCCGGTCTTGTCGGCCGAAGCCGCGCTGGTCGACGGCGTTGCGGCGGAAGGCTCTTCGCCCTCTCCTGCATGCTGCCACAGGCCCTTGTCCTTCAGCCGGTCGGCCACTTCCTTCGGCATGTAGTTCTCGTCATGCTTGGCCAGCACACTGTCGGCCACGAAACCATGGGTGGCGGCATCGAACATGCCTTCGGTCACCACGCCCTGCCCTTCGCGGAAGAGATCGGGCAGGATGCCGGTATAGCTGACCGGCACATTGGCCTCGCCATCCGTCACCGTGAAGCTGACCGTGCGACCCTCGCCGCGCTTGATCGAACCTTCCGCCACCAGCCCGCCAAGGCGGATACGGGTGCCGGGGTTGACCGGCGTCTTTTCCAGATCGGCGGGCATGTAGAAATAGGCGATCGACTGGCCGAAGGCGAACATCACGAGCAGCACCGCCGCAACGATGAAGCTCATGCCGCCGCCGATGATCGCCAGCCGTTTCTGTTTGCGGGTCATTGCGTCACTCCCTGCGGCGTGGAATCCTTCTGGCCATCCATGCGGATGGGCCCTGCGGAAACGCCCAGTTCCTTCGCCAGCGCCAGAAGCTGCCTGCCCTGTTCGCCCTCCGGCGGGAAAGCCTGCAGCCCGGCCCGCAAGGCTTCACCGGCCTTGGTTTGGTTCTTCAGCACGGAATAGGCGCGGACAAGCCGCATCCACCCTTCGAAATCGGCCGGGTTGTCCTTCAGCTTGGCATCGAGGCTCGCCACCATGCCCTCGATCATCGCCTGCCGGTCGGTGGCCGTCATGTCATTCGCCGCAGCCATGTCCTCAGCGGTCGGGCCGGGCGCGGCAGGGCTCGCCGCGCCACCGGTGCGGGCGATATGTTCTTGCACCAGCGAAAGCCACGGCGCGCCGGCCGGCGCATCGGCCGCCAGCGCTGTAAAGGCCGCGCGTGCTTCTTCCGCCTTGCCTGCCTGTTCCAGCGACAGCGCCAGGTAGAAACGGGCGCGCGGATTGCCGGGCTTCAGCTTTTCGGCCTCAGCAAACGCATCCCGCGCCGCCTCGATGACGATGCCGTCATTGCCTGCCACCAGCGTTTCGCCAAGGCCCGTCAGCCGCTCCGCGCTCGGGCCCAGAATACGAAGCGCATTGCGATAGGCAAGCTCGGCGTCGCCAAGCCGCAATGTCTTGAAATAGATCGGCGCCAGAACATCCCAGCCGCCGCCGTCCTCCGGGTTCTGCGCCAGATGCCTTTCGGCCCGCGCGACCAGCAGGTTCATGTCGTTGCCGGGGTTTTCAAGGCGTGCCTCGAGCGGCATGTCCGGCGTTTCCGGACTGCCGTTCCAGATGTAAAGACAGAGCCCGAGCACTGGCAGCAGGAGGGTGATGAGGCTGGCGGCAAGATTGTGCCGGCGCGGCCGGGCATCCTTCGTCGCCACCTCTTCCGCCTCGGCGGCGGCCAGCAGGCGACGGCCGATTTCGGCGCGGGCATAATCCGCCTCGGTCTCGCCGATCAGGCCGGCGGCGCGTTCGCGGTCCAGTTCGGCCAGCTGGTCGCGATAAACGGCAACCTCACCGTCGCGGCGCGTTTCGGGCACCTCGGTCTTCCGCATCAGCGGGTACATCAGGACGATGGCGACAGCCGCCGTCAATATCGCAACGACAATCCAGAACATAAGGCTCAATTACTCGAATGCGCGGCACATGGAAACACGAAGCGCGGGGATGACGTGAATTTGAGACATCACGCCGCACCGCAGATCCCGTTTCGCTGTTCCGCAGTGCCTCTTCTTGTCACCGCGGAAGGCCCATGACCTTGATTTACGTCAAACTGATCAGATCAGCGGAGACCAGCTTCCATCATCATTGCGGCAGGCCGCGCCGCGCACCTTGATTTCGCGTCCATCGACGGTGAGGCTGTGCGAATATTGCCGGCAGTTCTGGTTACCGACCTGATAGGGCGCATTGGCGACCACCTGACCCTTGGCGTCATCACCGGTCCAGGCGACAGGCGTGCCGACCGGCGCCGTTTCCAGCGCCTTGTATTCCGCCTCCAGCGCCTTGGTCTGGTCGCCCCTGTCGAGCTCCACGCCGCTTTTCCCGACGATGCCGCCTTGCAGATTGGCAAGGAAAGGCGTGGAAGGCTGGGCCGAACGGCCAAAAAGGCTGCCGCCAGCCGGGCGGGTGCCCGTGGTGGTGCAGGCGCTCAGCATCGAAACGCACAGGATCGAGAGAAGTGCCGGGCGTGACACCAGCGAACGCATTGTCACGGAGCGGCAGCCATCATACACGTCAACCAAACCCTGTCCTCTTTCCTACCGCATTGCACCCAGAGCATTTCCACTGTTCCTCGAACCGTGAAAAAACTCTAGCTTTTTGTTCTGGCGCATTTCCTGACGAGAAACCGGGGTCCACTTTCCCTGGAAATGCTCTAATGTACCGGCATTGAATTTCTTGCCTTTTTTCTCGGTTCACGCAAGCTCTTTCGAAAGGCCCGGCAAAATCAGATCGGCTTTCAGCCCACCAATGGCGCTGCGCGACAGCGAAAAGCGGCCATGGTACTCTGACACCACCTCGGAAACGATCGACAGGCCGAGGCCCGTGCCCGGCCGGCTCTCGTCCAGCCGGCGGCCGCGTTTCATCGCTTCGCTGATCTGTTCCGGTTCCAGCCCCGGACCATCGTCTTCCACCGTCAGCTCCACCCAGGAGCGACGTGCCATTTCCGCGTCGGAAGACGGGTGCGTGCCGGCGGCAAGCGTGATGACCACGCGTGTCTGCGCAAAACGCGCGGCATTTTCGAGAAGATTGCCGACGACCTCTTCGAGATCCTGCTGTTCCATGCCGAGCACCGCGCCCGGCTGCTCGAAATTCAGCACGAACTGCTTCTCCGGGTTCAGGCGGCGCATCACCCGCACCAGCCGTTCCAGCGCCGGTTCCGCTTCCACACGGGCGAGGATCGAGCCGCGCTGGGCGGCGATGCGGGCCCGCGAGAGATAGGATTGCACCTGCGCCTGCATGGCATCCGCCTGCGCCCTTACCAGATCGCCATGCTGTGGCTCCAGCGTGCGTGCCTCGTTCAGAAGAACGGCAATCGGCGTCTTCAGCGAATGGGCGAGATTACCCACCTGCATGCGGGCACGCTCCACGAGGCGGCGGTTGCTGTCGATCAGCGCATTGACCTCATTGGCCAGCGGCTGGATTTCGCGCGGGAATTCGCCTTCGAGGCTTTCCGCCTCCCCGCCCCTGATCTTGCCAAGCGCCACGCGTGCCTGATCGAGCGGCCTGAGACTGTAGAGAATGGCGAGGCCGTTGACGACCAGACTGCCGACACCGAAGACGGCCAGCGCCAGATAAAGGCTATTGGAGAAATCGCGCACATCGTCTTCCACGACGTTCAGGTTGCCGGAAACACGAAACCGCGCGGCACGGCCTTCGCCATCCAGCACGACTTCCGTTTCCGCCACGCGCACCTTGTTGCCGGCCTCATCGGTCACGGCATAAAAACGCTCATATCTGTTGTCGAAGGGCGCATCGAGAATGCTCGGCACCGGCAGCGTAGATACGCCGAGCGAGGAAGAAACCAGCGGCGCGGTCTGGAAATTGCCGAGCGGCTCGACAACCCAGTACCAGCCGGTATCGGGCTGCGAGAAGCGGAGATCGCCGAGCTGCGGGCTGCCGGCCAGCGTATTCTCGTTAGAAATCGTCACCGAGTTGATGACGTTATAGAGCTGCGCCCTCAGAAGATCGGTGAAGCTGCGCTCAACGCCCTGCCGGTACAGCGTCGAGATCACGACGGCGATCACCACCAGCGCCAGCACCGACCAGAGCGAGGCGAGCAGCAGAACGCGGGCGGTGAGGGAATTACTTCGCATCTGCCGGCGCTTGCATCCGGTAACCGAGACCACGGATCGTCTCGATCAGATCAACCCCGAGCTTCTTGCGCAGACGTCCGACAAACACCTCGATCGTATTGGAATCGCGGTCAAAATCCTGATCGTACATGTGTTCGACCAGCTCCGTGCGCGAAACGACCTCGCCCATGTGGTGCATGAGATAGGACAGGAGCCGGAACTCGTGCGAGGTGAGCTTCAGCGTCGTGCCGTTAACGGTCGCCTTGGAGGATTTGGTGTCGAGCCGGACCGGGCCGCAGACAAGTTCGGAAGAAGCATGGCCGGCGGCGCGGCGGATGAGCGCGCGCACGCGGGCAAGCACTTCTTCGACATGGAAAGGCTTGGTCACATAGTCGTCGGCACCGGCGTCGATGCCGGCCACCTTGTCGCTCCAGCGGTCGCGGGCGGTGAGGATGAGCACCGGCATGGCCTTGCCGGCCGCGCGCCATTTTTCAACGACGGTAATACCGTCAAGCTGCGGCAGGCCGATATCGAGGACGATGGCGTCATAGGGCTCGGTATCGCCGAGATAATGCCCCTCCTCGCCGTCGAATGCCTGATCGACGACATAACCGGCCTCTTTGAGAGCATCGGTCAGCTGACGATTGAGATTGGCATCGTCCTCAACAACGAGAATACGCATTGTCCGCCCTTTCCTTACGTCCCGGCCCGCGCGCGTGGCCGGTCATGCTAAATGTGTCGGATTGTTTTCCGATATTTCGGCGATGCGGGCAAGCTACATCGGCACGCGCATCGTTACCTTGCGCGGGCGCTCGCCATTGCCCTGGACGAGAACGGTGACGACACAGGACTGACCGTCGCCGGAAGGATAGACTGAAAGCAGCTGGCCGCCGGTTTCACGCACCACGCGGGCCACGGCTGCGCCGCAATCGCTGGCAGCCAGAATGTAGTGGCCCTGCAGATCAGCCTCGGGCGCCGTGAAACCGGAAAGCCCGGCTGCAAGCGTCGCGATGATGAGAGGTGATGCCATTCTACAAACTTCCACAAGAACCGGGTGCGTCTCGAACCCTATCGTGACCGAATATGTAGCGCAAAGCGTCTGAATGGCAAATGAATGCCGCCCCCCGCCGCAGCGTTGCATGGCGGGAACGGCGTGTTTGCGGGCGGCGTCAGCGGATGGCGCGGGTCGCTGAAAGGCGGCCGTAAAGTGCGATCAGGCCGCCGATTCCGCCCGCGACCGTCACCAGCCCTTCGGCGAGTTCGCCCTGCACGCCGGCGGGCAGATCGAAACCGGCAATGCTGAAAAGCGGAGCAAAAACCGCAATCAGCGCGCCCCAGATCGTGCGGGATTGATACCATGCCTTGGTACTGTCCATAATCTCGTCCTTTGCGTTGTTTTTCAGGCACATGTCAGAGCGGGAGAAGGGCCTGCGCCACCACCCCCGAGGGCACCGCGCGGCCAAGCTGGCGGACACGCACGGAAATGTGATCCCGCAGGACCGGGAAATCTGTGAGTTCATCTGCGGCCGGGTAAAACCAGAAGGGTTCTGCAACCTCCACCTTGCGCCGCACGGTTTCGCCGTCCAGCACCTCGACGCGGTAAAGCTCGAAGGGCTCCTCCAGCGGGATGTCGCTCGCATCCCAGCCATCGGCCTCCACTCGGCCGCGACGCTTCCACTTGAGGAGAATGCCGTCCCTCCTGCGCTCGCCGGAAAGATGCACCGGCGCAAGCGGCGTCTGCGCCCGCACGCCACCCTCAAAGGCAAAGGGCCCGGCCGATGCGCCCGCCATGCCCGCCGCTTCCGCAATCCAGTTCAGGCGTCGCCCGCGCTCGTTTGCGGCAAGACCGAGCGGCTGCACCGCCGCATCGAGAACCACCACCGGAGCCCCTTTCGGCGCGCCTGCGGCAAGCGCATCCTCCGTACCGGCGAGACCCCGCAAGAGCGCGGAGAGCTGCCAGCGCGAGTGTGCGATTTCTTCGGCTTTCGCGAAGGCGACGATCTCCCAAACGCCGTTTGCAGCCTTGATGGCGAGACGGTTCTCGCCGTTCAGCACCGAAAGCTCTGCGGCCGATGACACTTCACCGGCGGGAAGATCGATCAGTATGGTGTTCTTGCGGTCGAAACGGCCGGAGGGTCCGGGCGTCAGCGGTTGTGCCAGCGCGCCGATCGTCGCGCGCCGGTCGAGCAGCACGCGCTGGCGATACCCTTCCGTGCCGGGCGATGAAGAAACGACGATGGGCCGCCAGGGCCTTGCAAGGGCGGCAATCCGTGCTGATTCTTCCGGCGTGGCGCCATCGTGATATGGCAGATCGAGAAACAGCACCTCCGGGGCGAAACCTTCGGCACCGCTTGCGCCGACGCTGCGCCGCTCCTCCGTGCCGTTGGCGACGGCTGAAAAGGCCGGCGAAAAAGCCCGCGCCTCCACCTGCCGCACCGCGCCATCCTCGATGCGGCTGACCAGAAACCGCCCGGCCGGCGCCTGCGGAAAGACACCCTCCGGCAGGCGGATGCAATCGCCGGGTTCAAGCGTGATATCGGATGGCGGCAGGGCGAAGCGCAGGCTGCGCCGGGCCTGACGGTTGTCGCGCAACAGCGCTTCCACGGCTACTTCCGCCGTTTCCGCTGGCAAAGCGGCGTTAAGATCGAGCCGCATCACCCGGCTGCCGGCATTGTCGATGCGGCGGGAACGCGCGCTCGCCTGCTCGTAGTCGAGCGCCGGATTGAACGAGGACAGCACGGCTTCTGCTGCGAAATCACTGTCATGGCCGCGATTTTCAGACCAGAGCGGCTCGCCCTCCAGATCGGCCAGCACGGCGATATCGCGGACGGGCATAGATGCCGTATTGCGGGAGCGGAAACGCAACATACCTCCCTCCTCCGCCACATCCACCTGGAACGCCGCCATCAGCGGCTCCAGCAGGTTGCGGGCCGAGGTTATGTCGCCCTGCACATAACCGGTCAGATCGCCGCTGACGGCCGAGACGTCGAAGGCGGAAAAACCTTGATCCGTCAGTATGGCGGCGATGGTGTCGGCAAGAGTGGCCGTTCCCAGCCTCCCGTTCAGCCAGTGGCCGGTGCGCCAGTTGGCGCCATCGCTCCAAACCGCGCCATTCTGCGGAAAGGCGGGGAAAGGCCGCGCATCCCACGTCCAGAGATAGACCCGGTCTTTATCCACCATCGCCGCCTCCCCCTCACCCCAGTGGTCGAGGTGGGCTTCCAGAAACCGCCGCTGCTGGCTGTCGGCGCGGTTGCGGCGAGAAAAATGGGGAAAGGCGTTTTCCGCCGATTTCGGATCGGGAAAGACGTTGGGCCGCGTCGCACTCTTGTCCACCGCCGGGCAGCCGAGTTCGGTAAACCAGATGTGTTTTGCGCCCGGCACCCATGCGGTCGGCGCGGAATTTTCCACGCCGCGCACTCGGTCGTAATGCAGGTTGCCCCACCAGCTGCGAAGGTCCTTGTAACGGAACATCCATGGCTTGCCCGTCAGCCCGTCCGTTATAGGCATGCGCCGCCGCGCCGCGCGGTCGGCATCGCTGGCATAATACCAGTCGAAACCCTCGCCCGCCGTGATGGCGTAGCTGAAGGCGCTGGCATCGTCCGGGCCGCTCATGCCATCGGGATTGCCGTTGGTGGCATCCTCGTCACGCCAGTCGGAAAGCGGCATGTAATTGTCGATGCCGATGGCGTCGATATCAGGGCTCGCCCAGAGCGGATCGAGGTGGAAGAACACGTCGCCTGAACCGTCCGCCGGCTGGTGGCCGAAATATTCGCTCCAGTCCGCCGCATAGGTGAGCTTCGTCGCTGGCCCCACGATGCCGCGCACATCGCCCGCCAGCCGCACCAGCTCCTCGACGAAAGGAAAGGCATCGTTCTGGCCGCGGAGTGCGGTGAGCCCGCGCAGTTCCGAGCCGATCAGGAAAGCATCCACCCCGCCCGCCTTGGCCGCCAGCCCCGCATAATGCAGCACCATGCGGCGGTAACCATCCTCGCGGTTGCAGAAGGCTGAAACCTGTGCCCGTGCAGCAGCGCTGCGATCCGGGGAGCCGGCCCTGCCGGGTGCGGGAAAACAGGTGATGCGGCCGCGCCAGCCATAGGCGGCCTGCTCGCCATCGCCATAGGGATCCGGCAGGCCGTTGCCGGCGGGCACATCCATCATCACGAAAGGATAAAGGCAGACCCGCAGGCCCCGGGCCTTGAGATCGGCAATGGCCTGCAACACGCTGTCATCATCCGGTGTGCCACCATAGGCGGGGCCGCCGCCATGGTGGCTGACCAGATGCGCCTCCCCGCGCGAAAGGCCGGCGACGGACCATGGCGTCGTTTCCCCATCTCGGTCCGCCACTTCCACGCCGGGCAGGATGCGGCATTCTCCCGCCCGCATATCCGTGCCGAACCAGCTCACCACCAGCGCAACGCTTTCGAGATTGGGGCAAAGCGCCTGCAAATCGTCGATCGCCGCCTGCCAGTCGGTCCCGGCGGTCAGATTATTGCGGTTCATGATGCGGCTCTGGCCGATACCCGTGCGTTCGCTGACCTGCGTGGTGGCATAACCGTGTTCGGTCGCGCCCGGAATGACGGTGATGGCGCGGATCTGGCGTTCGAGCGTTCCAACCGGCCGCACGACCTCGAACTGCATCAGCGGAATGCGGTTGCCATAGCTCTCGAGCGGCAGACGTTCGAAGACCACATAGGCAAGTCCGCGAAAGGCCGGCGCGTTGCCGGTCCCCTGCTTCGCCTCGATCAGCGGATCGGGCAATTGCGTTTCGCTGCCGGGGTAAAAACGCATCTCTACGCCGGTGAGGTCGATTTCGCGCCCATCGGCCCAGACGCGCCGCACCATGGCTGCCTCACCCTCGCACAGGCCCACGGCGAGATTGGCGAAATAACGGAAGCTCTCCACCTTCGGGCCGCGATTGCCCTTGCCGCCACGCCGCTCAACCTCGACGTTTTCCTCGAAACGCGTCGCCCAGATCAGCGTGCCGCCGATCCTTGCCGTGCCATAGAGCCGGTTGATCGCGGCCCCCTCATCCGCACCGGGAATACGCGCCGTCGAAAGACGCCTGCCGGACACCGTCCGGCCGTTCGAAAGCAGTGCGCGGTCGACGGCATTTCCTGCCAGTGCGCCGGCCGCCCGGCCGATGATGGCGCCAACGGGGCCAAAAATGCCGCCGAGCGCCGCACCCGCCGCCTGAAAAACGATTGTCGCCATGTTTGCCTCGAAAAATTTCAGGGATCAGGAAAACGGAAGGCACCGGCAATACGCCGCTTCCAGCCCGGCACGAGAGCCGACCGCACCACCGCCGCCTGTTCATAGGCGTGGATGAAATGCTCTGGCCCGGCGAGGATGCCGAGATGTTTTGCCGCCGCATCGGCCCGCCAGCGAAACAGCAGCAGATCTCCCGGCCGCGCCTCCGATATGCCCGCAAGTACTGTGAAATGGCGTTTCGCCGCCGCCATCAGCCGGTCTTCGCCGCCGCGTTCGGCCCAGTCCGGCGCATAGGGTGGCAGCAATTCCGGTTCGTGCCCGTAAAGCCCGCGCCAGACGCCGCGGATCAGGCCGAGGCAGTCGCAGCCGACACCCTGCAACGAGGCCTGGTGCCTGTAGGGCGTGCCGATCCAGCTTTCGGCCAGCGCCAGCACTCTTTCTGCCGTATCGATCATAGAAACAGCGCTCCGCCGTCATGGCTCTGACCGCCGTTTGCATAGGAATAGGCGAAATCCGCCCCCGGCAGATGCGGAAAGCCCCTGAAATTCAGATGATTGGCGAATTTCGCCCGGCAGGTGGCAAAACTCTTGTCGCAGCCGGCGGTCACCGAAAAACGATCGCCCGGCGATGGCATCCGGTCCGGCGCCAGCCAGAAGGAAAGAAGCACGTCGCCATCACGCCGCTCATGGCCGTCAAGGTCGAAAGCCTTGCCAGCGAGGCTGCCGGTCAAAAATCTGAGTTTGCCCCGGTTAAAGAAACCCTCGGCAAAAGCATCGAGCCTGGCGACCAGCAGCTTGCCTGAAACATCCACCGCCGCCACGCTGCCATGCCCGGCAAACCGCGCAAGATCAACGCCGCAGCGCCCGTCGCCGAGTGCGGCATCGCAACGCCGCCCATAGCTCCTGCCCTGCGGCTGGCCAAGACGGTGGGCGATGCTGCGCAATTCGGCGCGGAAGGCCCCGCCCGCCCGCGTCACCTCACCGATCTCGCGCAGGCTGAGCAGCGCATGTTCGTCCGGCGCCTGCCAGTTGACGAGGAACAGTTCCACCTTCGCGCCATCGAAACGCCCGGCGGCAAGATCGTCCTCCACAATCGCCTCGCTCGAAAAACCGCCCGCCACCTCGCCAGCGTTCGCGCCCCGAAAATCCGCTGGCGGCAAGGAAGGCTGTGCCGCCGAAGGACAGCGCCTCGTCATGGTCGGTAAAACCCATCACGACGCCGTCCGCCAGCGTCACCCGCCAGCAATGGCAGGTGGTCGTGGCATCCCCCTTCAGATGATCGGCAAGGGCAGCGGGCATGGTCTTCATGGCAGGATTTCCGTCAGCGGAATGGAGGGAATGCGGCCGGCTTCAAAGGCGGTCACGTTGATATCGATACGGTCGATGGCAAAGCGCACCGGCACGTCGAACTCAAAACCGGCGCGAATGACGGCACCGGCAGGCGGCACCCGCCCGGTTCGGAATGCCACCATGCCGGTCATATGATCGACCGACAGATCGGACGGTGTGGCCTTCACCCCCTCGACCGAAACGATGACCGACCCTTCGACCGGCTTGTCGATGCGGCGGGAAAACGAGCCGCCTGCATCCGCATAGGTCTTCATCAGTTGAAAACCCGCCGTCGCCCCGTCGCCGGTGCCGATCGCCTGATCGGTCGCGGCGGGGGTCTCTCCCGGCGCACAGGATTTGAAATCCACGGGATCGCGAAAGCGAAAACCGTAGAGTTCCCCGCGCCTTGCCTCGAAAAAGGCCAGCGCCTCATAAAGATCGGCAACGGAGCGGATGCCGGAGCCGGCGTCATAGGCGCGTCTGGCGTTCCTCCAGCGCTGGTTGCGATTCTCCCGGCCGTTGGAAAGATTGACGATATCAGTCCGCCGCACCGGCCCGCCGCTGACGCCGAGCGCCAGCCGCAGCGGAAACCGCACTTCATGAAATGCCGCCATGTGGTTGTTCCTGGATTCGTTTTGATGGTTGGGAAATGGGAAGGACGACGCACGGCAAGAAGGAGGAGCGGAGGAGCCCATGCGTCGTTCGCTCTCCTCTCCTCATCCCTGTGCTAACCACAGGGCGGCGAGGCAGTCCTTTCAGCCCAATGACTTGGTTGGCTGGATTCCTATGTCAGGCACAGGAATGGAGATGGGCGCGCGCCTGTGTCACAATCCCCGCTGGCCACGCCCGACGCTGCGCGCCAGCATCGCGGCAATCTGCCCTTCGCTTTTCCGGAAGCTTGCCGCATCCGTGGCCGTCACGTTAAAAACGATCTGCGCCCCACTCCCGCCCGAGGGTGCCGCGACACCGAGAGCACCGTCCGAACCGCGCTTCAGCGGCAGGATCGCCTCCGCCCCCGCTTCCCCCATCAGGCCAAGCCCACCGCCCATCGGAAAGAAGGCGGGGCTGGAGACCACGCCGCCCTCCGCAAAAGGCGTGATACCCCGCCCCGGCACGCCGCCATCGGCAAAGGCGAAAAGCGAACCGCCGCCGTTCAACAACCCGCCGACGGCGTTGCCGATCATGTTCTCCAGCGGTTTCAGCCCGGCCGAAAGCGCGATGCCCGACAGCCGCTGCCCGAGCCCGCGCAACACATCATCGAGCCCCCTGCCACCCGTCGTCGCCGCCTGGAGCGCGGAGGTCAGCGCCGCCCCGAACCGCTCCGAGCGCCTCTCGAGATCACCCATCACCTCGGAGAGCGCTTCCGCCTCCTCCCGGTTCTCCGCAATCGATCCTTCGCCCGCCATCGCGCTTGCCTTTCTGATTCAACTGGGGAATGCATGGTGCTGAAACAGCTTTTTAAAAATCCATTGCCTCAGCCCAAATCCTTTCAAAACCCAACTTCTTGGGTTATGGTTCTCATGGTCACCGTTCTGCGCCAGCATGGCATGCGTTTCGTCATCTACACGGCTGATCACGAGCCGCCGCATGCCCATGTCTACGGAGAGGGTGAAGCCCGTATCGATATCGTCAGCCTCACCGTTCTCACGCAGGGCGGCATGTCGGACCGGGATGTGCGGCGCGCCGTTGCCGTTATCGAAGAGAACCGGACGCTGTTTATGGAAATCTGGAGACGATATCATGGTTGAAATCAGCGACGCCGAACTCACAGCCGCCAAGGAGCGCTGGCAAAAGGAACGTGCCGGGCGTCCCATTCCGGTCTCCGTGCGTTTCGAAGCGGCGTCGGCGCGCGTCATCGTCGATTTCACCAATGGCGCCTGCTTCATGTTTCCGGCCCGGGCACTGGAAGGCTTGCAGGACGCCACGGCAGAGCAGCTCGCCGAAGTCGAACTTCTCGGCGAGACGGGCCTGCATTGGGAAAACCTCGATATCGACTATACGATCGCCGGCCTGATGAACGGCATCTTCGGCAGCCGCACATTCATGGAAGCGCAGCGCAAGGGCGGGCAATCCCGCTCCCCGGCCAAGGCGGCTGCCAGCCGCGCCAACGGTGTGAAGGGCGGCCGGCCGCGAAAGATGCCCTGACGCCCTCACCCATCCGGAAACCGCCGCATCATCGCCTCCATCGCCTGACGGTCAGGGCCGCGCGGAACGGCGTTACCGCCCGTCATCGCGAAGAACTCCCTCGGCGTCAGCCGCCAGAAGATTTCAGGGGAAAGCCGCAGCAGGCAGAGGCCGGCATGGATGGCCGCCGGCCAGGGAAAGGGGCGTGTTGTCGCCTCACCTGCTGCGGCGCTCAAGGGTCCGGCGTTGCATCACCTTTGAAGCCGCCGAAGGTTGCAGTCAGAAGATCGGCGACGATCGCGGCGTGGCCGGCAATGCCACCTTCCACCGTCGCGGCCGCCACATCCTCGTCGGAAAACACGTTGCCCGCGCCGCGCAGGCCCGCGCCGATGACCCGGATCATGTCGGCCGCCTTCATGCGGCCGCTGGCGAAACGCTCGGCGAGCGCCGTCAGATCATCGGCAGCAAAGGCGGTTTCGAGTTCGGCGAGAGCCCCGAGCGTCAGGCACAGGATGCGCCTTTCGCCGTCGATCAGCGCCTCTATCTCACCGCGATGGCGGTTCGCCCGCCCGTAACGCAAACGCTCAGGCATCACAGCACTCCGAAAGTGAGGAGACCGGCGGATTCCAGCGCGATCTCGAATTGCACCTCGCCATCGTGGCGGCCCGAATATTCGAGCGCGACGATCTGGAACGGTCCGGCAATGGTGCCGAAATCGGGAATGACAATCTGCCAGCCCGGAATGGTGCCGGCAAAAAACGCGCCGCGCACCAGCGCATCGCTCGTCTGGTCCTTGAAGATGCCGGAAGCCGTCAGCGACGCACGCTGCACGCCGGCGCCGGAGAGAAGCTCGCGCCAGCGGCCGGCACTTTGTGCATCCGTCACGTCGACCGCCTGCGCATTGAAGGCCAGCCGCTTGGTTCGGAGGCCGGCCACCGTTTCATAGGAACCGCCATTGTCGATCTTCAGCAGCAGGTCCTTGCCCTTTTGCGCCACCATGTTGTTTTCCTTTCTCGATTGCTGTTGCGGGGGTGCGGTGGGCCTGCTACCAAATGGTTTCCAGCCCCTCGCACCCCGCGATTTCACCATGTCCGACGCTTCCCCCACGACGTCCCGCGTGCGCCTTATCGGTGTGCTGGCGCTTGGGCAGATCGTCAGCTGGGGCAGCGGTTTCGACATGCTGGCCATTCTGGCGCCACGCATCGGCAGCGAACTGGCGATCGGCAACGAGATCGTTTTTGCCGGTCTCACCATCATGATGCTGATCAGCGCATTTTGCGGCCCGCTGCTTGGAAGAACGCTCGTCCGCCGCGGCGCGGCACCCGTGCTGGTGGCGGGTTCGCTGCTTTTCGCCGCCGGTTTTGCCGTGCTCGCCTTTTCGGGCGGTGTCACAAGTTATCTTTTCGGCTGGGCCGTGATGGGCCTGGCTGCAACCTGCGGCTTGACGACGGCTGCCCATACCGCCGTGGTGGAACGCGTGGGTGCGGAAGGTGGCCGGTTGCTGGCGCTCCTGATGCTGTTTACCGGGCTTTCCGGGGCGGTTTTCCTGCCCCTTACCGCGCTTGTGGAACAGCATCTTGGTTGGCGCGGCACGCTTTTGCTCTATGCCTGTCTGCAGATCTTCGTCCTTCTGCCGCTCTATCTCTTCGTGCTTCCCGGCCGTCCGGCCAGCACGCAGGCAAAGCGGCAGAAAGCGGACGCCCTTTTGCCGTCACCGGTCGATACACGCCGGGCCTTTCTGCTTCTGGCGGCCATGACGACGATCAGCGCCTTTACGACCTTCGGCCTGTCGCCGCTGCTGCCGCTGTTCCTGGTGCAGGCGGGCGCGTCGCAATCGTTTGCCGTGCAGCTGGCATCGGCGCGCAGCCTGCTGGCAATTACCGCGCGCGGGCTGGATTTCCTGCTTGGAAAACGCGGCAGCCCCTTCGTCACCGCCGCGATCGGCCTCTGTCTCCTGTTCCTGTCGCTACTGCTGTTGCTTGGCTTTGCCCCGGCCATGCCGTCCTTCATCGGTTTCATCGTGTTTTTCGGTTTCGGTGCTGGCGTGCTCACCGTCAGCCGGGCGGTGCTGCCGCTCGCCGTGTTTTCGCCGGAGGACTATGGGCTTCAGGCTGCGCGCATCTCCCTGCCGCAGAACCTTGCCATCGCCGTCGCGCCGGTCATCTTCACGCTGGCGCTGGATCGCGGCGGGGTGGCGGCCATGCTTGGCATCGCCGCCGTGCTGATCGGCATTTCGTTTGTGCTGCTGATCGCTCTGTGGCGAACCGTGCGCAGACAAGGCTTCTGAAACAGCGCTATTCCGTCACCGCCCGGAAACGCATCTCCGTAACAAAATTCCGGGTCTTCGCCTCGCGCCGCGAGCGGCTGGAGACAAATTGCAGATTGACGAGAGAGACGCCGGCCATCGGCAAAGCCGCATCATCGAGCAGGCCTTTTATTCGAGCGGCGATCTCCCCCGCGCCCTTGCGGCCATTGGCATCGCTCCAGATTTGCAGTGACAGGAAATGTTCTTCGGCCTTTTCCGTCGCCGTCGAATAATCCCGGCTTTCAAGATCGCCGATAACGATGCATGGCAGAACCGCGCGTGGCAGAAGCCGGTCGACCATGCCGCCGGGGATGAGCGCCGTCAGCGCCGCATCGCCCGTCAACCGCGTGAAAATCGCCCGCAGCAATGGGTTGGCAGCGCTCATCGGCTTTCCTCCTCGCAACGGCAGACGATGAAGCGGCGGGTCTCATCCGGATCCATCACCGCCCGGATCGCCAGAATCCGGTTGCCTTTGCGAAAGCGCATGCCGACGGTAATGTCGCTGCGAAAGGCCAGCCAGATACGGTGGGTGATCGTCACACCCTCGGCCGAGGCCCGCTCGTGGGAGGCCTCGGAAACCGGTTCGATGGCCGCCCAGAGCGACCGCAGCACAGTCCAGCCTTCCGTCGCACCGCCCTGCCCGTCCGGTGTTTCTGTGCACAGCCCCAGCTCCAGCCGCGCCGTCAGCTTGCCAGGGTCGAGAAAAACGAGGTTCATGGCTCAAAGCCCCAGGCGGCAGAAAGGAGCCACCAGCCGCTCGTAACCGGCAGGAACCGCCACAGGCTGGTTTTCCGGGGCAACCGCACCGCGAAAGGCGAACATCTGCGCCACATGCATCAGCATGGCGCGTTTCAGCGTGTCGGGCACCTCGGTGCCGGCCTCGCCGTAACCGGCGATGAAATCGATCTCGATGCCGTTCATCGCCCGCCCCGGGCTCGGCGGGTCACGCAGCCACAGCCGTGCCGGGCGCGCCGTGCCGTCGAGCAATCTGTCGGCGCCGGTAATGTCCGCCGTGCGGCCTTCACCATCAAAAACCAGAATCGTTTCGATGGCTTGCACCGGTCCCTTGCCAATCAGAATCACGCCCTTCTCAGGCCACCGGTCGAGATAAAGCCGCCAGGTCTGGCGGATGAGGCAAAGCCCGGTCGCGCGTTCCAGATGCTCGCGGGCAGTGCGCAGCAGCGCGGCAAGCAGCGCGTCCTCGTCGCTACCGTCGAGACGCAGATGCGCCTTGACCTCGGCAAGCGTCAGCGGCTCCGCCTGTGGCGGATGAATGAGGGCATAGGTCATGGGGTCTCCGGAGAAGAAGGTAGTCGAGTGGGCGAGTAGGTGCGTCTTTCGCCCTCTCCCCGCCGGGGAGAAGGTCGCGGCAGCGGGTTGAGGGGCAAGCTCTCCGACATCTGGCAAGGTTGCCGCCTCATCTGTCCCTTCGGGACATCTTTTCCCCGACGGGGAGAAGAAAAGGCCAATACTGCGGCTATCAATTCACCCCGAATTTCACCAGCTTGATCGCCTCGAAACTCTGCACGCCGCCACCCACACGTTTGGTGGTGTAGAACAGCACATAGGGTTTGGCCGAATAGGGATCGCGCAGGATGCGCACGCCGGTACGGTCGACGACGAGGTAACCGGCGCGGAAATCGCCAAAGGCGATGGCGAAGCTGTTGGCCGCCACATTCGGCATGTCCTCCGCCTCCGTCACCGGAAAGCCCATCAGCGAGGCCGGCTGGCCTGCGACGGCTGGCGGGTGCCAGAGATAGGCGCCGCTGGTATCCTTGAAGCGGCGCAGCGCCCCTTGCGTCTTTCGGTTCATCAGGAAAGTGCCGTTCTGGCGATGGCCGGCCTTCAGCGCGTAAACGGCATCGAGTAGCACATCCATCGGACCAGAGGAGGCGAAACCGGCCGAAACGCCGGTCGCGACATAACCGATATTGCCCCAGCTCCAGCCATCATTGGCGACGGTGGTATAGGAGAGAAAACCCTTGGGCTTGTTGACGCCATCACCGGCGATGAAGGCGGCGGCCTCCTGTTCGGCAAATGCGATGTCCACCTCCGAGGCAATCCAGGCTTCGATATCGACCGCCGCATCATCCAGCAGCCCCTGGGTCGCCGCCGGCATGGCATAAAGCTCCATCGTCGGGAAGGACAGTTCGGCAAGCTGCGGCGTTGCCGTCTGCGGGCGTGCCGCCGTTTCGGAGACCCAGCCGGTMGTCATCCCGCCGGGCGCGAAGGGTTTCTTCAGCACGGCGGCGGAAACCTGCCGCACGGTCGCCAGCGCCCGGATTGGCGAAATCGCCGTCATGCGCCGGCCGATCTCGCCATCCGTCTCGCTCGGCAGCAGAAAACCGCCATCGGCCCCGGTCGAACCGGCAAAGGCCTTGGCCTCCAGATCGCGCAGCGCGCCCTCCTCACCCCGGCGGATATAGGCCTCGAAAGCCGCCTTGTGCTCCTCGGCATCGTGGGAAAGCGCATCCTTGCGGCCAAGCGCGGGTCGCGCCTTCTTGAGCGCCAGATCGTCCATGATCCTGCGGTTGTTGTCGAGCGCCTTGTCGATGCGGTCGAGCTTGTCGCGGGTCACGACATCTGCCCCCATCTTGCGTTCGATATCGGCAAGACGCTGGTCGTTGGTTTCGCGGAAGGCTTCGAAGGCTTCCATGAAGTCATCGAAGGCGGCTGTCACCGTATCGGGCACGGCCTTCACCTGCGGGGCGACGGTCATCGGGGCCGGTTTCGTCATCTGGTCTGTCATGTCGGTTTCCTTGTTCTTGGATGCCTGAGGGTCAGCGCTTGAAGGTGTTGTCGAACAGCAAGCGGGCGGCGCGGCGCATGGTTCGCACCAGTTCGGTCTCGCGGTCGCGGAAGAAGCGGGCGTGTTTGACGTCGGAGACGCGGGCCGAGGGCAGCATCGGGAAGGTCACGACCGAGATTTCCCACAGATCGGCTTCCAGAATGCGCCGAACGCCCGAGCTTGCCGCCTTGCCGGAGCGAACGGTGCGAAAGCCGATCGACAGCCCGTCCAACGCGCCGGTCTTCATCAGCGAATGCACCTCGCGGGAACGGGCGACGCCGGGCGCGAGGATGCCTTCGACGTAAAGACCGCGCTCGTCCTCACGGATGGTGCGCCATGCGCCGATCGGCTCGGCCGGATCATGCTGGTAAAGCATGCGGATACCGCCCGCACCGCGCTCCTCGATGGAGCGGCGGAAAGCCCCGCGCTCGATCACATCCTTGCCGAGATCGACCTCGCCGAAGACGCTGGCATAACCGGAAAACGTGCCGTCGCTGGTAATGCCGCGCAGCTCCAGATTGGCGAATTTGCGCGTGGCGGGACGCGGCCCGCGATAAACGTGCATGAAAAACTCCTGCGATATGAAGGGGAAAGGGCGGTGCCTGTCAGGCGCGCGGGCGCGTGCCGTATCGGTCGGCGATGCGCACCAGAACACCCAGCCCCCACCAGGCGCCCATGCTGGCGGCGGCCGAGCCGGCCACCATGATTTCCCGGCCCGAAAGTGCCCCGGCAATATCGAGCTGCTGCACGATCCACAGGCCGATCGGCCCGCCGAAGATCATGCCGCAGGAAACGCCGGTGACGAAACGGCTCGCCGCCTCGCGTTTGCTTTTCGGCAGCAGGTAAACGAGTGACACACCCGCGCCCGCCACGGCGCCGGTGATGCGGGCGGCCCAGATACCGGCCTCATTGGCGAATTCAGACATGGGTAATCATTCCCGTTTAGGATGTTGCAATCGGGCGAACGCATCGCGCCGCCCGCAGGCGCTTTTTGCGCGCCTGCGCTTCTGTGATTTTACGAATCTTCGGAATCGCTTGGGCGGAAGAGCTCACAGAGAGAGTCCGCTTCTTCAGAAAATGATTCAGCTGAACATCACACACTTCCAGAACGTGGTTTCGGCCGCTCAGTAACCGACGGCTTCGCGTTTTTCCTCGTCGCTCAGGAAGGATGCCGCACCAATGCGTGTCCAGAGCGCATCCCGTTCGCCGGCAAGCCCGGCGATCCTGTCGAGATCGGGCTCGAGCCTCAAGCCAGCGCCGAAAACCGGTGCCAGCCAGCCGCAGAGCCTTGCCGCCGTGCGATAAACGAGCGGCAGCACAGTGAGGCGATAAAAGGCGCGGTTCGCCTCCTGGTAATTGGCGTAGGTATTGTCGCCGGGAATGCCGATCAGCATCGGCGGCACGCCGAGCGAGAGCGCGATATCGCGCGCCGCACCGTTGCGTGCCTCCAGAAAATCCATGTCGCGCGGCGAAAGACCCATGGCCTTCCAGTCCAGCCCGCCCTCCAGAAGCAGCGGTCGGCCGGCATTCATCGCTCCCTGATAGCCCTCCTCCAGCTCACGCTTCAGCCGCTCATATTGCTCGGTGGAGAGATTGCCACCCTCCTTCGGCTGATAGACCAGCGCACCGGAAGGCCGGGCGGAATTGTCGAGCAGGCGCTTGTTCCAATGGCTGGCCGCATTGTGAAGATCGAGCGCCGCACCGGCGGAGGCGAGCGGCGCAAAACCCACCCGGTCGTCCAGCGGATGGAAGAGCTTCAGATGCAGAAGCGCCAGCCCATCCCGCTCGGCGGCGATGCGGCGGGCGGCGCGGCCCTCGGCGCGGTATTCATAAGCCACCGGCCAGCCATCCGGCCCCTCGACGATGCTCACCCGGTCGGGCCTCAGAAGATGCAGCTCGCGCAACCGCCCGCCGACCGTTAGCGGTTCGATATAAGCGTTTCCGGCCAGCATGAGATGGCCATAAAGCGCCTCGAAAAAATCCGGCCCGCCCATATGGGCGCTCGGCTGCGACAGCAGTGCCAGGAGCGGGTGATCGACCAGTTCCTCATCGCCGTCATAAATCAGCCAGCTCATGGAGGCGGACGCCTCCGCCACCATGCGGGCGGCGCGGTGGGCGACCGGGTTTTTCATGAAGCCTTCGCGGGCAAGGGCGGCATAGGAACGGCCGGACCAGAAGGCCTGCCCGCCCTGCACCGCCACCGCCACAAAGCCCTCGGCCATCTTCCGGCTTTCAGGCACGGCTTTGCCATCCGCCGGGCGCCGCCGCGGCAGGGAGAAAGGAAATCGCATGGAGTTGTCCTTGTTGTGATGGCTTACAGCGCCCCTATGCCGTCACCCCGGACCGGATCCGGGGTCCAGCCAGCCCAAGTCCTTGGGCTGAAAAGGCTCTTCCCGCCGCGCAGACGCTCGTCGGCTGGATGCCGGATCTAGTCCGGCATGACGGAGGAAAGTTTGCGCCCGTTGTCAGCAGGCTAAGTGCGCATGCGCCTTGCCTTCGCAGACGAAAGCAGACGTTACCGGATCGGCGCCTTAACCGCCGTATCGCTGTCGAAATCGGCGGCAACACGGGTCTCGCGCAACGGCTTTACCGTGCGGGTGGAAAGATCATAGGCGGGGTCGGCCTTGTAGGCCGCCAGCGCCGCCTCGTTTTCGAACTCGCCATAAACGATGAAATCGACCGAGTTGCCCCATTGGTCCTTCTTCACATTCTCGCCGATTTCAAGCTTCAGCGCATGCGGTATCGCGGTGAGGCCGGAAAGCCCCTTGCGCACGGCGTCGCGGTTTTCTTCGGGAACGGTGAAAAAGACGATATGGCGGATCACGGTGTCACCTGTCATGCAAACTTAAAAGGCGGCCTTTTCGGCGCCGTGTAACGGGTTATCATCTGGCCCGCCCCGGTTCAATCCGCGCAGCGACAAGCGCGTGATGAAATGCGCGCCCATAACCGCCGACGAGCCGCGCCCGGTCACTGCCATTGATGATGGCACGCACGCCATCCCAATCCTCACGCGCGCCACTGAAGAAATCCGAAAGCTTGCGACCGGTAAAGCGGCCGCCCGCCATGCCGTGGATCAGGATCGCCGTCGCCACCTCCGCCTCCATGGCCCGCTCGGGGCGTTCCACAAGGTTTATGCCGGTGAGCGCTGACATGGCCTCGTAATTGCGGCGATGGGTCAGTTGCACGAAACCGCGCCCCAGCCAGCTTTTCCCGTCGGCATCGGGCCGCCAATAGGGTTTGCGCACCATCGGCAGCCGGCCAGCCGCAAAGGCGCGGTCGAGCCTTGCGATCGCCTCCGCATCGCTTGCCGCCAATGTCTCGCGCACCGGCTGCATGGTCGCCGCCGTCTCGTGAAAGGCTGTCGCCAGCATATAGGCCAGCCAGCGGGGGTCGCCACCCGGCATCGCCTTTTCGAACCCCGCCAGCATTATTTTCGTACCGGCAAGCTGGGCGGCGCGCAGGCGGCCGCCGAAGATGGAACTTCGCACCGACGCGAAGAATCGCGCCTCGTCATAGGCCATGGACGGCTCCTGAAAATGACGGGCAATATGACACCCGGTTTTCCACATGACGGCCACAGGGACTAAATCGATTTGAAAAAACCTTAATCGATTTTAATCCGCCGGCCGGGGTTTTGAGGTAAAAAATTCCTTGAATTCCGGAACCTTAGCGCGCTAACTCCATTCACCGCGCAATCTTGCAGCGTTAACCATTCAAGGAGGAATGCCACCATGACAGCGACAATCCCCCAGACCGTTTATGACCGCCTCGAAAACGAATGGCGCCAGATGCGCGAAACCGGCTCGCAGCCGAAACCGGCGCAATCTCCGAAGAAGTAAGACCTGCCGGGCGCCCGCTTGTGGGCGTGGATGGCACCGCGAATTTCTTCTCCCCGCCGGGGAGAAGATGGCCCGAAGGGTTAGATGAGAGGGAAACCTCTCCGAATATCTTTGCCCTCGCCCCCTCATCCCGCTGCCGCGACCTTCTCCCCCGCAGGGAGACGAAACAAGCGGCATACGCTCGCTTGAAAGCCAAGTGGCTCTCATGCGCGGAAGCGATGATTGAACGGCTCACATCCCCCGCACCCTCGGCTCACTCGCCACCATCGTCGTCAGCGCCGTGATCGCCCAGACGAGCGCGTCCAGCCGGTCCGGCGAGCGCCCGGATGACAGGCCATCGGGGCCGAAATCCGTCATCTGGTCCTCCAGCTTTTCAAACCGGCCCGCGTGGCGCACCCGGCCCTGCTCGTAAAGGGCCGCGACCGGCTCGGCGCGGGTGAATTTGCCACGGCTTGCCCGCACCAAAGTCAGAGGCAGGTTCGCGTCTATGCTCTGCAGCATGGCCCGCACCATTTCGCCACCCTGATTGACCTCGGCCACCACCCGGTCGGCCTCCTGGCGGCGGAAGGCGGCAACCACGGCGCGGGCCCAGCCCGCCGGCGTTTCACCTTCCACCGAACAATCCGCCAGCACCATGAGCCGCCCGGACATGCCGAGCCCCGCCACGACGATGCCGCAGCAGGAATTCTCGCCCATTCCGGCGGGTGGATCGACTGCCACCACGATCCGCGACAGCGGCTCATGCGCCGCCTCGATTATTGCCTCCAGATCGGCACGTTTCCACAACGCGCCCTCCCGTTCATCGATCAGCTCGCCGCCGATTTCCTGACGGCCGAGCCGCGTGCCGCTGTAACGCTCCTCCATGGCCTTCAGGAAGCCGGGCGAGAGGTTCTGTGCATTCATCGCCGTCGGCATCCGCGCCACCCGGCTTGTTGGATCGGAAAGCAGCGCCTTCAGCAAGGGAATGGGCCGCGGCGTGGTGGTCACCAGTTGCCTTGGTGCCTCGCCCAGGCGCAGGCCGAATTGCAGCATGTCCCAGGTTTCCTGCGGATATTTCCATTTACCCAGCTCATCCGCCCAGGCCATGTGGAATTGCGGGCCGCGCAGGCTTTCCGGGTCTTCCGAGGAAAACACCTGCGCCATCGCGCCATTTGGCCAGACAAGCCGGCGGCGCGACACTTCGAAGGCGGGCCGATTGCGGCGGGCAATGCGGCAGATGCCGGAAATGCCGTCGATCATCACCTCGCGGGCATCGCCCAGCGTTTCCGCCACCAGCGCGATGCGCAGATCCGACTGCTTGCCGGCAGAAGCGATACTGTGCACCCATTCGGCCCCGGCACGGGTCTTGCCGGAGCCGCGCCCGCCGATCAGCAGCCATGTCCGCCAGTCGCCTTCCGGCGCCTGTTGCGGCAGGTTGCCGATGAAACGCCAGTCGCGCAGCAGGTTGAAGACCTGTTCCTGCCGAGCGGCTTCCGTGGAAGGGTCCACCATTCTTCAGTCAGACCCCGCTGCAGTGCCGGATGCGGCTATCGTCTCCAGCCTCTCGCGGCATTTCTGCTCGGCCAGTTCGTCGATACGTTTGAGGAAATGCGCCACCGCCGCCTTGTAATCTTCCGTATCGGTTTCATCCTCGTCCATAAGCGCCTGCCGCTCCTCCGCCAGCACCCTTTGCAGGGCGTCGATCCGTTCCAGCGTGCGAACGATGAGCGACAGCTGATCCGTTGCGATTTTCACATCGGCGCGCGCCTGCTTGGCATCCGTATCGTCACTGCCCGGCAAGAGCCCCGCCTCGCTCGCTTCACGCAGATTGCGGTACATCGAGAATTGCTCGCGCATCTCCACCGTCAGCTCGTTCAGCAATTGCCGCAGACTGCCGTTGCGCGCCGCATCCTCTGGGGCCAGCCTGTCGGCCCGCGATTTGGTTTCGGGCGCGGCTTCCGGCATGTCCTCACCGGGATAGACAGGCCTGTCCGGCCAGGCTCCGTAGAGCGCCGGGTCGCAGTTGTGAGAGCGTGTCATGGGATTGGCCTGCGGAGAAATAAGATGGACAGGGGATGGGTGCAAAGCGGTTTATCCAGCACCCTCTTCCCTGTGCTTGTCACAGGAATGAGGGAAGCGTGTAAAACTCTCTGTCAGCCGCAAATCTCCGACCGTAACCAAACACTATCAAACCACCGTCACGCTGTAAAGGATTATTTTCCTATTATCGTGATTTTTATCCTGACGCCGGCATTTGCACCCTGGCCCGCCACATATTACACTCGCGCCGCAAGCGGTGGACAGAAGGGGCAAGTCAAGTTGGTAAAACAATGGGTTGAGCGGTTGTTTGCGGGTCTTTCGGCAACCGGCATCGTCTTCGGCACGGTTCTCTTCTGCGCTTCACTCACGCCCTCGCTGCTGCCGCGCACATGGCTGATGCAGGGCGTTCTGTGCGGTTTTTCCTTCGCGATCGGTTATCTGATCGGCGTCGCCTTGCACGCCATCTGGGCCTATCTGGAGCTGCCCGAACCCTCGCGCCACAATGCCCGCGGCGTTCGGTTTCTCATCGCCCTTGCCGCTGCCATCACGGCGATTGCGTTCCTCTGGCAGGCGAAGGACTGGCAGAATTCCATTCGCGTGCTGATGGAGCTCGATCCGCTACCGAGCGCCCATCCCACCAAGACCGGCGGCCTTGCCGTGCTGGTTGCGGCCCTGCTCATCGGCGCCGGCCGGCTTTTCCAGCTGATCCGCCGGTTCTTTGCCGCACGCAGCCAGCATTTCCTGCCGCGCCGGCTCGCCAATGTTCTCGGCATCACCGCCGCCATCGTGCTGTCATGGATGCTGCTCAACGGGCTGATTTTCGATATCGGCCTCAGATTTGCCGATTCCTCGCTGAAACAGGTAGATTCGCTGATCGAGCCAGATGTGCCGCGCCCGTCCGATCCGCTGAAAACCGGCAGCAGCGCCTCATTGATGACATGGGAGTCGCTCGGTCGACGCGGGCGGGAATTCGTAGCGGAAGGACCCGCCGGCACGCAGATTTCCACCTTCACCCATCGCCCCGCCAAGGAGCCGCTGAGGGTCTATGCGGGCCTGAATTCCGCCTCCACACCCGAAGAGCGGGCCTCCCTTGCGCTGGAGGAGCTGAAGCGGGTCGGCGGTTTCGAGCGCAAGGTGCTGCTCGTCGTCATCCCCACCGGCACCGGCTGGATCGACCCGGAGGCGCTTGATACGGTGGAATATCTGCACGATGGCGATATCGCCAGTGTCGCCGTGCAATATTCCTATCTCTCCAGCTGGATCGCGCTGCTGACCGAACCGGATTACGGCGTCGAGACGGCACGCGCCCTGTTCGAAGCCGTTTATGGTTACTGGACCACATTACCGAAGGAGACGCGGCCGAAGCTCTACCTGCATGGCCTCAGCCTCGGTTCGCTCAATTCGCAGAAGTCCTCTGATCTCTATGATGTGCTGTCCGACCCGTTCCAGGGCGCTTTGTGGAGCGGCCCGCCCTTTTCCAGCCCCACCTGGCGCATGGCCACCAATGGCCGGGTGAAGGACACGCCGGAGTGGCTGCCACGTTTCCGCGATTCCTCCGTCATCCGCTTCGCCAACCAATATACGACAGCCCATATGCCGGGTGTGAACTGGGGGCCGATGCGGATCGTCTATCTGCAATATGCGAGCGACCCCATCACCTTCTTCGAGGCCGCCTCGCTTTACCGGCGGCCGCAATGGATGGTGCATCACGGCCCTGACGTTTCCACGTCCTTCCGCTGGTTCCCGGTCGTCACCCTGCTGCAGCTCGGTCTCGATGTCGCCGCCGCCACCACCGCGCCGATGGGGTATGGCCATGTCTATGCGCCGGAGCACTATATCGATGCGTGGATGGAAGTGACCCAGCCTCAGGGCTGGAATGCGGAGGATATCCAGCGGCTGAAGATGCTCTTCAAGGCCCGCCGCGGCTCCACCGATCCGGCGTAAGCGCGGCGGGCCTGCTTTGAGCCTCAGCCCTTCAGCAGGTCCAGATTGTCGGCGACATAGGTTTCGAGCGAACGCGGGGCGCGGCCAGCCAGCGTTTCCACGTCGCCGGTCACCACGGCCGTCCAGCCTTCACGCACGGGATAGAAGATCGAGGCGAGGAAGGAAGCGTAATCCTGAGGCACACCGGCGCCGGTGAGGATGCCGATGAAGACTTCATCCGAAACGGCGCTGTAAGACACTGGCTTGCCGATCGCCTGCGAGATCAGCGCGGCCGCCTCGGCGTAACCGAAGGCCTTCGGGCCTGTGAGGTTGAAGGCCTTGCCGTTGAAGGCGTCAGAGGTGAGCGCCGCGGCAGCACTGTCGGCGATGTCACGCACATCGATGAAGCTCGACTTGCCCTCGCCAGCAGGCACGGCGATCTGACCGTGTTCGATGCCAGCCTTCCAATAGCTGTGGAAATTATCGGCAAACCAGTTGGGGCGCAGGATGACGTAAGGCGTGCCGGACGCGATGATCTTCAGTTCGATCTGGCGATAGGGAATGGAATCATCGGCATCTACACCCAGCACGCTGAGGAACACGATCTTCACCTTGCGGCGCGCGGCCTCTTCAACAACGGGGGTCAGCGCATCGATCGCATCGAGACGCCCGCCGGCAAGGATCAGGAACAGACGGTCCACGCCTTCGAATGCATCGGCGTAAGTGGTGTGGTCGGTATAATCGAAGCGCACGCCTGCCGCGCCATTCGTCGCGATGCCGGTGCGCGAAGCCGCCTTGACGCTTTCACCCTTGGCCACCAGCGCCTTGACCAGCGGCGTGCCGATGGTGCCTGTCGAACCGATTACGAGTATCTTGCCTGTCATCTCAAATCTCCTTAGTATCTAATGGAAACCATGTTTCGAAAACACAGATACTGCGTGATCGAAATCATGAAAAGAGAGCACTTTTCGGTTATCTGGTTTCCTCGTGGAAACCGGCAAGACCCTGAAAGCACGGAACAAACCGATGGAACGCATCTATGACGTCTATGAGGATCGCTGCCCCACCCGCATGGTGCTGGACAGGATCGCCGACAAATGGGCGCTGCTGATACTCGACAAACTGCGGGTGGATGCGGTGCGCTTTAACGTGCTGCGGCGGGAGATCAAGGGCATTTCGCAGAAGGTCCTGTCGCAGACGCTGAAGAAGCTCGAACGGGACGGGCTGATTTCACGGCAGGCCTTTCCGACCGTGCCGGTAACGGTCGAATATTCACTGACGCCGCTGGGGCGGACGCTGACCGAAACGGTGGCGGCGCTTGCCCATTGGGCGGAAGGCAATATCGATGCGGTGATGGCGGCGCAGAGGGCTTATGATGAGCGGGCGGTGGTTTAGTCCGCGGCAGCCCCCTACTCCCCACCATCCCCTACCGCGAAATCCGCGTCGATAGAATAATCGACGACAGCGTGCGCTCCACCCCATCCAGCGCGCCGATGCGGTCGATCAGCCGGTCGAGATCGAGGATCGAGGGTGCGGCCAGAATGGCGATGAGATCGAAGGTGCCGCTCACCGAATGCAGCGTCGTCACCTCCTTGATGGCGGTGAGCGCCGCCGTTACCGCCGGCAGCGCCTTCGGGCCGATGGTGATCAGCACATGGGCACGCACCAGCCCGGAAAGATAACTTTCCGAAAGCCTTAAACCATAACCCGCAATCACACCGTCAGCCTCAAGCCGCTCGATTCGCGCCTGCACCGTGGTGCGAGAAAGGCCGAGCCGGCGCGCCAGTTCCGCCACCGGCATGCGGGCATTTTCGGAAAGCAGGGCAAGCAGCGCCCGGTCCTTGTCGGCGATCGTCATAGTGATCAATCCTGTCGTCTAACTGTCCAATAATAGACCACTATTTGCACATAGTGAAGCTGCGAATCGTCAATAAAAGCTGGCATTCTGTCTTTGAAGCGCATTCGTTGCGCAGACACATGCGAATTTACTGCGGGGAACAAAAACATGAAAAACATTGTCGTCATCGGTGCGGGCAATATCGGTTCGGCCATTGCCTGGATGCTGGCCGCCACCGGCGATTATCGCATCACCGTCGCCGACCGTTCGACCGATCAGCTGGCCAATGTGCCGGCGCATGAGCGCGTCGACACCGAGATCGTCGACATCACCGACCGTCCGGCGCTCGAAGCACTGCTGAAAGGCAAGTTCGCCGTGCTCTCCGCCGCCCCCTTCCATCTGACGGCCGGCATTGCAGAGGCGGCGGTCGCGGTTGGTACCCATTATCTCGATCTGACCGAAGACGTGGAATCCACCCGCAAGGTCAAGGCCTTGGCGGAAACGGCCGAGACCGCGCTCATCCCGCAATGCGGCCTCGCCCCCGGTTTCATCTCCATCGTGGCCGCCGATCTCGCCGCCCGCTTCGACAAGCTGGACAGCGTGAGGATGCGTGTCGGCGCGCTGCCGCAATATCCCTCCAATGCGCTGAACTACAACCTCACCTGGAGCACGGACGGGCTGATCAACGAATATATCGAACCCTGCGAAGCCATCGTCGAAGGCCGTCTCACCGCCGTTCCTGCCCTTGAGGAACGCGAGGAATTTTCGCTCGACGGCGTCACTTATGAGGCATTCAACACCTCGGGCGGCCTCGGCACGCTCTGCGCCACGCTGGAAGGCAAGGTGCGGACCATGAATTACCGCACCATCCGTTACCCCGGCCACGTAGCAATCATGAAGGCGCTTTTAAACGACCTCAACCTGCGCAACCGCCGCGACGTGCTGAAGGACCTGTTCGAAAACGCCCTGCCCGGCACCATGCAGGATGTGGTCATCGTTTTCGTCACCGTCTGCGGCACCCGCAACGGCCGTTTCCTGCAGGAAACCTATGCCAACAAGGTCTATGCCGGCCCGGTTTCCGGCCGCATGATGAGCGCCATCCAGATCACCACCGCCGCCGGCATCTGCACGGTTCTCGACCTTCTGGCCGAAGGTGCCCTGCCGCAGAAGGGCTTCGTGCGGCAGGAGGAAGTGGCCCTGCCGAAATTCCTCGAAAACCGGTTTGGCCGTTATTATGGCTCGCATGAACCGCTGGCCCGGGTGGGCTAATTCAAGGATATCCATCGGGGCGGCCGCTGATGCGGCCGCAACCGGCCTGCCTTATGGAAGAAGCGCCCACTGCAATGCGCTAGGGGGCGCAGAACATCTGGCTGTCGAAGGCGTTCGAACCTGAACGGAAGCGCACCGCCACGACGTTCTTCGAACCGTCTGCGTCCGTTTGCAGCACCGCACGGACCTGCCCGGCCTCCGTGGGCGTCTCAATCTGGCTATAGCTCACGAGACCGGGCACAATATCCACCTTCTCCACGTACCCTGCTATCTCAAAGCTGTAAGGCACATCTGCCGAGATGAATTGCAGATTCACGACCTCGCCCGCGGGCAAGGTGATTTTATCGCCAATGGCGCACTGCATTGAAGGATTGTCTCCAGGACGCTCGCCCGGCTTGTGATATTGGAGCGTGAGCGCCCCTTTTTCGGCCGTCATCAAGATGGTCAGGTCACCATGGCCGGCATCCGCAGACGCCAGATTTGGCGACGCAGCGGTCATGGTCAGGCCAAGCAGGAAAACAAGCTTTGATGCGTCATTCATTCTTCATGGCCCCTGATACCCCTTGCCCCACCCCGCTCGTTCCAGCGCTGTGGATCGGCTTTTCGCTTACGTCCCGCAAAACGTCCTGAACACCCGCTCATGGCTCATCGGCGGCTGCATGTAGACGAAATTATCCGGCCGCTCTTCGAAGGGTTTCGCGGTTGCCGCCAGCATGGCATGGAACGGTTCGAAATCACCCTCCTCCACCGCCGCCTCGATCAGCTCCTCGATACGGTGATTGCGCGGAATGATGGCCGGATTGACGGCCAGCATCTCCCGTGACCTTTCGGCATCGGATATCCCTTCCCGCCCGGCCCTTTCCCGCCAGCGGGCCAGAAATTCATCCGCCCCGGCAATATCGATGAACATGCCGCGGAACGGCTCGGCATCGCCATTGGCCGCATGGGAAAGACGCCGGAAGGTCAGCGTATAATCCGCCTCCGATGCCTGCATCAGCGAAAGAAGCGCCTGCACCAGATCGACATCGCCCTCTTCCTCCTGCCTCAGGCCGAGTTTTTCGCGCATGCCGGTAAGCCAGCGTTTCGGGAAATCGGCGGCGAAATCGGCGAGCACGGCATTGGCGCGTTCCGCAGCCTTCTCCACCTCCGGGTCGAGCAGCGGCAACAGGCATTCCGCCAGCCTTGCGATGTTCCACTGGGCAATGCCCGGCTGGTTGTTGAAGGCATAACGGCCCTGTGCATCGATGGACGAGAACACCTTGTTCGGATGGTATTCGTCGAGAAAGGCGCAGGGACCGAAATCGATGGTCTCGCCGGAGACAGCCATATTGTCGGTATTCATCACCCCATGAATGAAGCCCACCATCATCCAGCGGGCGATAAGCTCGCATTGCCGCGCAGCGACCCCCTGCAACAGGGTGAGATAGGGATTATCGGCGTCTTTCGCCTCGGCATAGTGGCGGTCGATGACGTAATCAGCAAGGTTCCTGATCGCCTCGTCGTCTTCGCGGGCGGCGAAGAACTGGAAGGTGCCGACGCGGATATGGCTTGCCGCCACGCGGGTGAAAACGCCGCCCGGCAGGCCCACTTCCCGCTGCACCCTTTCACCCGTCAGCACCGCCGCCAGTGCCCGCGTGGCGGGAATGCCGAGCGCATTCATCGCTTCCGAAACGATATATTCGCGCAGCACCGGGCCGAGTGCGGCGCGCCCATCGCCCCTGCGCGAAAACGGTGTGGGGCCGGAGCCTTTAAGCTGGATATCCCGCCGTTTGCCGTTCCTGTCGATCACCTCGCCGAGAAGAATGGCGCGGCCATCACCGAGCTGCGGCACGAAACCGCCGAACTGGTGGCCGGCATAGGCCATGGCCAGCGGCTCGGCCCCCTGCGGCACGACATTGCCGGAAAAGATCGCCGCCAGCCTGTCATCGTCAAGGCCCGAAACATCGAGAAGGAGCTCATCCGCCAGCGCGCGGTTGAAGGCAATGAGGCGCGGCGCCTTCACCGGCGTCGGCAGCACGGCGGCACTGAAACGCTCCGGCAGGCGGGCATAGGAATTGTCGAATTTCATCACGGGTAAACTCCCTGCTTTTGCCTGATATGGCGGTTTTTACGCCGGGTTGCGAGAGTGCCTTCGGCAAATTCGACAGGCCATATCGGACTTTAGTGAAATTCAGTTTGAACTGGGGATACCTTTATCCCTACATAGGCACGGTAATCAGCCCCATACCGCAGGATGAATTAGTGCCGCATTTCCCCGATGACGATAGTGAAATGGGCAAAGCCATCCGGCTTTTCGACTGGGCATCAACGGCGGCGGGACCGGTGGAAACATGGCCCGTTGCGCTGAAGACAACGGTGCGGACGATCCTGAAGCAGGGCCATGCCATCTGCCTGTTCTGGGGGCCGGATCTCAACATCATCTACAATGACGCCTACCGGCCGTTTCTCGGGCTGAAGGAACGGGACGCCCTCGGCAAACCGTTTCACATCATCTGGTCGGATGTCTGGGACGACGTGAAACCCTTTGTGGATGAAGCGCTTTCCGGCAGAGGCACCTTTGCCGAAGACCTGCATCTGGTCATGGACCGCAACGGTTTTCCGGAAGATACCTATTGGACCTTCTCCTACAGCCCGCTTTATGACGATGACGGCAATATCGCCGGGTTGATCAACATCACGGTGGAGACGACGGCAACGGTGGAAGGCCGCAAACGGGAAGAGGTGCTGCGCCGCGAACTCGTCCACCGGGTGAAGAATACCATGGCGATCACCACCGCCGTCGTCAGCGCCACCATGCGCCATTCCCAAACACTGGAAGAGGCGCGCGACACCATCAAGAGGCGCATCGCCGCCCTCGGCAACGCCCAGAACTTCATGCATGCTTCCGGCAAGGGCACCGGCATCACCAGCCTCGTCTGCGATTCCGTTTATCCGCATCTCGACGACCGGGCGCGGGTGACGATTTCCGGCCCGGAGATGGACATCGCTCCGCAGCAGGCGCTCGGCCTGTCTCTCGCGGTCTACGAACTCGCCACCAATGCCCTGAAATATGGCGCGCTTTCCAATGAAAACGGCAGGGTCGAAATCGCCTGGATGCTGGGTGAGAATAACCGTTTCGAACTGCGCTGGCGCGAAACCGGCGGACCGCCCGTCCGGCCGCCGACACGCACGGGTTTCGGCTCGCGCCTCACCAACCAGATCGTCGCGGCTTATTTTTCCGGTGAGGGCCGCACCTTCTACCATCCGGGCGGGCTGGTGTTCGAGCTGGACGGCAAATACGAAACGGCGGCACGGGAACAGGCCGGCGGTTGAACTTTCTTTCGTCCCATTCGTTGCGTTTTCTGAACCAGAATAGCCGCAACGAAAGGAACGGGAATGACCGTCGTTGAAGCCGTAAGCGCCGAGCCGGAAAGCGCCATCCGCACCCTCCACACCGACCTGCCGGTCAACGCCACCTTCCATGTGTGGCTGAAGGCGAAAAAAGACGGCGAACCCGGCGCCGTGTCCTTCTCCAACCAGAACGGAAAATTCGCCGAAGTTTCAAGCGTCAACACCGAAGAGTTCAGTTTTCGAATCTATCAGGTCTTCGGTGGCGGCCATGTGGAGCTGAGCTACGACACGGTGACCACCGCCGTTTCCGTCATCTACTGGTTTACCGCTTCGGACGTGCTGGAAACCGGCATCACCGTCGTCCACACCAAGCCCGACAATGCCGCACCCGAACTGCCGGGCAGCTATCACTTCCGCCCGCCCTTCGGCTGGATGAACGACCCGAACGGTTTTGGCCGTTTCGAGGGCCGGCCGCATCTGTTCTATCAGCATTATTCACACGGGCTGCGCTGGAACACCATGCATTGGGGCCATGCGGTCTCTTCGGATTATCTGCGCTGGCGGCATCTGCCGATTTTCCTCTTCCCCTCCGAGGATCTGACGACGCGGCCGGACAAACGCGGTGGCGCCTATTCCGGCTCGACCATTCCGCTGGTGGAGGGTTCCGGCATCCGCGTCTTTTTCACCGAACAGGTGCAGGACCGCATTCCCGAAGCACAGATTCAGCTCACCGCCACCTCCTCCGATCTCATCATGGCCGGGCAGGCCGAGGTCATTCTGGGCCAGCGCCCGGACGGACAGGGACTGACGCCCGATTTTCGCGATCCGCATGTCTTTCGTGGTCCTGACGGGTTGTGGAAGATGGTGCTTGGCAGCCAGAGCGATGGCGGCGGCGTCATCCTGCTTTACGAAACGCTGGACCCCACCGCCGCCTCCGGCTGGACCTATGTGGGCAAGCTGTGGGTGGAAACGCGCTACAGGACGACCGCCATCGAATGCCCCTGTCTGTTGCCGCTCGATGGCCCTGCCAATGCCCGCTCCACCCGCTGGGTGCTGATCTACGGGCTGATGCATTCGGAAGACCCGGAGACCGGCCGCAAGAACCTGACCATGGCCGATGTCGGCTGGTTCGACGGCAAGATCTTCACTAAGGAATTTGGCCAGGAACTGGATTTCGGCACCGACAATTACGCCTTTCAGGCCTTTCTCGATGGCGACAGCATCGTCGGCATCGGCTGGCTGGCAAACTGGGCGGATGCCAATCCCGAAATCGATTTCCCCACCTCCATGACCCTGCCGCGCCGGATTCACTACGCCAATGGCGAACTCCTGACCCCGCCGATCGGCGCGGCGGAAAGCCTGCGCAGCCATATTCTCGACCGCACGCGGCTGGCCGCCGGCGAGCGCGTCACCTTCATCAACGGTGCGGTGGAAATATTGATCGAGCTTGCCTCACCCGGCGCCGCGTTCGAGCTGGCGCTCGATCACCCGACGGTCAGGCTCGGTCTCGTTTCCGATGAAACCGGCCTGTGGATCCGCCACGAGGATGGGCGCGAAGGCCCCTCGCCGCATTATATCGCCAGGGGCGCAAGGGCATCCCGCATCCGCATCTTCCTGGATTACGGCTCGCTTGAGGTCTTCGCCGATCGCGGCCGTTATGTCGGCACGAAACGCATCGAAGGTTTCGAACCGGTGCGCTCGGCGCTGCTTCGCGCCGACCCCGGGGCGGTGGTGCATGCCACCAGTTGGGCGCTGAAACCGTGAGGAACCTTTTGACGGACTGGGCGGTTGATAGACCGAAACCGCCCAATCCACGGATAAGGAGAAACGGCATGACCAAAATCCGCGATACCAGCGATCCGATCCTGTTTCCGACCGAAGCCAACGAAAACAAGGCGGAAAAGAAACGGGCCGGCAAGGGCATCATCATCATTATCGGCGCGATCGCCATCATGGCCTTCGTCGTTTATCTGGCGGCGATCACCATCGCCACCACCCAATCGTGACGGCGCGGGCGAGCGGCCTATCGGCGCGCGCCCCGCAAGCCCCTCGCGGTGATGATCGCCAGCAGCGACACGGCGACACCCAGCCCATAAAGATAAAGCATCGGCATCGTCACATCCGCACGGTCGATCTGCACGACAAGATCGGTCGCGGCGGCGACGGTGCCGCTGGCGCCCGCACCCGCCGCAGCACCGAGGGTCGCGACCGTGGGCAGCAATGCGCCGGTCATCTTGCGCTCCTCTTCCGGGGCAGCTTCCATGGCCGCCTGGCTGATGCCGGCCCAAGACATACCGAAGGCAGACCCTATCAGGATTTGCCCAAGCAGCATCTCTCCCCAGTTGCCCGTCGCAAGCCCGAGCCCAAGCATGACGCAGCCCGGCACCATCTGGTAGGGGCCGTAATGCAGGCAGATTTCCCGCAGCCGGTTTGAGCGCAGGCTGCCGATCAGCATCGCCACGAAACTCCAGGCGAGCGGCATGGTGACGACGATGAAACCGGCAAAGGTCGGCTCATGCTGCCAGAGATTGATGGCGACATAAGCAAGATAGACACTGCCCAGTGCATGGGCATAGGACATCAGGAACAGCACCCAGAAGCCGCTGCCGAGCACCGTTTTCAGCCGGAAGGAATCCTTCGGGAACAGGCCGGAGGAAGGCTGGATACCTGCCCGCAGGGAAGCCCATAACAACGCCGCACCCGCAAGCAGGGAGATCGCCCGCAGGCTCGCATCCTCAAAGGCCGAAGGCGCGGAAAAGGCCAGTGCGCCGACAAGGCAGAGCAGCAGCGGCACCAGCGGCTTGCGCGTGGCCGCCACCGGCCGCTCGGCGGAAACGGCAACCACCGTATAGACCAGCAGCAGCAGGATCAGCGGCGCCGAGAGCAGGAAGGTGGCGCGCCAGGAGATGTGCTGGGTGGCGAAACCGCCGGTCAGCGGGCCGATGAAGGAGGCCACCGCCCAGATCGCCGCCTCGATGGCAAAGACCTTCGGCAACAGGCCGGAGCGGAAGCCTGCGGGAATGAGGCTGTAACACACCGCCACGATCAGCCCGTCCGCCACCCCCTGCAACGCCCGGCCGACGACGACCCATAAAAAATCGCCGGCAATTGCCGAAAGAACCGAGCCGAAGGAAAAGATGAGGCAGCACAGAAGCAGGACGGCGCGGGCGCCAAAGCGTTCACGAAACAGCACGGCGGTGACGCCGCCGGCCACGGAACCGACGAAATAGAGACTATAGGCCCAGCTATAAAAACCCGCACCGCCGATTTCATTGACGGCGACGGGCAATGCCGTCACCACCGCGAACTGATTAAAGGCGTGCAGACCTATACCGGAGGAGATGACGGTCAGAAGCGAGAGGTTAGCCCCGCTCAGCAATTCGCCCCAGCCGTTTTTCTCCACCATTTCCATACTCGACAAAGCCGTATCCTTTCCATTTTTGCGATACGGCGGGCAAACTAGAACCTCAAGCGCCATTGAGGTCAAGCGGGCTTTTTTCATCCGATCCGGACTGAATGAATGAGCGGCGGCAGGAACCCTCTGCCTTACCGACCGTTTGCCGGGTGAACCGATAGAAAGGATACCGCCATGGACCGCAACAAGATCATACCCCGCAATGAAGACGCCATGGACGAAGATCTGCTCGATCTCGACATCGACGCCCTTCCCGCCAAGGGCGAAATTCCGCAAACCATCGAACAGGAAATTGAGGAAGAAGAGGCCGAAACCGAGGACGACCCCTATCAGGAAAGCGACGAAGCTCTTCCCGATGACGCGGAGGAGCGAGTGATCAACCGCAATCCCTCGCGCGAGGGTGGAGCGTTCGACGAGGTTTAATCGCTTGGCTGGCCGGATACGAGGCGCTTCAGCATATGCCGCTGATGATCCTGCCCACCGAAGAAGACGGCGAGAATGCGCAACGTTTTCTCGCCTTCAACAACATCGAAATAAAAGATCGCCTGATTTTTTGTGACCCGACGAAGGCCGGGCAACAATTCGGGCATCAATGTACCCTGAAACGGCGCTTTGCCGAGGAGTTGCATATCCGCCTCGATGGCGCCGATGCGCAGGACAGCCCGCTCGAAAGCGTCCGGCAGGGTGTCGCCAAGGTCGCGATAGGATTGAACGAGATGGTCGAGAATGAGGCCAAGGTCCTGATCCGTCTGCGCCGAACGCAGGACCTTAAAGGCCATAGCTGGCCTTCCTGGCTGCTATCATCGCCGCAGTTCTGTCCTTGCCGTCATTAAGCGAGACGAACTCCCCCTTATCCCGCTCGCCCAGCAGGTCGCGAAGCGCGGCAAGCTCCGCATCCTTTACTTCGGTTTCCTGACGAAGCAGATCCAGACCGCGCTGCACGACAGCGCTAAGACTGGCATAACGCCCCTCCTCCACCAGCCTGCGGGCGAAGCTGTCCTGCTGATCGGAAATGGACACTGATGCCTTGACGGACATTGGGGGCTCTGCCTTCGAAGGAAAGATAATGCTACTCAGTAGCACATCTTTCCTCCTCATTCCAGCGACGAGATGCGTCAGCCCGCCCGTTCCGGCGAATAACCGGCTTCGCGGATCGCCTCCTCCGCGGTTGCGGCATCACCCGTTACCGTGAGCCTGTGGGTGGAAAGGTCGATATTGACGGCGGCGTCCGGGAGCACGTCGGCGAGAGCGCCGCGCAGGGTCTTTTCGCAATGGCCGCAGGTCATGTCCGGGATCAGGAAGGTGGTTGCACTCATGGTTTTCTCCTTTTGGCCGACGCCGCTATTTTCGCGCCGGCTGTCAATGAATTCAGTGGGTTCTGGCGGGCTTGCCGTCTGTCTTGTCGGCACCCGCGAGATCATCGAGGATGGGGCAATCGGGCCGGTGGTCGCCGCCGCAACAATGAGCGAGATGGGAGAGCGTCTTCACCATGCTCTTCATCTCGGCGATCTTCTTCTCTAGATCGGCGATGTGGACGAGCGCGATTTCCTTCACCGCCGAACTCTCGCGGCTCTTGTCCTGCCAGAGCTTCAGCAGCGTCTCGGTTTCCTCCAGTGAGAAACCGAGGGTGCGCGCCCGCTTGATGAAGCGCAGATTGTGCACATCCTGCTCGCCATAGACCCGATAATTATTGCCGGTGCGGGCGGCAGGCGTGATGAGGCCGATCTGCTCGTAATACCGGATCATCTTGGCGGAAACGCCCGATGCTTCCGATGCCTGGCCGATATTCACGACGTCACCTCCCGATGGGCCACCTTCGCCCGTTTCAACCGCAGCGCATTGGCAAGAACGAAGACGCTGGAGAGCGCCATGGCGCCCGCGCCGATCATCGGCGACAGTGTGATGCCGAAGGCGGGATAAAGCACGCCTGCCGCAACCGGTATCAGTGCCACGTTGTAACCGAAAGCCCAGAACAGGTTTTCCTTGATGTTGCGAATGGTCGCACGGCTCATCTCGATGGCATTGACCGCACCCAGAAGATCGCCGCCGACCAGCACCACATCAGCGCTTTCGATGGCGACATCCGTGCCGGTGCCGACAGCAATGCCGATATCGGCCTCGGCGAGCGCCGGCGCGTCATTGATGCCATCGCCCACAAAGGCCAGCACCTTGCCGCCGGCGCGCATCTCGTGGATCGCCTTCACCTTGCCCTCGGGCAGCACTTCGGCCACCACGCGGGAAATGCCAACCTGCCGGGCAATGGCGTTCGCCGTGCGTTCATTGTCGCCCGTCACCATCGCCACTTCGATGCCCATCGCCTGCAACGCCTTGATGGCGGTAACGCTCGAAGGTTTCAGCGGATCGGCAACGGCAATCGCGGCCGCCAGCCTGCCGTCAATGGCGGCATAAAGCGGCGTCTTGCCTTCGTCTCCCAGCCTTGCGGCGGCTTCAGCGAAGATACCCACGGAATGGCCGAGTTTCGCCATGTAACGATCCGCGCCGACTTCGACCTTGCGGCCATTGACGGTTGCGGCGATGCCGTAACCCGTCACGCTTTCGAAGTTTTCGACAGTCGGGGGTTCAAGTCCCTCTCCCGCTACCAATCCCCGATCTTCCGCAGCCCGGACGATGGCCTCCGCGATCGGATGTTCCGAACGGCCTTCGACGGCAGCGACCAGCGCCAGAACCTCATTATCGGCAAACCCTTCCGCAACCACCAGATCGGTCAGTTCCGGGCGACCCTTGGTCACCGTGCCGGTCTTGTCGACCACGACGATCTGTGCCGAGCGCAGTTCCTGCAGGGCCTGTCCCTTGCGGAACAGCACGCCCAGCTCCGCCGCCCTTCCGGTGCCGACCATGATGGATGTCGGCGTGGCGAGACCCATGGCGCAGGGGCAGGCGATGATGAGCACCGCGACCGCATTGACCAGCGCGAATGTATAGGCAGGCTCAGGGCCGAAGATCGCCCAGACGATGAAGGTCAGCACCGCAATCGCGATGACGACGGGCACGAAGAGCGCGGTAACACGGTCCACCAGCAGCTGGATCGGCAGCTTGGAGCCTTGCGCCTCTTCCACCATGCGGATGATCTGCGACAGCATGGTATCCGCGCCGACCTTGGTTGCCTTGAACTTGAAGGCGCCGGTCTTGTTGATGGTGCCGCCGACAACGGTTGCGCCGACCGTCTTTTCCACCGGCACGGGCTCGCCCGATATCATCGATTCATCGACATAGGACGAGCCCTCGACGACTTCGCCATCCACCGCCAGCCTTTCGCCGGGACGGATGACGACGATATCGCCGGCCACCAGATCATCGGGGGAAATATCGATGGTGGCGCCGTCGCGCTCCACCCGGGCGGTCTTCGCCTGCAGGCTCATCAGCTTGCGGATGGCGTCTCCCGTGCGGCCGCTGGCGCGGGCTTCAAGAAGCCGCCCGGTGAGGATCAGCGTGACGATGACGGTTGCCGCTTCATAATAGACGAACTGCGCTTCTTCCGGCAGCAGGCCAGGCGCGAAGGTCGCCACTACGGAATAGAGATAGGCGGCCGTGACACCCAGCGCCACCAGCGAGTTCATTTCCGGCGCGCCGCGCAAGAGTGCCGGAAAACCGGTCTTGAGGAAGCGCAGGCCCGGTCCGAAAATCACCGCGGTCGCCAGCGCGAAATAGATGTAATAGAGGTTCTGGGTCTCGATGATACCCATCAACCAGTGATGCATCGGCTCATAGAGATGGCCGCCCATTTCCAGCACGAAAAGCGGCGCCGTCAGGATGGCGGCAATCGTCAGGTCACGCTTCAACGCGCCCTCCTCGCCGCCCTGCTGCATATGGTCATGGCCGCCACTTTCACCGGCCGGCATCTGGCCGTGGCCCTGATGGTGGCCATGGTGCTGGCTGTGATCGTGATGGGCGGAGTGGTCGTGCGGTTTCGGTGTCTTCAACGCAAAGCCGGCGAGCTTCGCCGTCTCGACCAGCGTATCCCGCTCACGCCGGCCACCGATGGTTTCCACGGTGACCTTGCCGGCCGCCGCGTCCACCTTCACGTCGACGGTGGTGGCGACGGCTTCCAGAACGGCCTTCAGCCGCGCGGCCTCCGCCTCACCGTGCAAGCCCTCGACTGCGAACTCCTGCCGCTCCGGCGCGATATCGTAACCGACCTTCTTGATGGCGGCGCCGAGCGTTCTCGCTGAGAATCCTTCGGCCGGCTCGACGGTAAGCTTCTTCGTGGCGAAGTTCACGGAGCTCGAAGCAACACCCGGCACCTTGGCCGCGGCGGTTTCCACACGACGCACGCAGGAGGCGCAAGTCATGCCCTCGACGGGCACGGAAACCGGTTGATTTGAATGGGCGTGTCTGACTGTCTCGTTCATGGGAAATCCCCTTTCGAGACCTTATGTAGGGCTTCCCATGATGGGAAGGTCAAGGTACGGCAAGTTTTTTGTTGAACACGGAATCGTGAGCATAGGCATCGACCATAAAAGCAGGAATTTGCACCTCTTATCGCTGCGATCGGACGACCGCGCGGTCGCTTTTCAGGCCGCCACTCGTCTGGCGAGATAAACCGTCGCCCCACCGCATTGCGGATCGTTGACGATGTGATCGAGGAGGCGGAAACCGTGTGCGACCAGCAGGCTTTCATAGTCTTCGCGCGCAAGGCTGGCGTGATAGAGCGGCCTGCCCTGAAAGGTGCCTATTGCTTCGCCTCGCCCCGGCCCGGCGGTGAACATCAGGGCCGCACCCTCATTGGCATGCTGGCGAAAGATACCGAACATCCGGTGCTGGTCCTCGGGGCTCAGGTGGAAAAAACTGTGCCAGGCAATCAGGCCATCGAAGCGGCGGCCAAGGGCCAGTTCGCGCATATCCGCGACCGCCCAGAGATTTTCCGGAAACCGGCTGCGGCAAAGTTGGATCAGGGGCAGCGATGCATCGATGCCCGTGACATCATAACCGTTGGCGATGAAATAGCCGGCAATCGGCTCGCCTGAACCGCAGCCGATATCGAGAATGGAGCCGCCGTCGGGCAAAAGCGAGGTGAACCTGTCCAGCCAGGGTCTTTCGGCAAGGGAACGACCGCGCTCCCTGTCGAAATCGGCGCCGTGGTCCGTATAGAGCCCGATGACATCGCGGGAGGCGTTCGACATATCCCGACATCCTTTTCCGGGTTCAAGGCGCTCCGGCCGCGCGGTTCTTTACCGATGCACCGCCAGCCGCGGAATATCGCGCAGGAAGGCGTCGCGCACCGCCGGTCCGAGCGGCTCGTTCGATGGCTTGTCGGAGACGCGCAGCCTTGCGAAGACGATATGCTGGCCTTCTCTTTCCGCCCAGCCAACGAACCAGCCGAAGGGGCGGTTTCGGTCGGGATTGCCCTTTTCGTCGCGCATATAGCCGGTGCCTGTCTTGCCATGCACGCTCCAGCTTTCCGGCGCATCGAAGACCGGCACGATCGCCCTTGTCTTGGCCTGCGCATCACGCGAAACCGGCAGATTGCCGGCCAGAAGGCGGCGGAGGAAGCCGACCTGTTCCACCGGCGAAACCGTGAGCGACGAGCCGAGCCAGGAATGGGTGAGCCCGTTATTCTTGCCCGGCTCACCGGACACATCGGCATTGCCATAACCGAGGCGCTTCACATAGGCCGCGAATTTTTCCGGGCCGAGGCGGCGGGTGATTTCGCGGGAGTACCACAGCACCGAATCCTGTTCCCATATCGAGGGATCGACCGTCTTGCGGTCCGAGGCGCGGGCTTCCGTGCCCGGCTTCCAGTCCCAGGCGGGCGACTTCTCATCCAGAAGTATGCCGGCATCGTAACCGATCAGCGCCAGCGGCACCTTGAAGGTGGAGGCCGGCGCCACGCGCTGGTCGCAGGCGCCCTGCTGGTTGATGATCGCCCCCGTTTCGATGGAGGTGACCAGCGTGCACTCGAAGGCCTGCGGTTGTTGCTGGGCAAAAGCGGAAAGCGGCAGGAGGCCCGGAAGGGCAAGGCACGAAAGAACGATGGCGGGCAGCCGGTAGCGCATGCGTTTTGATGTCCCTTGTCCACATTTTGCGGATCATTTGCCGGAATGGTGAGAGCGGTTTAGGTAACGGATGGGGCAGGAATAGGACCAAAACGAAAATTGCCGCTTTCCGTCAGGTCCGCTCCTTTTCGCCCGCCTTCTCACCCACTGTCAGGGGCCAGTCGACCACATAATCCTCGAAGTCGTCAACATCCACATCGGCCTCGCTGACGGTGCGCCCGCGCGCCGAAATGCCGGCCTGATGCACCGTCTGCGTATCGCCGGAAACGAGATAATGCCACCAGTAGAGGTCTTTTCCGTCACGCACCAGCGCATAGGCGCAGGTGGGCGGCAGCCAGCCGATCTCATGCACCTTCTTCAGGTCGAGCTGGATACAGTCCGGCACGGTGGCGCGGCGGTTCTCATAGTCGGAGCATCGACAGCTTTCACCATCCAGCAACACGCAGCGCACCGAAGTGAAGGCCACTTCGCCGGTGTCCCAGTCCTCCAGCTTGTTGAGACAGCACAGGCCGCAGCCGTCGCACAGGCTTTCCCATTCCTCGCCGGTCATCTCCGCGAGTGATTTGGTTTTCCAGAACGGCGCGTCATTCATCGTTAACATTTCCGTTTCATTTTGATCTCTTGGACGGGAGTATTTAACCGGTCCCTAATCCTTTATATCGTATCGCCAAGGGCTGGTTTGTACGATATTTTATGAAGATTGGCGGACGGCAGAGGGTCATTGGCCCGCAAGAAGCCGCCGCGTCAAGCAATTCCGACACAAGCATGCCATGGTTTTGCGTCGGGAATGGGTTGAAACGCAGAAATACCGACGTCCGCGTTGCGTTGAACAGGAAAACATCGCCAGGTGCAGGAAGAAAAAGACGATAAAAAAGGCCGTAAAAAACGGCATATCCTGCTCCGGATCGATAGCTTCATCGACTCCGGCCTGTGGACGGCTGCGGCACGGCTGGTGGATTTCTGGGAAGACGTCACCATCGCTTCACGCAAGCTGCATGTGCGCGGCTGGAGAAAGCTTCTCGTCAACCTCACCTGCGACGCGCTGACCTTCGGAACGGCGGGTTCCGTCGTGCTTCTGGCGCTCGCCATGCCGGCTTTTGAGGAAACCAAGAAGGACTGGCGTTACCGCGGCGATTTCGCCGTCACCTTCCTTGATCGTTACGGCAATACCATCGGCCATCGCGGCATCATTCATGAAGATTCCGTACCGATCGACCAGATGCCGGATCATTTCATCAAGGCGGTGCTGGCGACCGAAGACCGGCGTTTCTTCGACCATTTCGGCATCGATTTCATCGGCCTTGCCCGCGCCATGAGCGAAAACGCCCGCGCCGGCGGCGTGGTACAGGGCGGCTCGACGCTGACGCAGCAGCTCGCCAAGAACCTGTTCCTCACCAATGAGCGCTCGCTGGAGCGTAAGATCAAGGAAGCCTTCCTCGCGCTGTGGCTCGAGACCAACATGTCGAAGAAGGAAATCCTCAGCCTTTATCTCGACCGCGCCTATATGGGCGGCGGCACCTTCGGCGCGGCGGCGGCGCAGTTTTATTTCGGCAAGAACCTGACCGACGTGACGCTGGCCGAATCCGCTATTCTGGCCGGCCTGTTCAAGGCGCCGGCCAAATATGCGCCACATGTGAACCTGCCGGCGGCCCGCGCCCGTGCCAACACCGTGCTTTCCAACCTGGTGCAGAGCGGGCTGATGACCGAGGGCCAGGTGATCGGCGCGCGGCGCAACCCGGCCACCGTCATCGACCGCGCCGATGTGAAGGCGCCGGATTATTTCCTCGACTGGGCTTTCGACGAAGTGCAGCGGCTGGCCGCCGAAGGCAAATTCAAGGACCACACCGTCGTCGTGCGCACCACCATCGATACCGGCCTGCAGCAGGCAGCCGAACAGGCGATGGAAATGGGCCTGCGCGAATATGGCGAAGGTTACCGCGTCAAGCAGGGCGCGATGGTGATGATCGAAAATGGCGGCGGCGTGCGCGCCATGGTCGGCGGGCGCGATTATGGCGAAAGCCAGTTCAACCGCGCCACGGCGGCGCTTCGCCAGCCGGGTTCCTCCTTCAAGGTCTATACCTACTCGGCCGCCATGGAAAAGGGCATGAAGCCCGAGACGCTGATCTCCGACGCGCCGGTGACCTGGCGCGGCTGGTCGCCGCAGAATTACGGCCGTTCCTATGCCGGCAAGGTGACGCTGCAGATGGCGCTCGCCAAATCCTACAATACCGTGCCGGTCCGGCTCGCCAAGGATGTGCTCGGCACGCAGGTGATCGTCGATACCGCCAAGGCGATGGGTGTCGCCACGCCGCTGCGCAGCGACAAGACCATTCCGCTCGGCACGTCGGAAGTGACCGTGCTCGATCAGGCGACGGCCTATGCCGTATTCCCGGCCGACGGCATGCAGTCACGCCGCCACGGCATCGAGCAGGTGCTGGATTACGAGGGCAATGTTCTCTACGATTTCAGCCACAACGAGCCGCCCGCCAAACGGGTGCTTTCCGAAGAAGCCAATTCCAAGATGAACCAGATGCTGGTGACCATTCCCGTCATGGGCACGGCCCGGCGCGGCGCGCTGGAAAACGGCATCGTCTCCGGCGGCAAGACCGGCACTTCGCAGGCCTATCGCGACGCCTGGTATGTGGGCTTCACCGGCAACTACACGACTGCGGTCTGGTTCGGGAACGACGAATTCACGCCGATGAACAACATGACCGGCGGCGCGCTTCCCGCCATGACCTTCAAGCGGCTGATGGATTATGCCCATCAGGGCATGGAGCTGCGCCCCATCCCCGGCATCCAGAACCCGCTGCCGACGGGCGCCCGCCCGCAGCCTTCGGCGGAAGTGGCGGCCGCCTCCGCCAACACACCCGCCATGCCGGCGCTGACCCGCCCGCGCTCGCTTTCCGCCGAGGCGACGCGTGTGATCCGCTCGATCGGGCGGAAGATGAAGGAAGCCACGGCGTTGAGTGTGACGACGCAGAAGGTGGCGGATGCTTCCTCGCATGAGGGCATCGACGCCACGCGGCGTTGACACCATGTCGCGTTAAGAGGTTACCGGCGGAGCGCAAGGCTCACCCCCCTCTGCCCTGCCGGGCATCTCCCCCTCAAGGGGGGAGATCGACAAGTGGCAAGGTCTCGCCCATCTCAACCTTTCCGAATGAAGTGGTGTTAGCGCCTCCTGCTGATCTCCCCCCTTGAGGGGGAGATGTCCGGCAGGACAGAGGGGGGCGAGCCACTTGCTCTACGGCTCCCGTCTCTCCAAATCGCAAAAACGCAATCCCGCGCGCGACGCCTCACCGCAACAACACCGCCCTCGCCGTTTCCACCATATGCGATGTCAGCGCGCTGAGGCGGTCGGCGGCCAAACGGTTCACCTGCCAATAAAGCGGAATATCGAGCGGCATGCCGGGTATCAGCTCAACCAGCCGTCCGGCGGCCAGATGCTCGCCCACCAGCTGCACCGGATTGAGCCCCCAACCCATGCCGGCAAGGCTTGCCTTTACGAAACCATCGGTCGAAGGCAACCAGTGGGTGGGATAGGAGACATCCTCGCCCAGCGCCTGCCGGATCCAGCCCGCCTGCAACCGGTCTTTCTGGTTGAAGGTAAGCCCCGGCGCGCGGGCAAGCGCGGCGAGCGTCACGCCGTCGGCAAAATGGCGGGCCATGAAATCCGGGCTGGCGGTGGCGTGATAGCGCAGCACGCCGAGCGGCGTCACCCGGCAGCCCTGCACCGGCTTGTCATGGGCGGTGACGGCGGCGAGCACCCTGCCGCCACGCAGCCATTCCACCGTGTGATCCTGGTCGTCCACCGCGATATTGACGAGATAATCGCTACCGCCGGTGAATTTCGACACCGCATCCAGAAACCAGGTGCCGAGGCTGTCGGCATTGGTGGCGATGTTGAGCGTCACCCGCTCCTGCCCAGCACCGGCCTCCGCAAGCGCCGGGAGTTTTCGGAACAATTCGTTTTCCAGCATGCCGACATGGTCCATGTGCCGGCAGAGCCACTCACCCTTCTCCGTCGCCACGCAGGGGTTGCCGCGCACGATCAGCACCACGCCCAGCCGCTCCTCCAGCTGCTTGATGCGCTGGGAGACGGCGGACGGCGTGACGCACAACACCTGCGCCGCCTTTTCGAAACTGCCGGTCTGGGCGACGAGCGCCACGGCGCGCATGGAGGGGTAGTCGAGCATTACGGTACCGAATAATGAGGTTGGGGGGCGGTGAAGGTGGAGCGGAGGCAATGGCTCACGAGTTTCGTCTCTCGAATAGAGTTGCACTGCCGCGCATTAGCTTAGCTTATCCGAACTGAGTTTATTTAATTGGATTAAACCATCTTGGCGAAATATCCAAGCACTCGATCCGCAAGCAACGGCGTCCGCCATTCCGCACGGACAGAGACAAGAGGCCACCGACCCGCATGGACATCCAGATTTTCTTCACCGGTCTCACCATGGGCCTAAGCCTCATCGTCGCCATCGGCGCGCAGAATGCCTTCGTGCTGAAACAGGGGCTGGCGCGTTCGCATGTCTTTGCCGTCTGCGCCACCTGCGCCATTTCCGATGCGTTGCTGATCACCGTCGGCGTATTCGGTTTTCAGCGGATCAGCGCCATCATGCCAGCGCTCGATCCGATCATGCGATATGCGGGCGCCGCCTTCCTCATCTGGTATGGGGCCAAAAGCCTGCATTCGGCGCTGCGCTCATCCGAGGCGCTTTCGGTGGCCGAACGGCGGGAGGCAAGCCTGTGGCAGACGCTCGCCATCTGTCTCGCGCTGACCTTTCTCAATCCGCATGTCTATCTCGATACCGTCGTGCTGCTCGGCACCATTTCCACGCAGTTTCCCGGTTTCGAAAAGACCTTTGCGGCGGGTGCGGCCACCGGCTCGCTGCTGTTTTTCTTTTCGCTGGGTTATGGCGCGCGCTGGCTGCGGCCGATTTTCGAAAAGCCTTCCGCCTGGCGCATTCTCGAAGGTGTCATCGCCGTCACCATGTGGGCGATTGCCTTCAAGCTGGTGGCGGGCGCGTGAGCAACGGAATTAAAGCATCCGATCATTTTCACCAAGACTAAACAAGGCGCGCCATTTTCCAAATGGGGAATCAGTGATAGTCCTCGACCTGATCATAAACGGGAAAACAGCGTGTTCCGAGTTCCATTCCTTGTCGGCATCGCCCTTCTGGTCGCCTTTGGCGGCGGTATTGCCGTAACGCTCGCAGCGCTTGAGGCGACATCCGGCTTCGGCTCGATCCGCATCGGCTCGTGGGATGCCTTTCCCGAGGCGCAGACCATCGAAGCCGACCCCTACGCCAAATCGCACCGCGCCGATGCCGGCAAGCTGCTTTACGGAACAGCGGAAGGGCTGGCTTTCACCGCCTCCGTCGACAGCGATGGCCAGCGCCTGAGCGGTGAATGCCGCTACCGGCTGGCCGGCACCGTGCCGCCCGCACGGTTCTGGACGCTTTATACCGCCGACCAGCAGGGCAATGTGTTGGCCGAAGATGCCGGGCGGCCCTTCGCGCTGAATTCCCGCACGCTTCTGCGCAGCGCCGATGGCGGCATCGACATCACCATTGCCCCCGACGCCCAGACCTACAACTGGCTGGCGGTGCCGCAGGGCCAGACCTTCAAGCTCGTCATGACGCTGCTCGATACGCCGGTTGCCGGCAGTTCCGGCCTGATCGACATTTCCATGCCGCAAATCCGCAAGCTGGGGTGTGGCAATGCTTAGGATCCTGCTCGCCATCGTCACCGGCCTCGTCGCCGCCGCCGTGCTGCATGTCATCATTCTTCTGGCGATACCACATTTCAGCAATCGCGACGCCTATACGCGGGCAGTCGCGGAAGGAAAACCGCATCTATTTCATCTGCTCGAGGAAACGACGGAGAAAAAGACGCTGGGCAGCGGCGATCCCTTCATGCGGGTGGCCGTGTGCACCTTCAACATCGAGGAAAAGCCGGTCAGGCTGACAGCCATCGGCGCGGTGCCCTTCTGGTCCGTTGCGGTTTACGACAAGGCCTCGAACGAGGTGTTCAGCATGAACGACCGCACCTCCGCCGGCGGCGAGATGGATATTCTGGTGGCCGATGCGGTGCAGATCGCCGCCATCCGCAAGGCGCAGCCGCCTTTGCTCTCGCAGGCCATTCTGGCGGAATCGGATCAGACGGAAGGGTATGTGGTGTTGCGGACCATGGTGCCGCAGCCGAGTTTCGGCGAAGAGGCGGAACGGTTCCTGAACGAGGCAAAATGCCAGCCGACGCCGTGGAAATAACGCCGGTCATTCTCATTAATCAGGATTTGAGGGCGGTTTCCGCTGCGGATTTGCCCTTGCGCGCGACCTTGCCGGTCGACTCGGTATCGCGTTTTTCATAACGCACGCCGGTAAACAGCACCACCTTCGCCGGGCCGAACACCTTGCCGACCACGCCGGCGGGGCGCAGGCTTCGTCGCGCGTCGCCAATTGGAATAATCTCTGCCATGCTCATCTCCTCTTCGGGACATGATTGTCAATGTTGCCCATGGGAACCGCGCAAGCCTCGTCTTGCGTCGGGAATGTCATCACCATCACATTGCGCATAGGCCAGTCCACAGACTGGTTTTCGCACGATCCAAAAATCCAAAACGATTCGTAAACGGAGATCGTGCGCAGATTCAGGCTTCAGCATGCCATTTTCGCATTTTATTCCGTCAATCAGAATAACATGGAATCCTAATACTGCCCATGAAATTACAAACAGACAGAGGTTAATGATCCGTTAACCTTAATTGCCGGACGCCGGTTTATTCCTCCTCGCGCCAGATCCGTTTAAAACCAGGGCGAACCGACAGGGTTCCATGGCATTTCACCCGTCGTGAAGGTTTTAAAATTTCCTTGTTGATAGGTGCAGTTTCTCTCTTGCCCACCCCCATAGTTAACAGGACGTCAACGGATTTGCTCTAATTTGAGCCGATATTGTGTTTGCGTTTGTTGGGTAGTGCGTTGACCGACCGGTTTCGAGAACTTGAGAGGCCAAGAGCCGCGAGGAAGAAAGATGTGGTACTTATGGCCACTGTGACGAATTTCGAGAATGTGTCTCATCCGTCAAAAACGGACCTTCGGCAGTTCGCCGAGCTTTTCATGCCGCTCTTTGTTGCCTCCACCGACGAAGCCAAACGGGAAGCCATCGCCGCACTTTCCCAGCACCCGAGCGTGCCTTCGGCCGTCGCCTTCTTCATCGCCTGCCAGCCGATTTCGCTTGCTGCCCCTTTCCTCATCGCGTCGAAGAGCCTCGATGACGATACGCTGATCACCATCGCCCGAACGCAAGGGGCGGCCCATGCGCGTGCCATCGTCCGGCGCGAAGACCTGTCCCCCACCGTCATCGACGCGCTTGTCGGCCTGCGCCACGCGGAAGATCTGAAACGGCCCGAGGAAGAAACGGTTGCCGCCGAACCGCAGGCGGCGGCCGGCCCCGAAGAGCCGAAAGCGGAAGAAAAGACGGACAAGATCGCCGCCGTTTCCGCACTCGAGGAAGAAATGCGCCAGCGCATCAAGCAGATGGCGCATCACCTCAACCGCCCGGAAAGCGACACGCTCGGCCTTCGCCGTCTGAGCGAGGTGCAGGAGGCGCTGCTGGTGCGTTTCGCCCGCGAGCGCAATGCCCGGCAATTTGCGGTGGCACTGGCGGATTCTCTGTCTTCCAGCTACTGGCTGTCGGAGCGCATCATGCTCGATATTTCCGGCGCTCAGCTGGCGACGACGCTGACCGGCCTTGGAATGGAGTTTTCCGAAGCGGCTTTCGTCCTGCAATGCTTTTATCCGCATCTTGCCGCCGCCGAAGGCGACATGAGCCGCGCCGAAGCCCTGCTCGACCGCCTGGACATCATAGAAAGCGAAGAGCGGCTGGAAAGCTGGCGGCGGGCCGACAGCTATACACATGGCCGCGAACGGCCAGCCCGCAGCACACCGGTTGTTCACCGAACCGGAACGCGGGGATAAAGCCAGCGGCCGACCATCCAAAGCGCGTCACGTTCAATCGAACGCATTGACGCGCTTTGCATTTTTGCCTTTACGCAAACGCTTTATGCCTGCGGCTGGTCCACCAGCGTCAGGAGATTGCCGATCTCGTCCGTTTCTATCTCCACGACCCACAGATCGCTGTCGAAGCGCCGTTCCCTTTCCAGCAATGCGGCGCTTTCCTCACCCTCCACACCGGCGAGACGCGTTTCGAAACGGCGCTCGATACGGATATACTCGTCATCGGCAAAACTCTGCGGCGCGGGCCCATAGAGGTTCTCGCGGCCATCGCGCAGCCGCTGGCGAATGAAGATCGCCCCCGCCTCCTCCGCCCCCTTCTTTTCGACAGCGGCAAATCCACCGGCGGCAAAGACCCGGCGGATGAGGGCTGAGACGAACATTTCGGATTTGAGACGCATGGGTTTGCTTTCGATGAAAACGGTTGGACGTGCTCTCGATGTTGATTTTACGCGGCTGAAGGTCGTGGGGCTTCCCCCTCTGCCCTGCCGGGCATCTCCCCCTCAAGGGGGGAGATCGATGTGCGGCAAGGTCGTGCCAATCTCAACATCAGCGAATGAGGTGGTGGTAGCGCCGCTTGCCGATCTCCCCCCTTGTGGGGGAGATGCCCGGCAGGGCAGAGGGGGGTAAGCCCCACGCACCCTCGGCCGCAGTCAAAGCCTCAAAGCGCCCCGATCGACTTCAGCTTCTTCAGCACCACTTCGCTCGGCTCGCCGGTTTCCGGCAGGCGATAATGTTTTTCGAAAGCGCGGATGGCGTTGCGGGTCTGGTCGCCGGCCACGCCGTCCACCTTCACGCCGGCATAGGCGATATTGATCAGGCCCTGCTGGATCTTGGCGATCAATTCGCGGTTTGCCGGCCGGAGAGCGGCTGCCGCGCTGTTGAGCGAGGCGGGTTCGGCCTTTGGGCGTGGTGTTTCCGCCTTGCGGATGGCGGCCGCGACGGGATCGATCTCCACGCCACCGCCAGTGTCGGAAGGCCGGTCTTTGGGAATTGCCGCAACCGTTGCGCCATCGATCCTGAGTGCGGCCAGCACCCTGGTCGTCGGCTCGCCAGTTTGTTCCATGCCGAGCGTTTCTTCAAAGAACATGATGGCGGCAGCGGTCTTCGGCCCCATGCGGCCATCCGCCTCGCCCTCGTAAAGCCCGCGCTTCTTCAGTTCGGCCTGAATATCGGCAACGATCTGCTGCGGCTTCTGGCTTTCGGCGGTGGGAAGTGCGGCGGTTTCAGCGGGCGGTGTCTGTGCCGTTTCGGTCTCGGCGGGGCGCTCTATACGGAAGGTCGTGACATTGCCCTGCGCGCCGAGATGTTCGGTCGGGCGATAACCGGCAATGCCGTTCGGATTTTCCGCATCGCGCGTGCGCAGGAAAGGCGACGGGTGCACGCCCGGCTGATACCAGAGCGCATTGGCGGCGACGAAACCGAAAACGACCACGAAGGCCCCGCAGCCGCCCACCATTCTCGGATGGCGCAGGATTTCGCGCCCGATGGCCGAAACCACCAAGGAAACAAGCCCGGCGCCGATCTGGGCCGTTGTTTTCTTAGGCGATTTTCGCTTTCGCGGAGCCATCGTCACCATCCTTCTTCATCTTCGCGGCCATGTCGCCGAGCTGCCGGATACGTGGGGGAAATTCCACCATGCTTTCGGTTTCAGCGCTTTCGCCGCCACCCGCCATGCCGGAACCGTCGGCAGGCAGGGTGATCGTTACGACCGTCCCCTCGCCGGGCTTGCTGGCGATGGCGAAAGTGCCGCCATGCAGTGCCACAAGCCCCTTGACCAGGGACAATCCCAGACCCGTGCCCTCATAGCGACGGGTATATTCATTCTGAACCTGCATGAAGGGCTGGCCCAGCAGGTCAATCTTGTCGGACGCGATGCCGATGCCGGTATCGCTGACCGTCAGCTTCAGCATCCCACCCTCACGCGCGGCGTCGATCGACACCACACCACCGGCATCGGTGAATTTGATGGCATTGCCGGCGAGATTGATGAGAACCTGCCGGATGGCGCGCTGGTCGGCCGAGATTTCGCCGATACCGCGCTGGATGCGGCTGGTCAATGTCAGGCCTTTTTCCTTCGCCTGCAGGCCGAGCATGGCCTCGCAGGACGAGATGGTTTCGGCAATCGGGAAGCTTTCCATCATCAGCTCGTAACGGCCGGCTTCCAGCTTGCTCATATCCAGCATGGTGTTGACGACGGACAGCAGATGCGCACCGGACTGGCGGATCAGGCCGACATATTCCCGCTGGCGGTCATTTTCCAGCCGGCCGAAATATTCGCCCGCCAGAATGTCGGAAAAACCGAGAACGGCGTTGAGCGGCGTGCGCAGCTCATGGCTGACGGCGGCAAGGAAACGCGACTTGGCGTCATTGGCCGATTCCGCCTCCGCTGCCTTGCGGGCGACATCGCGGCGCAGGCGCTCCACCTCGGTGACATCGGAAAGCTGGGCGATGATGCGGCGCAGGCGGCCACCGGCGCTGCGGATCGCCGTCATCTCTATACGGGCGTGCATGAACTGCGCCTGGCGCGACTTCGCGCCTGTTTCGAAGCGAAGCTCGGCGCCGGCCCTGTCCTCGCCCTGCCGCAGCAGATCGAAAGCCTGCATCAGCTCGAGGCGATCGGAGACATAGACATATTCGACGATGGCATGGCCCTTGCTGGCCTGAAGATCGGCCGGGAAGGTTGCGCGATCGCGGCCGGAGACGTGTTCAACGAAGCCGGTTTCACCGATGACCAGTACGAGGCCCGGCACCTGCGAAGCGGCGATCAGGTCGTTATCGCCAGACGCTGTGGCAAACGGGGACGCACCGCGTGCGGGACGTGAAAAGGCAATCAGCAGCGCGGCGGCGGCCAGAAACAGCGCCAGCACCAGGGCAGCGCCGATGGGCAGCGCGATGGCGGGGCTGAAAACGAGGCTGAAGAGGGCTGGTACGACAAGAAGGCCGACGGCGCTGAAGGCGATCAGCCAGCGCAGGCGCGCAACGGTTCCGGCGCGCCTTTCGGCGTCCTCTTCCATGCGCGCAAGCCATCTGCCCGCGGCATGGTCGACCAATGCGACCGCTTTTTCTCTCATATTACGCAATACCAACACCGAATCCCTGAGGCGGTTCCAACGGCTCCGACAATAGAAGGCCGCGGCTTAAGGAATGGATAAAAAGAATGGCCTCAAAGGCCTCTCAAATGCGCCGCAGTCCCATTACGGGGCATTTATTCCAAGCTTTGCCAATCATGGTTAATGACGGGTAAGCGACGGATTTCGCTTCATTTTTGCCATCGTGTTAACCTTTGTGGCAAAGCGGGCGGCCGCTTTCGTCCGGAACGCGCGGCCTCTGTCGCAATTATGCTTAACATGGACTGTTAAAATGCGAATGAATTGATGGCAGGCGTCCCGATACGAGGAGAATAGATACAATTTGAATTAAATTGCGCCGCTTTTTGCAATCGGCTGTTCGCCGGTCGCGTGTAGCTTCTTCACAAGCCCGAAAAACGGGACAAAGGCCGACGACCCGAAACCGGGCGGGGCTTCAAGAAAACAAAGATCATCTGGCAGGGTGTCTGACAATGTGGTTTCTGATCAAAGGAACATTCTGGTTTTCGCTGGTGCTGGTGGCGCTGTCCTATTTCGGCAGCAGCAACGATCCGACCAAGGAACCTTCGGCCTTCGATATTCCCAGCGCCGTTTCGGCAGCGGGTGAGGCCTATCGTTATGTCAGCGCCATCTGCATCGAAAAGCCCGATGTCTGCGTCAAGGGCGCCGAAACCTTCCACGCGCTTGGTGAACGGGCCAAGGAAGGCGCAAAGGTTGCCTATGAACTGCTGGACAAGCAGCTTGCTTCCGGTGACAAACCCGCTCCCGCCGCTGAAATCGCCGCCGAGGCCGAAAAGCTTGTCGCAGCACCCGTGGTCAGCGTCGAATTTCCCGCTGAGGCCGATATGCTGAAGACCGGCACCGTCATCCCCCTGCCGCAGAAGCGCCCTGCCCCCTGATCTTGCCGGCCCCTTGATTTTCGAGGGCCGCCGCGCCGCGCCATTCTTGCAGCCGAAGATATTCGGTTGCCGACTGCCTGCCTGACTTGCCCACGGAAACCTGTTTTCCGTGGGCTTTTTCTTGCAGATGGTTCAAAACCGCGCACACTTCCCCTATATCCTAGGAAAGACATTAAATAACGGATGATACGGCGCGCAAATGGCCTCTCTCGAAACGATCCTTGACGATTTCGCCTTCCTTGACGACTGGGAGGACCGCTATCGTTATGTCATCGAACTCGGCAAGGCGCTTCCCGAATTGGCGGAAGACAAGCGTACGGCCGAGAACAAGGTCCATGGCTGCGCCAGCCAGGTCTGGCTCGTCAGCCACAGCGACGGCGCCGAAGACCCTCTGTTGACCTTCGAGGGCGATTCGGATGCGCATATCGTGCGCGGCCTCGTCGCCATCGTTCTCGCCGTCTATTCCGGCAAACAAGCCTCCGAGATTGCCGATCTGGATGCCATCGAGGTGTTCAACCGGATCGGACTGGTGGAGCACCTTTCCGCCCAGCGGGCCAATGGCCTGCGCTCCATGATCAAGCGCATCCGCGAGGAAGCCCGGCTGCTGGCCGCCTGAGCCATCATCGCGTTGCCATCCCCGTTGCCAGAGAGGGACGATAATCCGCATCGCCCCAATGGTGGTCTCTGCCTCGTTGACGGGCGGCGGGCGGCGCATAATGGCGGGCGAGTGAGAGCAGCGCGGCCCTGAGCAGCAATTTTGCCGAACGCGCCGGCCATAGTCTTTCCCGCTCCACCGTCTCCAGCCCCTTTTCGAAGCAGCATATATCAATGGCGACGCCCGAAAGTTCCGGGCCCATCGCCTCCGCCGCGCGGGAAAACCGCGCCCTTGCGGCCATAGCCGCCTCGGTCAGATCGAGCCCGCCTCCCGCCTCCCCCCTGGTGCGGCTTGCAATACGCGGCTCCCACGTCGCCGTGACCCTGGGATTGAGGTGGCCGCGATGAAAATCCGAAGCAAGGCGCTCACCCGCCTCCAGCGCATCCGCCGGGAAAAATGCGCTGCCATCCCGCTCCTTCAGCCTTGAAAGGCTGGTCAGGGGAGAGGTGTTGAGGTTGCGCCTCGCCGGCTGCTTCGTCTCGCCGACATCCACAACGACCACCTGCATATCCCGGTGCTGCTCCTGAAAAACCTCGTCGCGGTCTTTCGCCATCGCCCGCTTCAGATAGGAAGCGAGCGGCGGCGCCGCGCAGAGGGTGTTTTCCCGTTGCTCGACCAGCCCGCAGGACACGGCAAGGCGCATGGTCGCGGCGGGAAAGCGCAGGGCCCTTTGCCCCGCCTGTGCCCGATGCAGAACGATATCGCCGCCCTCCTCCATCACCTCGGCCGCGCCGGCGGCGATGCAACGCAACAGCCGCAGGAGGACAGGATCCGGAGAAGCCGGGGCGCCTTTTGCCTCACTCATCCCGGATACCTTTCATCGCATTGAAAATGCTGCCGGTAAGCCGCTCCAGCGCCGCGACGAACTCATCGAAAGCCGGTTCGTCCCGCCGGTCCTCGACCACCTGGCAGGCATGCCCCACTGTCGTCCTGTCCCGGCCGAAACAGGGGCCGATATCCGACATGGGGATGCCAAGCTCCACATGGCAGACATACATGGCAATCTGGCGGATATGGCATTCCGTGCGCCGGTTGTCGCGGCGCACCAGCGAACGATCGCCCGTCAATTGCACCATCTCGCCGGTGAGCTGCCGCACCAGCCGGCAAAGACGGGAAATCTCCTCCCGCCCGGCAACCGATGGCCAGTGACGAAAGGGACGATTGACGGCCTGCATGCGGGGCCGCGCGGCGGCAGACAGAAGCGATGTATCCGACGGCATATGCAACTCCTCTACGAATAGGAATTAATTCATACACCTGCCAACAGATATGGGGAAGTGTGAATTTACCTCAGCAAATTCATCGATTGATTTTGCGTTGTTTTTTGGAAGAAAGCACCATCGGATAAGGATTTTTTTCCTCAAGCGAAATTCTGCGCGGCAACAAAAAAGCCGGTCGATAGACCGGCTGGGACATTTTTATGCGGAAAGAGACGGCGCCGAAGATACCCATATGGGCAAGCGTGAGAACCTTGCCGCCTTCTCCCGGCTGGGGAGAAGGGCGCGGCAGCGGCTTGAGGGAGCGAGGCCAGCGATATTCGGAGAGCTGGCCCCTCATCCGGCCCTTCAGGCCACCTTCTCCCCGGCGGGGAGAAGAACGGCCAGGCCGGACCGTCGTTACAATCAGCGGCTGGCCTTGCGGCGCTGGCCGAGACCCATTTCCTTGGCGAGCCGCGAGCGGGCTTCGGCATAGGCAGGAGCAACCATCGGATAGTCGACCGGCAGGTCCCATTTTTCGCGGTATTCTTCCGGCGTCATGCTGTGATGCGTCGTGAGATGCCGCTTCAGCGACTTGAACGAGCCGCCGCATTCCAAACAGACGATGTGATCGTCCTGGACCGACTTGCGGACCGAGACGGCAGGCTTCTGCTTTTCGACATTGACCGCCACCGATGCCGGTGCCGATGTTCCGCTGAGTGCCGTGTGAACATCCGAAATAAGGCCGGGAAGGTCTGTGACCGGAACGACGTGGTTGCTAACATAGGCAGCCACAATATCCGCCGTCAGTTCGACCAGCAGATCCTGGGCGTTACCGTATGCAGTTTCCGTCATTTAAGTATCTCCTGTTTATTAATCCCCTGAAGCGGGCAAGCGCCGCATCGAGCGATGTGAAGTTACCCGGTGCCCCACCTTCGCCTTGTTGAAACCAACGTGAAACCTACCCCTAGATTTCGAGCGAAAACCGGAAACGATTTAATCCGAGATTCAACTTATGGCCCCGAGACATGGGCAGCAATGGTCCGATGGACCATAGATTAGACATTAATAAAATGCCTATGCCGACTATGAAGAGGCTAGATGCAAATCGCGATTAGCAACTTTACACTTAATTTGGATAACAGCAAAACAGCAAAAGTCAAATTCCTAGTGTCAATTTTTCAGTTCAAAACAGTCTAATTTGAATACAAAAAATCACGGGTAATAAAATACTATGCCAAGTAGTAATTGAAAATGAATACCCCCAATTATTGGGGGGATTTTCAACTTCAAATTTTCTTCGTCTCATCAACTACCGATTTAACAGCCAGCGGATAACCTGCCTTGTGCGCGGCCATGGCAAGAAGATGTGCGGAGACCGGCGCGGTCAGGACAAAGAAGAAGAAACCGGCCAGAGCCCGCGCCAGGGTCGATAGCTCCATGGAGTGGATGCCGACGGCAAGAAGCAGCAGGCCGGACCCCACCGTTCCCGCCTTGGAGGCCGCGTGCATGCGCGTGTAAACATCGGGCAAACGATTAAGCCCGATTGCCGCGACCAGCGAAAAAAGGGCGCCCGAGACCGTCAATACCGCAACGAGAAGTGCCATAATCCAGCCCATCATCGCCTGCCCTTTCCGCCATTCACACCTGTTTCCATAGGTTTTTCAGAAGCTTCCGCCGCCCGCTCGCCATCGAGCACCGCCTTCGACCTCCGCCGGCCATCCGCGCCGCGCGACAGCACGAAGCGGGCGAAGGCGACCGTTGCCAGGAACCCGACCAGCCCCAGCGCAATGGCGATGTCGACATAGAGGGTAAAGCCGGTGCGGATGGCGATCACCGCAATGAAACCGATGGCAATGCCGACCAGCATGTCGAGCGCAACGATGCGATCCGGCAAGGTGGGACCGACGACAACACGATAGACCGTCAGCAAAAACGCAGCCGAGAGGACAACCGATGCAAGTATAGTTGCAATTGAAACTATCTGTTCCGGCATCATGGCTGAAATGCCTCCATGATCTTTCTTTCGAAGCCGTTTTTAATGTCGTTTTTCGTGGCTTCAATATCGCTGCAATCGATCGCGTGTACGTAAAGCGTCTTTCTGTCCGCCGAAACATCGACAGAGAGCGTGCCCGGTGTGAGCGTGATGAGATTGGCGAGCAGCGTGATCTCGAAATCCGTCGTCACCGTCAGCGGATAGGCAAAAATGCCGGGCTGGACCTCGAGCTTCGGCCGCGTCACCAGCACCGCCACCTTCCAGGCCGAGAGCGCCAGTTCCTTGAAGAACAGCAGCACCAGCGACAGCACGCGGGAAAGCTTGAGCCAATGGTTCTGCCCGCCCGGCAGCTGGTGGCGGATCAGCCCCAGCGCCAGCGTCGAGACGATGAGGGCAAAGACGATGTTCGCCAGCGTGATGCTGCCCGTCACGGCAAGCCATACGGCAACGAAAAGCAATTGCACGACATAGAGGCTCATGGCTTGCCCCCTTGCGGAAAGACCGACTGAATATAGGCCTGTGGGTTACCAAGGCCCGCCGCGGCCTGCTGGCTGAGATTGAGCAGGCTTTCCGGGAACAGGCCGAAGAATACCACCAGCAGCGTCAGCCCCACCAGCGGTGCGAAAGACGGGGCGGCCGGAGGCGATGCAGGCTGCAAGGCGGGCCGGGCGGCAGATGCTGCAACCGGACGCCAGAAACACAACAGGAATATCCGCCCGAAGGCGATGGTGACGATGAAACCGGAGACGAGGATGGCGGCGGCGAGCCACCAGGCGCCTATATCGATGGCCGACTTGACCAGAACCGCCTTTGGCCAGAAGCCGGAAAAGGGCGGCAGGCCGGAGCCGGCGAAGAACAGCGCCAGCGCCAGCGCCGAAAACCACGGGGCCCGCCGGTAAAGACCGCCAAGCGTGGCAAGGCTGAAGCCGTCACCGAGACGGGCGGCATGGCCGGCGGCGAGATAAAGCGCCGTCATCAGCACCATGGAATGCAGCGCGTAGAAGATCGCGCCCGTGACGGCGGAGGGCGTGCCCATGGCGATGCCGGCCATCATGTAGCCGATGCCCGATATGACGATATAACCGAGCATGCGGCGGATATCGTTCTGGGCAAGCGCGCCCATGGCGCCCAGCACCATGGTGAGCGCGGCGGAAACGGCGATGACGATGCTGAGCTCTTCCCGCTCCACCGGAAACAGCATGACCATGACGCGCAGCAGCGAATAGATGCCGACCTTGGTGAGCAGGCCACCAAAGAGCGCGGAAACGACGATGCGCGGCGTGTGATAGGAGGCGGGCAGCCAGAAATTCACCGGGAAGGCCGCCGCCTTCATGGCGAAGGCGAGCGCGAAGAGGCTCGCAAGCGTCATCAGCGGCGCGGTGCTGCGCAGTTCCGTCGCCTTGCGCGCAATATCGGCCATGTTGAGCGTGCCGAATATGGCATAGAGATACCCGACCGTGATCAGAAACAGCGTCGTGCCGATGAGGTTCAGAACGGCGTATTTCAGCGCGCCGTCGATCTGTTCGCGGGTGGAACCGAGCACGATGAGGCCGAAGGACGAGATCAGCAGCACCTCGAACCAGACGTAGAGGTTGAAGATATCGCCGGTCAGGAAAGCGCCGGTCACACCCGCCATCAGCAGCATCAGGAAAGGATAAAAACCGTAACGCCTGCCGCTGGCGTCGATATCGCTGCCCGCATGGATGGCGCCGGCCAGCGCCACGATGGCGGCGGCGAGCGACAGCAGCGCGCCGGTGAGATCGGCGGTGAAGGCAATGCCGAAGGGCGGCAGCCAGCGGCCCATGACCATGGTGAACGGGCCCTGCGTGGCAACCTTCCAGAGCAGCGCGGCGTCGAGGATTACCAGCAGCACGAGCGCGGCAACAGCGACAGCCGCATGGTGGCGGATGGCGTGGCGCATCATCATCAGCACCGCACCTGCGCCGATACAGAGGGCGATGGGCAGGATGATCAGCCAGTCGGCAAGCGGCACGGGCGCCATGACGAGTGCGGCGGAAAGATCGGTCACTGCGGAAGTGGTGGAAGAAGCCATGTCGTCTCAGCCTCGCCGCTCAATAACCGAGCGGCGGCAAGGGCTCGCCAGCGGGTTCTGCGGTGCGCATTTCATCCGTGTCGTCGGTCTGCAATTCCTGGAAGGCACGCCAGGTCAGAACCAGAAGGAAACAGAAGAAGGAAAAGGAAATCACGATTGCCGTGAGGATAAGCGCCTGCGGCAGCGGATTGGCGGCACCTGCCGGCAGCGTATCCATGCCTGCCGGAATGATCGGCGGCACTTCCCGTGTCAGCCTGCCGGCCGTGAACAGGAGCAGATTGACCGCATTGCCGAGAATGGCGATGCCAAGCAGCATGCGGATGCTGTGACGCGACAGCATGAGATAGATCGCCACCGAAAAGAAGATGCCGACGAGAATGGAGAAGACCGCTTCCATCAGTCGCTTTCCCTTTCTTCCAGCGCCAGCGCAATGGAGGTGATGGCGCCGACCACGACGAGATAGACCCCGATATCGAAGGACATGACGGTGGAAAGCGGCACCTCGACCCCGAACAGGCTCGGATAGACCCAGAGGCCGGTCATGAAGGGCACGCCGGCGGCCATGGAGACAAGGCCCGAGAGCATCGACAGCAGCAGCCCCGCGCCTGCAATGGCCAGCGGATGAAACAGGATGGCGCGCCGTACCGCCGTGACACCATAGGCGATGCCATAGATCGCCAGCGCCGAGACGGCGATCAGCCCGCCGATGAAGCCGCCGCCCGGCTCGTTATGGCCACGCAGCAGCACGAAGATGGAAAACAGCACCATGAGGCTTGTGACAACCGGCGCGACGGTGCGCAGGATGAGCGTGTTCATGCCCGCGCTCCCTTCTTTTTCGCCGTCTTCGCCGGTCCCTTGGGGACGGCGGCAGGGCGGATGCGGATGAGCGCGAGAATGGCAAGACCGGTAATCATCACCACCGCGATTTCGCCGAGCGTATCCGTGCCGCGGAAATCGACGATGATGACATTCACCACATTCGCGCCATGGGCGATGACCTTGGAATAGGTGTTGTAGAAATCCGTCAGGCGGTTGTCGAAGCTCGCTTCAGTCGCGCGCATCAGGAACAGGGCAAAGCCCGCTCCGCAGGCAATGGCGATGGTGCTGTCCAGCAGCTTCTGGCCAAGGCCACGATGGTCCGATGGCGACAGGCGCAGCCGCGTCATCACCAGCGTCAGGATGACGACCGAGAGCGTCTCGACCATGAATTGCGTGAAGGAGAGATCGGGCGCGCCGAACAGCAGGAAGATAACCGCCACCGCAAAGCCCTGAATGCCGAGCGCGATGATGGCGGTGAGCCGGCTCGACGCCGTCAGGACGGCGATGAGGCCCGCCACGGCAATGGCGATGAAGGTCAGCTCATGGACCGGCATATCGCGCGGCCATGACGGCATGGACGGCAATTCGCCATAAAGGAACAGTGGCACGAGCAGCACGGCGGCGATGACGGCGAAGGTGGCGGTGACGTAAAATTCCAGCCGGCCCGGCTGGATGCGCCGGGTGATGTGGAACGAGACTTTCACCAGCATTTCGATGAAGACGTCAAAGCCCCTGTCCGGCCCTGCCCCCAACGCCTTGAAGGTACGGTCGATCAGGCTGCGGACCGTGGAAAGCTGCGTGTAAAGGGCGATGCCGAGCGCGATTGTCAGCAGCGACAGGCCAAGCGGCACGCCGATATGGGGAATGAGCGAGATTTCCACCGGGCGCGGCTCGCCTGCAATGGCGCTTGCCATGGGGGTGGAGATGTAAAAATGCGCGATGCCGGCAAAGAGCGCAATGGTGAGCCCCTTCAATGCCAGAAGCGCCGGGCCGAGCCAGAGCAGCAGCGGACCCTCATGCGCATGTTTCGGGGTTTTCACCGGCTTGCCGAGGAAGGGTTTCAGGGCCACGGCGAAGGCGATGGCGAACATCAGGCCGTTGCCGAGAATGGCGATGCCGGTGAACAGCACGGCGCGCGGATTGCCATGCGCCAGCGCGTAATAAATCTCTTCCTTGGCGAGGAAACCGAAAAACGGCGGCAGGCCGGCCATGGAGATGGCTGCCGCGAGCGCCGCCGCGAAGGTGATGGGCATGGCCTTGCGCAGGCCGCCGAGCTTCGTCACGTCGCGCGTGCCGGTCTCGTGGTCGATGATGCCGGCGACCATGAACAGCGCGCCCTTGAACAGCGAATGCGCCACCAGATAAAGCACCGCCGCCTCGATGGCATGATCCGAGCCGAACCCCGTCAGCATGACCAGCAGGCCGAGCGACGACACCGTCGTATAGGCAAGCATCAGCTTGAGATCGGTCTGGCGCACGGCCAGCAGTGCGCCAGTGAGCATGGTCAAGCCACCAAAGAAGGGCAGCAGGATCTGCCAGGCGGCGCTATCGCCAAGCACCGGGTTGAGCCGCATCAGCAGATAGACGCCGGCCTTCACCATGGTGGCCGAATGCAGATAGGCCGAGACCGGGGTTGGCGCTTCCATGGCGTTGGGCAGCCAGAAATGGAAGGGAAACTGCGCCGATTTGGTGAAGGCACCACCGAGGACCAGAAGCAGCGCCGCCAGATAAAACGGGCTGTCGCGCAGGATATCGCCGCCGCGCACCAGCATTGAGAGTTGCGTCATGCCGCTGATATCCCAGATGAAGATCAGCCCGGCGAGCAGCAGCAGACCGCCGCCGCCCGTCACCACCAGCGCCTGCAGCGCGGCCCGGCGCGAGGCGGCGCGCTCATGATCGAAACCGATCAGCAGGAAGGAGGTGATGGAGGTCAGTTCCCAGAAAACGAACAGCATCAGCAGGCTGTCGGAGACCACGACGCCCAGCATCGCGCCCATGAACAGAAGCAGGAAAGAGAGAAACCGGCCCTGCTGCGGATGGCCCTTCATGTAACCGCCGGCATAAAGCACGATCAGCAGGCCGATGCCGGTGATCAGCAGCGCGAAGGTGAGCGACAGGCCATCGAGGAACCAGGAGAAGCTGAGATTAAAGCTTGGCACCCAGGCATAACCGCCCGTCACCACGCCGCCCGCCGCGATCTGCGGCAGCATCAGCGCGAAATGCACGAAGGCGAGAGCCGGCGCTATCGCAACGATCCATGCGGCATTGTGACCGAATCTTTTCACCAGGGCCGGCGCGGCAAGCGCTGCCAGAAACGGCAGAAACAGCGACAGGAATGTCAGCGCCGTGACATCGGAGGTCATTCACATCTCCCGGGATGTCCCCCACCCCTGCGCGCCAATGAATGGCGTTCTCTTTCAAATCGATTTTTCAGTTAAGGCATAGATAAATGCATCTCAACCCAAATCGACATTCACGGCCCATAACGAACGCGTTATGACAGGCTGCCCCTTTCAATCGGCGGCGGCGATGACTATTTGAGGCGGGAACAGAAAGGATCATTCCATGAGCGATCTGACTTCCCCCAAAGTGACCAAGACCGATGCGGAGTGGCGTGAGCAGCTGACGCCGGAGCAATATCGCATCCTGCGCGAACACGGCACCGAGCGCGCCTTTACCGGCCCCTATTGGGACACATTCCAGAAGGGCCTCTATCGCTGCGCGGCCTGTGACGAACCGCTGTTCCTCTCCGATACGAAATTCGATGCCGGCTGCGGCTGGCCGAGCTATTTCGAGCCCGTCAAGCCCGGTGCCGTGACGGAATATCGCGATGCGAGCCACGGCATGGTGCGCACGGAAATCCGCTGCGCCAATTGCGACGGCCATCTCGGCCACGTCTTCCCCGACGGCCCGCCGCCCACCGGCCTGCGTTATTGCATCAACGGCCATTCGATGGTGTTCGAGCCGGTTTGATGAACGATGCGGTGAAAGGCCGGCTGCCCCTGCCGGCCTTTCACCGCTGAAAAGGTCGTCTCGACAGCCGGACCGGAGAGTGAGATCATCACCGTCTCACTCCTTCCGGATCATCACCATGGCGCTCGAAACCATCCTCATTTTTATTCCCGCCTGCTTTGCCCTGAACATGGCCTTCGGGCCGAACAATCTTCTGTCGATGACGGTGGGCGCGCGCTACGGCATGGCGACGGCGGTGATGGCGGCAAGCGGCAGGCTGGTCGCTTTCGCGGGGATGATCGCGATTGCAGCACTCGGGCTCGGCGCACTTTTGATGGCGTCCGAGATGATGTTCTCACTGATCAAATGGATCGGCGTTCTTTATCTGCTGTGGATCGGCTTCAAGCTCATCCGCTCAAACGCTGAAGTCACCGCCCCCGATGTATCCTCGGCCAACGGCAATGTTCTCAAAACCTATCTGCGGCAGGAGTTTTTCGTCGCCTCCGGCAATCCCAAGGCTATTTTGATCTTCACGGCCTTTTTCCCGCAATTCATCCAGCAGGACGCCTATTGGCAGAGTTTCGCCACGCTCGGGGCGATTTTCCTTCTGCTCGAGGTGGTGGCCATTGCCGTTTATGCTTTTATTGGCTCACGCCTGTCCGGTCTCATGCGCAATGCGCGAGCCCTGAAGCGCGTCAACCGGATCAGCGGCTCGATGATGATGGCCTTCGGCGTCATGCTCGCCTTCGCCCGGCGTCCGGCCTGAAGGGAACCCGGCCAGCCTGCTAGCCTAATTTCAGCTCCATGCAGGTCAAATCCAGCCAGCGGCCGAACTTGGTGCCGACTTCCGAGAACCGCCCGACGACCCTGAAACCGAGGCTTTCGTGCAGGCGGATCGAGGCGGTGTTTTCCGCCTCGATGGCGGCGATCAGAACGTGCACGTCGTTGCCGCTGGCATGGTCGATCAGCGCCTGCATCAGCCGCTTGCCGATGCCGTGACCGCGGGCATCCTTGTGCACATAGACCGAATGTTCGCGGGTGTGGCGATAACCGTCAAAGGCGCGCCAGTCGCCGTAGGAAGCATAACCGGCGACCTTGCCGTCGAGAATGGCGACGATGACCGGGAAACCGCGTGACTTGCGGGCGGCGAACCATTCCTTGCGGTTCTCCAGATCGACCACCACCTCGTTCCAGATCGCCGTCGTGTTCACGACCGCATCGTTATAAATCTCCATGATGCCGGAGAGATCGTCCACGGTCGCGTCGCGCAGTTCCACGCTCATATTGCTTCGCCCTCATATTTCCCAACGAGCGGCTGCGGAAAGGCGGCGGCTCCTGCGACGAGCCTTAAGCGATGACGCCGAGCAATGTCCAGTGCGTCGAGCCTTACGACGCCAGGGGAACGAGGCTGAAGGCGGTGACCACGGCGAAATAATGAACCGCAGCGGCGGAAACGACGAAACCGTGCCAGATGGCATTCTGGAAGCGCAGCTTTTCCCAGACATGGAAGATCACGCCGAGCGAATAGATGACACCGCCGGCCACGATGAGCCAGAGCGTGACGGGGGCGAGATGCGACGACAGGGGCTCGACCACCATGACGCCGCTCCAGCCCATGGCGAGATAAAGACCGATGGCCACCCGGTCATAACGGCCGGGAAACAGGCATTTCAGCAGGATGCCGCAGAGCGCCGCAACCCAGATGAGACCCAGCATGACGGCAATCAGCGGATCGTTGATGCCGCGCATCAGGAAGGGCGTATAGGTGGCGGCGATCAGGATGAAGATCGCCGAATGGTCGAGCCGACGCAGGAACCATTTCACCCTGGAATGCGGCCAGATATTGTAGGTGAAGGACACGGAGAGGCAGGCAACGAGACCGAGACCATAAATCCAGGCGGCGGCGATCGCGCTCAGCGTGCCCCAGGCGGTCGCGTAAAAAATCAGCGCCGTGGCGCCCACCAGCGCAAATACGATTCCAACGCCGTGGACGATGCCATCGGCGACGATCTCGTAAAAATCATACTGGCGCCCGAACCGCCACATCTCGCTCATTGGTCCAATCCCGTCTGCGTGCTTTCATCAAAGCATGGAGACAATATTAGACAGGAACAAGACAGCGGCCGGTTAACGGCAATCAAATTGCGTTCGAGGCTGTTGCGAAAGGAGAGGTCCGCCGTTTCCCTCACGTCGGAGCAATCGCCTGAGGGGCGAGCGGATGCCGCTTGCTTCTTCTCCCCGCCGGGGAGAAGTCCGCGGCAGCGGAGTGAGGGGCGACGTTAGCGAGAGACCGAGAGGTTGCCCCTCATCCGGCCCTTCGGGCCACCTTCTCCCCGGCGGGGAGAAGAAAGGAGCGGCGACGTCGAACCCCTTTTCAACCGCGCTCACAAAGCCGCGGCACATTCCTGACAGAACGGCGTATAGGGCACCGCCTTCAGCCGATCCTCCGAAATCTTCTTGCCGCATTTCACGCAGATGCCGAAGGTGCCGCTTGCGACGCGGTCCAGTGCCGCATCGATGGCGCGCAGCTCGTCCTGCCCCACCTGCCCCATTTCATCGAGCACCTCGTCATTGTTGCGCTCGATGGCGCGATCCTCGTCATCGGGATTGCGCGGCTCCTCGAAATCCGCCTCGATCCTGTGCAGGCGGCGATAAAGCTCGCGCTGGCGGTTTCTCAGGATTTTCTCGTAACTTTCAACATTCATGGTCTTTTCCTCCAGCCCGAGCGGGCGGAAAACCCGCCCGCAACCCTAGACATCACGCCTTTACCGATCGACCAGCACCGAGCATTTGGCGTGGCGCACCACACGGTCGGCGGTGGCGCCAATAAAATAATTGCTGAAATCCGGCGTGTGCGACGCGATGATGATGAGGTCCGCCTTGTGCTCCTCGGCGGCGGCGATGATCTCGCGGGCGGGTGCGCCGCTTCTGATTTCCTGGCTACCCTTGAAACCGGCCCTGGTCCTGAGGTCCGAAAGCTTGGCCTTGGCGTCCTTGATGGCGTTTTCGATGAGGTCGACAGGCAGGTCGATCGCCATGTAACCCGGCAGTTCCTCGACCACGTTGATGAGAACGATCTCGCCATCGGGGTCCAGCAGCGCCTTGGCCTTTTCGAGGATCTTTTCCCCCTTGTCGGTGGCGCTGAGGTCTACCGGTACGATGATCTTCTTGTACATGGCTGTCTCCTTTGGCTTGATCCGCCATTTAGCGTGTCGGGTTAGGCTTATATTTCCCCTTCGGCGCAGCCTTCACCTTGATCGAAGTCAAAGCTGGAGCCGCACCGCACCGGGGCATTGTCAACGAATAGTAGACGGTCAATCGCCACACCGCGATCTTTGCTGAACGACGAAACCAGCCCATATTCGCCTTCGACAAACGCCGCAAAGCGGCGTCGGCCGATATCATCGGCGACCGATCCGCCCCATGGCGCTTCGGATTCAATATGGAGATCATGATGAGTGAAATCAAACAATTCGCCCTGACGCGGCCGGCCTATGTCGGTCAGGCGCATCTCGTCGTTCACGATCTGCCGCGCGTTTCAGATTTTTACCAGAAGATCATCGGTCTTTCCGTTCTCGAAAAGAACCCGAGCGGCGAAGTGCTGGGGGTAAACGGCCAACCGCTTCTGACGCTGTCCACCTCCGACGTCGCCGAGCGCGCGCCGCGCAATGCCGCCGGCCTGTTCCACACCGCATTCCTGATGCCGAGCCGCAATGATCTCGCGCACTGGCTGGCCCATGCCGCACACAACAATGTCCAGCTTCAGGGCGCATCCGACCATCTGGTCAGCGAGGCGATCTATCTTGCCGACCCGGAAGGCAACGGCATCGAGGTCTATCGCGACCGTTCACCCGACGAATGGTCCTACCAGCCGGACGGCACGGTGGAGATGGCAACGATCGGCCTCAACCTGCAGGCGCTTTACGACAGCGCGCCGAAAACGGCCTTTACGGGTGCTGCGGACGGCACCGCCATCGGCCACATTCACCTGCAGGTCGGCAATATCCCGCAGGCGGATGAATTTTATCAGGATGTGCTGGGGCTGAAGATCATGGCGCGTTATCCGGGCGCAAGCTTCTTCGGCTCGGGTGCCTATCACCACCATGTCGCCGCCAATATCTGGAACAGCCGCGGTGCTGCGGCCCGCAAGGACAACATGACCGGCCTTTCCGGCTATTCGCTGAAATTCAACGACGCCGCAGCGCTCGACAGGGCAGTTGCCGCGCTCGACCGGCTGGAAATCGCCACCGAGCGGCAAAGTGACGGGATCGTTTTGAAAGATCCGTGGGGTATCGGGCTAAAGCTTYCCGCCTAAAGCAAAAAAGGGCAGCAGAAATTTACGCTGCCCCGGAACCGCCACATTCTTCGAACGTTTGTCACCTGATTGGGGAGCCGTTCGATGAATGAAAATGCCAGACCGGAAAAGACCGGCACTTTGGTTACCGGCGGAGCCACCGCCGGAACCGTTCCGGCAACAAGAGCGGACCCGCTGGAAACTCCGGTATCCGGCCCGCGCCGCGACGATGCGCGCAGCCAGCAGCCGCTTGGCCGGGAAGCGCTGGATGTGGTCGTCGCCTGGTCGGTGATCGGCATCTTCCTCATCATGCTGATGGCCGTCATCCACGAATTGTCGCTCATCCTCATTCCGGTGGTGATGGCAATCGTGGTGGGCATGATCCTCGGCATCGCCGCCGAAAAACTCGGTTCTTATGGCATTCCCGGTTTCGGCGTCGCGCTCATTCTTTCGAGCCTTGTCGCGGCGGTGATGTTCTTCGTTATCAATTCGTTGACCGAGCCGCTCTCGCTACTGGCTTCGGAAGGCCCGGCGCTGGTGGAGCGCAGCATCGACCGTTTCCTGCCCTATCTGCAAAGTCTCAAATGGCTGAATATTTCTGCGGCCAGTTTCAGCATGGGGTCGATGTCGATGGAATCGCTGATTTCGCGCAGCGGCGAGATCATCTCCCTCCTCGGTTCCAACGTCACCCCCGCCATCGTTCAGGGCCTGATCTTCCTCGCCGCGCTGCTGATGTTTCTCTATAGCCGCTTACGGCTGCGCAAGGCGATCATCATGGCCTTTCCGGCCCGCCACCAAAGGCTGCGCACCATTCGCATCATCGGTTCGGTGGAAGAGGTGCTCGGCACCTATTTCGCCACGGCGGCGCTGATCTATGCCGGGCTTGGCGTGACGATGGTGATCATCGCCTATTTCGGCGGGCTCGCCATGCCGCTGCTGTGGGGGCTGTTCGCCTTCCTTTCCAGCTTCGTGCCGTTTCTCGGCATCACCGCCATGACGATCTCGCTGACGGTGGCGGGCATCATCACCCATGACAACATTGTTCTCGCGCTTCTGCCGGCCGCGATCTTCTTCACCATTCACCTTTTGATGGAAAACCTCGCCTTTCCGGCGGTTGTCGGCCGCAACATGGAAATCAACCCCTTCCTCGTCTTCGTGATGATCATCTTCTGGACGTGGATGTGGGGGGCTGCCGGCGCCATGCTCGCCCTGCCGCTATCGCTGATCGCCATGACGGTGACGCGGGAACTCTTCCCCTCGCGCCGGGTGGTGCCAAACCTGCCGGATTAAACACCGGCTTTGCGGCCGGAAATGCGACAAAAAAGGAGTCTGAGGGTTTTCGTGATTCGGAGAAAAGCGAAACCGCTCCGGGTTTGAGCTTTCAGGAGATTGTCCGTTGACGGCGGGCGGTGGGCGCGTGGGGTTTACCCCCCTCTGCCCTGCCGGGCATCTCCCCCTCAAGGGGGGAGATTGATATGCGGCACCCACCAGCCCATCTCTCACGTTGCGAGTGAGCGGGCGTTCGCTTCCAGCTGATCTCCCCCCTTGAGGGGGAGATGCCCGGCAGGGCAGAGGGGGGTAAACCCAACACGCCCGCCAACAACCAGCAACCTCTTGAAACCCAGCGGCCAGGCCGCTCAGGAAGCGAGCGGCATTCCCTGCATCTGTCCCTGCACCATGCGGCGCTCGTGTTCGATCAGCCATTTCTTACGCCACAAACCGCCGCCATAGCCCGTCAGGCTGCCATCCGCCCCCAGCACTCGGTGGCAGGGAACGACAATCGCAATCTGGTTGGCGCCATTGGCGCGGGCCACGGCGCGCACGGCGGAGGACCTGTCCATGCTGGTTGCGAGTGAAGAATAGCTGACGATCTGACCCACCGGGATTTCCCGCAGGTTCCGCCAGACGTCGCGCTCGAAGGGCGTGCCATGGCCTGCAAGCCGGGTTTCGAAGGCGCCCGAGCTGCCGGCGAAATAGGCGGCGAGTTCCGCTTCAATCTGGCCTGTCACCGCCGTCCGGCCCAGCACCATATCCGCGCCGGTGCGGGTCTTCAGCCGTTTCAGCTCGGCCGGAAGGGCTGGCCGGTCGGCGAATTCGAGGAGATGCAGGGCATGGTCATCGGCGATGGCGAGCATCGGGCCGATCGGCGTATCGATCCAGTCGCCCTTCAGGAAACCCCTGCCCTTCATGGCGGCGGGCGAGGTGCCGAAGAACTGGTTGATGGCCGAACGAAAACCGCTGCCGGATTCGTAACCGGCATCGATCTGCGCGCCGATCACCGCCTCGCCCGAGGCAAGGCTTTCCGCCGCGTCCCCCACCCGTCGCAGCCGGGCGATTTCCAGAAAGCTCATGCCGAAGCGGCGCTTGAAGGTGCGCCGCACGGTGGAGGGATCATGGCCGAGCGCCACCACATCCTCCTCACGCCAGCGCCGCGCCGGTTCGTTTTCCAGCGCCGTCAGGAGCGAGGTGACGGTCTCATCGGCGGTGCCATAGGATAACATCGGCTTGCAGCGCTTGCAGGGACGGAAACCCGCCTCCAGACATTCGGCGATGGTCTCGCGGAACCGGCAGTTCTCGATCTTCGGCTTGCGCGCCGTGCAGGTGAAGCGGCAAAAAATCTTGGTGGACGTCACGCAGACATAGGCCACGCCTTCATAGGCGGGATCCTTGTTCACAAGGGCGGAATAGAGGGTTTCGGTGTCGGGGCGTTTGAACAGCATCATGAGGGGATGCTAGCGCAATTTTGAGCGGCATGCCGCCGAAAAACGGGCGTGGATGTGGGAGGATTTATCTTCGCCCCCCAGCCATGACGACCGCTGCTTCCAGTGGAGCGAGAGGGTGCGGCATATTTCTTCTCCCCGCCGGGGAGAAGATGGCGCGCGGCGCCGGATGAGGCGGCGGCGGTAGAGAGATGCGGAGAGCTTGCCCCCTCATCTGCCCTTCGGGCATCCTCTCCCCGGTGGGGAGAAGAAACGGGCGGCAACGTTTCGGATCAATTTCCCGGAGGCGCGAAGGATGGGTCGTCCAGCCGGGCGAAGATGACGCCACGGGCTTTCAGCGCCAGAAGGCCCTTCACCACACCCTCGCCCGCCTCATGGGTGGGCTGGTTGATGTGGGAGATGATGACATCGCCGTTCCTGGCGGAAGCGATGTGTTTTGCCGTCGCGGCAGCACCCAGAAGCGAGCCGCCATCGCCATTGACGGAATAACCCGCCACCCGCATGCCGAGCCGGTTGATGGTGGCCATGGAGGAGTTAGTGTATTTCGCCGTCGCGCCACGGAACCATTGCGGCTGCAGACCGGTGGCGGCGACGATCGCCTGACGGCCACCTTCCACCTCCTGCTCGACCGCCGCTTCAGAACCGGCGGCGGCGATGCCATAGATCGAGACGGACTTATCGACCGCCGGCACATGGTTTTCGCCGTGATTTTCGATCTCGAACAGATCGGGATGCGCCAGAAGCACGGATAGCGCTTCCCCATTGTGCTTCAGCCAGCGGGCGGTGACGAAGATCGTCGCGGGGATACGCTCCTTCACCAGCGTATCGAGGATGCGGTGGTCGGTCTTGCCCATGCAGGCATCGAGCGTCATCGCCACCCGCACCTTGCCATCATGCTGCGGCGTCATTTTCAGCGATGGCTCGACAAGGCCGTTCCCCGCAAAGGCGGCGGAGGCGGCAGAGGCGAACAGGGCAGCAAGGAGGAAGCGACGTATCATTTTCATTTTCCGCAGTGTCATGCAGTGTATTCCCGTGGCAATCCGCCCGCAAAGCGCCCGAATTATGGCGCGGTTTCCAGCACGGACAGCGCCTCCAGCGCCTCTTCCACCCGCTGGCGCTCCGCGCTGGTGAGCGGCAGGATCGGCCGGGGCGGCTCGCTCACCGTCAGCGAGAGAATATTGGCGGCGGCATAAATCACGCGGATGCTGCCGAATTCCTTGAACAGCGCCCAGAGCGGCTGGAAGGCCACATCGATGTTTTTGACCTCTTCCGCATTGCCGGCCTGGGCAGCGCGCATCAGCCGGAGCGCCGGAACCGGCAGCAGGCCGGCAACCACGCTGTACCAGGTGTCGCCGCCGGCAAGCGTGGCCTCGGCGCAGCCCCAGTCGCCGCTGTAACCGATGGCGAAACCATCCGTCAGCTTCGGCTTGAGCCGCGCAAGCTCGCCGGCATAATCGGCATCGACCGGCAGCGGCATCTTGATGGCGCGGATATTCGGGATATAGGCKAGCCGCACCAGAAGCTCGTCGCTGAAGGTAAAGCGGGTGGTCGTCGGGTTGTTGTAGATGGCGAGCGGCAGCGCCGTAGCACCGGCCACGGCGGCGAAATGGTGGTAAGCCTCTTCCTGCGTCAGCGGCGTATAGGAAACGGGCGCGAGCAGCAGCGCATCGGCGCCGGCCGCTTCCGCATCCTTGGCCAGCGCAACCGCCTCATCGGTGCGCAAGGCGCCGACGCCTGCCATCAGCGTGCGCCTGCCCTTGAGAATGGCGGCGGCGGCCTCGACGGCGCGGCGCCTCTCCTCGCGCGTGAGATACATATAGATACCGGTGCTGCCGAGAATGCCGACGGAATCGACCGCCGCCGCATCCAGCCGCGCGATCAGGGCGGAGAAGGCCTCAACATCGACCCGCCCGGCCTCGTCAGCCGGCGTGATCGGAAAAGCCGAAAGTCCCCTGAATCGTGTCGCCATGTCCGTCTCCCTCGCTTCGATCAGCAGGCAGGGTTACAGAGCCGCCGGCGGAGCGGCAAGAAAAGCGGAGGCTAAACGCCTGCCGACAACCGAAAAAATCCTTGCTTAGTCATAAAGATACAACTTCTTCCACTGCTCTTCGGGAATCTTGTCGCCGACCCGGTAATCGAAAGACTGGATGCTGAGGCTGTCGCTCTTCAGCTGGCACTTGTATTTGAGCTTGTACCATTCACCCGAACTTCTGAAGACCGCGCCCGGCGCCTTGATGGAGTTCTTGCCCACTTCCGGATCACCGAACGTGTAGGCGATGACCTTGTCCGGCCGCATACCCTTCTGCTCGGTCGCTATCCTCTCCATCGCCTCGATATCGCAGCGCTGCTCAAGCCGTTCTTCGGGAGCAAGCGCGTTCAGTTGCCGCATGACGCTGGCGTCGATCGCGAAAGCGGGGGTGAAGGCCTGCAGGCTGAGGAAAAAGGCAGAAAGGGCAGCGGGAAGAAGCTTTCGCATGGGGTCCTGTCAGTTTTTTCGTTTGTTCTTGGCAATTGTCTTAGCAGGTGCGGCAGGCCGGGCGACCGACGCACATCATCGCCGATTTGCCGGATATTGCCAAAATGTGATCGAAAGCTGACGAAATTGTGCCCGAGCTGCATTCCGCCTGTGGAGATTTGAAACTTGATCGGCCGGGAGGCGCGCTCTACATCTGGTGCGCATATCGATTTTCATACGAAAGCGAGTTTCCCTTGCCGATTTTCAAGAATCTCCCCGCTGCCCCGACCGCCGAAAAACGGCCCGTTCAGGACACGCATCACGGCATTACCCGCACCGACAATTATGCATGGTTCCGGGCCGATAACTGGCAGGCCATGTTCAAGGACACCTCCATCCTCGACCCCGCCATCCGCGCCCATCTGGAGGCGGAAAACGCCTATATGGAAGCGGCCATGGGCGACACCAAGGCGCTTCAGGAAAAGCTGTTCGAGGAGATGAAGGGCCGCATCAAGCAGGATGATTCCTCCGTGCCGGTCAATGACGGACCTTATGCCTATGGCACGCTGTTCGTGACCGGTGGCGAACAGCCGCATTATTTTCGCACCCCGCGCGGCGGCGGCGAAAAACATGTGCTGCTGAATGGCGACAAGGAGGCCGAGGGCAAGGATTATTTCCGCCTTTCCGGTCTCGACCAGTCCTCCGATCACAGCCACGGTATCTGGGGTTACGACGACAAGGGCTCGGAATATTTCACCCTGCGCATCCGCAACCTCGAAAGCGGCGAAGATCTTGCCGATATCGTTGAAAACACCGGCGGCGGTGGGGCCTGGGCGCCGGACGGCAAGAGCTTCTTTTATACGCTGCAGGACGAGAACCACCGTCCCTCGAAGGTCTTCCACCACATTATCGGCGAGCCGCAATCGACCGACCGTCTGGTCTATGAGGAAAAGGACCCCGGCTTCTTCATGGGCGTCGGTGCATCCGTGCTCGACGATTTCATCTTCATCGACATTCACGACCATGAGACCAGCGAATATCGCATTCTTTCCACCGGTGACCTGACGGCCGAGCCGAAGGTGGTGGCGGAGCGCGAAGAGGGCATCGAATATTCGATGTGCGAAGGCGGCGACGTCTTCTTCATCCTCACCAATGACGGCGACGCCAAGGATTTCCGCATCGTCGAAGCACCGGTCTCAGCACCGGGCAAGGAAAACTGGAAAGAAGTCGTGCCGCATGAGCCGGGCCGTCTCATTCTTTCCGTCGATGCCTATGCCCGCCATCTCATCTGGCTGGAGCGCCGCGATGGCCTGCCGCGCATCGTCATTCGCGACCGCCGCACGGGCGAGGAGCATTCCATCGCCTTTGCCGAAGAGGCCTATTCTCTCGGCCTGCATGGTGCGGCGGAATATGACACCGACGTCATCCGCTTCTCCTATTCCTCGATGACGACGCCGAGCCAGTTGTTCGATTACGACATGGTGACGCGCGAGCGCACGCTGCTGAAGACGCAGGAAGTACCCTCCGGCCACAATCCGGATGATTACATTACCCGTCGCATCATGGCCCCTGCCCATGATGGCGAGCTGGTGCCGGTCTCCCTGCTCTACCGCAAGGATGTGGCGCTCGACGGTTCCGCCCCCTGCCTGCTCTATGGTTATGGCGCTTACGGCATCACCATTCCCGCTTCCTTCTCCACCACGACGCTGTCGCTCGCCGACCGTGGTTTCATCTATGCCATCGCCCATATTCGCGGCGGCAAGGACAAGGGTTTCGAATGGTACGAGACCGGCAAGATGGAAGCCAAGCAGAACACCTTCAAGGATTTCATCGCCGCTGCCGATCATCTGGTGCAGGAAGGTTTCACCTCCTATGAGGGCATCATCGCCGAAGGCGGTTCTGCCGGCGGCATGCTGATGGGGGCTGTCGCCAATATGGCGCCGGAGAAATTCGCCGGCATCATCGCCGCCGTCCCCTTCGTGGACGTGTTGACCACCATGCTGGACGACACCCTGCCGCTCACCCCGCCGGAATGGCCGGAATGGGGTAATCCGCTGGAATCGGCGGAGGAATATCAGTGGATCGCCGCCTACAGCCCCTATGACAATGTCGGCGCCAAGGCCTATCCGCCGATCCTTGCGCTTTCCGGCCTCACCGATCCGCGCGTAACCTACTGGGAACCGACCAAATGGGTGGCGAAGCTGCGCGAGAACACGACGGGGGAAGCCCCGATCCTGCTCAAGACCAACATGGCGGCGGGCCATGGCGGCAAGTCCGGCCGTTTCCAGCGGCTGGAGGAAATAGCCTTCGAATATGCCTTCGCGCTGAAGGTGGCCGGCAAAGACGCCGTGTGACATCCTGACCGTGAAACGGGCGGCGACAGGGTGGCCGCCCGGACCTCAACAGTGCGAAAATACCCTCAAAAAACCTCTTTCTGAATATTTTTTCTACAAAATCACGAGTTTATTTTCTCTTTAAACTCAGACTTGATATCCATTGGTTTTCTATTTCATTTTACTGAATTACTAAATATACCCGCGTAAATGCGAAATACATTTTATGTATTACGCCAAATCTAAAAACGTTCCGAAAATCGATCGCATGGCTGCGATGCGCCATTTCGCGTTGCAATATCACTTTTTGGCCGTATTATGCCGGTCGTTGACATATTCATGCGCCTTTTCGCCGCCCTTCTCGCGGTAACCCCGCAGCACGTCTTGCGGATATTCTTTCTGCCGGATTTTTTCGGCTTCTCCACGCGCCATGTCAGTTCGCCCTTGGCAATCCGGGCTTTGCAGTGCTCCCGCTTTGCCAACTGAAAACACTGCATCAGACTTGGAGGTCTCCACATGAAGAAACTCCTGGCCTCGACCATTCTCGTAACGGGCTTTACCATCGCTGCCGGTGCAGCACATTCCGCCAAGGCCGCCGAAACGTGCGGCAGCATCACGATTGCCGAAATGAACTGGGCATCCGCCGGTGTCGCGGCTTACGTCGACAAATTCATCATGGAAAACGGCTATGACTGCACGGTCAATGTCGTGACCGGCGACACCATGCCAACCTTCGCTTCCATGAACGAAAAGGGCCAGCCGGACATGGCGCCCGAATTGTGGGTGAACGCCGTGCGCGAGCCGCTCGACGCCGCCGTCAAGGAAGGCCGCATGATCGAGGCTTCCAAGATTTTGAGCGAGGGCGGCATCGAAGGCTGGTGGATTCCGAAATTCATCGCCGACGCGCACCCGGATATCAAGACCGTCGAGGACGCGCTGAAACATCCCGAACTTTTCCCCGCCCCGGAAGACGCCAGCAAGGGCGCCGTGCACAATTGCCCGTCCGGCTGGAACTGCCAGGTAACCACCGCCAATCTCTACAAGGCGCGCGAAGGCGACAAAAAGGGCTTCACGCTGGTCGACACCGGCTCGGCCGCGGGTCTTGATGGCTCGATCGCCAATGCGTTCGAAAAGAAGCAGGGCTGGCTCGGCTATTATTGGTCACCCACCGCCATTCTCGGCAAATACGAGATGGTGAAGCTGGATGACGGCGTCGAACTCGACCGCGCCCATTTCGACGACTGCACGGCGAAGGTCGATTGCGCCAGCCCGAAGGTGAACGCCTATCCGGTGGCCGATGTCTATACCGTCATTACCAAGGATTTCGAGGGCAAGGCCGGGGTGACGATGGACTACATCAAGGCCCGCAACTGGGACAACAGGATGGTCGCCGAAATCCTTGCCTGGATGAATGAAAACCAGGGCACCAACGAGGATGGCGCGGAATATTTCCTCGAGAACCACGAGGAAATCTGGACGAAGTGGGTTCCGGCCGAGGTGGCGGAGAAGATCAAGGCTTCGATGTGATTGGTTGATGGGAGGAGAAGCTTCGGTGGTATCCGGGGCTTTACCCCCCTCTGCCCTGCCGGGCATCTCCCCCACAAGGAGGGAGATCGGCTGGGCGCGCTTTCACGCTTCATCCTCAACCATCTAGATGGGCGAGACTTTGCCGCAGGTCGATCTCCCCCTTGTGGGGGAGATGTCCGGCAGGACAGAGGGGGGTGCCCCGCGCACCAACMTCCCCCCATCCCCAAACCCCAAACGGAAAACAACAACAATGCCCCTCTGCACTTACCTGCCGGACATGCTCTGCAAGTTCCCGGCAATCGACAACTCCACGATGCGTGTGGCACGCAAGACCATCGATGACGGTTTTCGCGATGTCGTACGCAATTACGGTGATGCGATCGACGTCATCGTGCATCCGCTGCAGCTTTTCCTTAATGCCTCGGAGCGGCTGTTCATCCAGACACCGTGGATCATCACGATGCTGGTCATTCTCGCCATCGTGCATCTGGCCGGACGCAGCATCAAGATCACCGGCGGCACCGCCATCTCCCTGCTGATGATCGGCGCGGTCGGCCTCTGGCGCGACGCCATGACAACGCTCTCCATCGTCGCCATTGCCACCCTGATCGCCATCGTCATCGGCCTGCCGCTCGGCATCCTGATGGGTCGTTCGGAGCGCCTGCAACGCCTCATCAATCCCGTGCTCGACGTGATGCAGACCCTGCCCAGCTTCGTTTATCTCATCCCCGTGGTGGTGATTTTCGGCATCGGCAAGGTACCGGGCCTGATCGCAGTGGTGATCTATGCCATTCCGCCCGTCATCCGCCTGACCAGCCTCGGCATTCGCCTCGTTGATCGCGAAGTGCTGGAAGCAGCCGATGCCTTCGGCTCCTCCAACGGCCAGAAGCTGTTCAACGTGCAGCTGCCGCTGGCGCTGCCCACCATCATGACCGGCATCAACCAGACCATCATGATGGCGCTCGCCATGGTCGTCGTCGCCTCCATGGTCGGTGTCGGCGGGCTCGGCAAGAACGTGCTGCAGGCCATCAACAACCAGTTCTTCACGGTGGGCTTCCTGAACGGTTTCGCTCTGGTCGCCATCGCCATCATGTTCGACCGGGCGAGCCAGGCTTTTGGCAAGCGCCTGCAGAAATACCGGGAGGTCTCCCATGGCTAAAAGCATCGAAATCAGGAATCTTTACAAGATCTTCGGCAAGCATCCCGAGAAATATCTCGAAGCGGTGCGATCCGGCATGGACAAGACCGAACTGAACGACAGGCACAACCACGTTCTTGGCCTCAACAACATCAACATCACCATGCCGGGCGGCAAGATTACCGTCGTCATGGGCCTTTCCGGCTCCGGCAAGTCGACACTGATCCGCCATATCAACCGGCTGATCGACCCAACGGCCGGTGAAGTTCTTTACGATGGCGAGGATATCTGCGGCATGAGCGCTTCGGCGCTCAGGCAGTTCCGCCGCCACAAAACGGCGATGGTGTTCCAGAAATTCGGCCTTTTGCCGCACCGCACCGTGCTGGAAAACAGCGTCTACGGCCTCGATATCCAGCGCGTACCGCGCAGCAGGAGCGAAGAAAAGGGCCGGTACTGGCTGGAGCGTGTCGGCCTTGCCGGTTACGAGGATTATTATCCGAACCAGCTTTCCGGCGGCATGCAGCAGCGTGTGGGCCTTGCCCGGGCACTTGCCAATGATGCCGATATTCTCCTGATGGACGAGGCCTATTCGGCGCTCGATCCGCTGATCCGCGTCGATATGCAGACCATGCTGCTCGATCTGCAGCAGGAGCTGAAGAAGACCGTGGTCTTCATCACCCATGATCTGGACGAGGCGCTGCGGCTCGGCGACCACATCGCCATTCTCAAGGACGGCGAGGTGGTGCAGCAGGGTGACGGCCAGAGCATCATCCTTTCCCCGGCCGATGGTTACGTCACCGACTTCGTGCGCGACGTCAATCGCGGCCGCGTGCTGCAGGCGACCACTGTCATGGAACCGCTCGAAAGCCGCCCGGAAGGCATGCCGGTGCCGGAAACCGCGACGCTGGAGACCATCGCCCGCGACATGTCCGAAGCCAACGAGACCCAGGCTCATGTGGTGGACGAGGACGGCAAGCCGGTCGGCAGCATCGGTCTCGACACGCTGGTGGCAGCCATGGTGACACCCGCACCGCAGGAGACGGTGGCGACGGGTGAGGTGGAGGAGAAGATGCGGGAGCCTGCTGCTCCGGCTGAGAAGGAAACGGCGTGAGCGTGAGTAGGAACCGACCGCGTTACTGCGTTCACGACGTCTAGTGTTTTCGTCATACCGGCCTTGAGCCGGTATCCAGCCAGCCCGGGTCCCTGGGCTGAAAAGACTCTTCTCAACGCGCGGACGCGCGTCGGCTGGATTCCGGCTCAAGGCCGGAATGACGGGATGGGGTGCCTTTGCTGTCAGCGGCATGAAGCTGCAAGAACAAACACCCTGTGCACTTCTGCATGTTCCCCACGCGAAAACGAAGCACTACTTCGCCGGCTGTCAACCCTTGACCGTCGTTGCAATGCAGCAAGCGCAAGCTTCAGACAAGTCGCCGCCATTAACCATTCGTTAACTTTTGAACGCGGAATCACCAACATGCAGATCGAAAGCAATATTGGCGGATATAATTATCAGGGTCGCATTCGCGACATCGAGAAAGCCGGCGGCGCGCAGAACGCGCCGGAGGAACAGACCGTGAAACATGGCCCCGGCAACCCCACCGTTTCCAGCACCATTCTCTCCCAGTCGCTGGCCAATGTGTTGTGGGCCGTCGGCAATGGCAGCGCGCCCGCTTATCAGGACACCCCGGCCGCCTCCGCCGAAGACAGGGCGGAAGCACAGGCCGAATGGGTGCGCGGCGCCTATTCGGAATATACCGAATAAGCGATTCCGATCAGACCCTTGCCGGGCTGACTTCCACCGTCACATGCGAGAGTTCATGTATGGCGGCAAGTTTCTGCTTGTAAAAGGCCGGCGCCTTCGGCGCCTGCGAATAGATGGCGACGATGGCTGCGTGATGCCCCGGCCCCACCTGCCAGACATGCAGATCGGTGATGCGGTCCTCTTCCGTCTCCACGCTCTCACGGATTTCCTGCGGCAGATATTCCGTCGGCGGCACCGCGTCGAGCAGGGTCGTTGCCGTCGAGCGGATCAGCCCCCATGACCAGCGGGCGATGACCAGACCGCCGACAATGCCCATGGCCGGATCGAGGAAGGACCAGCCGTTCCACTTGCCGAGCAGCAGCGCGACGATGGCGAGAACCGAAGTCAGCGCATCCGCAAGCACATGCAGATAGGCCGCCCGCAGATTATTGTCCGTGCCGCCCTTTGCGCCGTGCCCACCATGATCCGCGTGCGAACCGTGATCGTGATGGGCGTGGCTGCCATGGTCGTGATGGGCATGTGAACCGTGAGCATGACCGTGGCCATGATCGTGGTGATGGTCATCCTTCAAAAGCACGGCGCTGACGAGATTGACGGCAAGGCCGATGATGGCGACGAGGATCGCCTGGTTGAAATCGATTTCGACAGGATTGATGAGGCGCATACCGCTTTCAACGGCGATGAGCAGCGCCACCACCGCCAGCACGATGGCGCTGGCAAAACCCGCCAGATCACCGAACTTGCCGGTGCCGAAGGTGAAGCGCGGATTGCGTGCCTCGCGCCGCGCATAAAGATAAGCGAGCGCCGAGATCAGCATCGCGCCGGCATGGGTGGACATGTGCCAGCCATCCGCTGTCAGCGCCATGGAGCCGAACCAGTGACCGGCGACGATTTCGGCCACCATCATCGCGGCGGTCAACACAATCACCATCCATACGCGTCTTTCGTTGCGTTCATGGTCCTGACCGAGAAAAACATGCTCATGGCCGGCTGCGGCGGGAAATTCGGATGTCGTCGTCATGTCGCTGATCCTGTTCGTTTTTAGAGCGGTTTATTGCGCGCGCCTCTTCCTCGGAAAAGCGCGCTTTTGGAGACTTGCTAGCGAATGTAGGTCTTCAGCACCTGGGCCAGCTCTTCCGCCGCCCGCGCCCGTTCGTCTTCGTTTTCGGCATGCACCACGTGTTCGTGCAGATGCTCCTGCATCACCTCCCCCGTCAGGCCGGAAAGCGCGCCGCGCACCGAAGCCAGCAATTGCAGCACCTCGCCGCAGGGCTTGGCCTCGTCCAATGCGCGCTCCACCGCCTCCATCTGCCCCTTCAGGCGGCGGATGCGGGCGAGAAGCTTTTCCTTGTTGCGGATCGTATGGGACATGAGCACCTCATATACTATAGGGGGGTATACTATATTGCGATGATTTTCCGTTCAAGTCCCGACTGGCGCAATCTTCGCGAATGTTTCGGCTCCTAAAAGGACCCTCAGAACCTAGGGGGACTCAGTCATGACGACTATCGCAGCAACCAGCAGCAGCTTTTATGCCATTCCGACCCGGAGCCTTGAGCCCGCAAAGGGCAAGCAAACCCAATCCGCCACCGAGGCCCTGCTGGAGCTGACCCAGACCGCGCATCGCGCCATTTCAGGCGTCGAAAGCGTCACCACGGCTGTCGCGCCCGCCGCGAGCGTTTCCGCCAGCCTTGCCGCCGCCCTGTGGAACCTCGACAGCGGCGCATCCGCCATGACCACGCCCGCCGCTGAGATGGCCGCCGCACAGCCGGAAGCCGCACCCAGCCTCGAGAATGAGGTTCTCAAGGCGCTGGCACAGGCGCTGGGTGTGGAAGAGACCGCCTGAACCCCATTGAACCGCGGGCGGAAAAGCCATATCTCTAGAGACTAGAGCATCGGACCCCGGAGCGGTGAAACACCCCGTTCTCCCGCCGTTGCGCCACGGATATGGAGAAAGCCATGCTGTCCATCGGTGAACTGTCGAAACGCACCGGCGTCAAGGTGCCGACGATCCGCTATTACGAGCAGATGGGCCTCATCCGTGAGGCGGACCGTTCGGACGGCAACCAGCGCCGTTATGAAAAATCCGACCTCGAAAGGCTGGCCTTCATCCGCCATGCGCGCGATCTCGGGCTCAATATCGAGGCCATCCGCGAGCTGATCGCACTTAGCCAGCATCGCCAGATGCCCTGTGAAGGCGCGGACCGCATCGCCGCCGAACATCTTGCCCATGTGCGCGAAAAAATCGCCAGCCTCAAAAAGCTGGAGCACGAGCTGGAACGCATCGTCTCCCATTGCCATGGCCATTCGATCGAGGATTGTTACGTCATCCGCGCGCTGTCCAACCACGGCATGTGCGAGGGTGAGCACTAGACCCGGCCCGGAACGGGGCTGACATTCAACTGTCATCCGTGCCCTGTATGCGCCTCCCACCCGCTTGAAGAAGGGATGCCGGATGGCCGAGATATTTCCCGAAATCACCCCGTTCGAGACCGTTTTCCTTGAGGTTTCCGAAGGACACCGGCTGCATGTGACGATTGCCGGCAATCCGGCGGGTCGCGATGCGATCCTGCTGCATGGCGGCCCCGGTTCGGGACTGTCGGCGACGGCGCGGCGCTATTTCGATCCGGCCCTTTACCGCATCATCCAGTTCGACCAGCGCGGCTGCGGCAAAAGCACGCCCAACGCCGCCGAGAGCCTCGAACACAACACCACGCATCATCTGATCGCTGACATGGAAGCCATCCATTCCGCGCTCATGGTCGATGACTGGCTGGTTTACGGCAGCTCCTGGGGAGCCACATTGGCGCTGGCCTATGCCCAGCGCCATCCGAAACGGGTGCGCGCCATGGTGCTGGCGGGCGTCACCACCACGCGGCGGAAAGAAATCGACTGGCTCTACAAGGGGCTGGCGATGTTCCTGCCGCAGCAATGGCAACGCTTCATTGCCGCGATACCGGATCATCTGCCGAAGGATGACCCGGTTGCCGCCTATCACCAACTTCTGCACGACCCCGACCCTGCCATCCGCGCGATGGCCGCCTTCGAATGGCATCTGTGGGAGGCGGGTTCCATTACCGCGGAAAGCACCTCAGCCTTCCCGAAAAAATGGCGCGACAGCGGCTATATTCTCGCTCGCGCCCGCCTCTGCGCCCATTATTTTCACCACGCCGCCTGGCTCGAGGATGGCGCGCTTCTCCGCAATGCCGGTAGTCTGGCGGGCATTCCCGGCGTGCTCATTCAGGGCATGCGCGATTTGCAGGGACCGCCCGTCACCGCTTATGAACTTGCAGCCGCATGGCCGGGAAGCGAGCTGATCGCCATCGACGGAGCCGGGCATTCCACGGGCGATGCGGGGATGGAAGACGCCATTGTTTCAGCAATCGCACGCTTTGCCTCCTGAAGCCGCTTGACAGATTGCGGATTCGGGCGCATTGCATTTTCCATGATCAACGAACGCGCACCCATCTCCTGCTCGTACTTTTGGGCCTACCTCTAAGAGGCGGCTCGACAGATCATATTGTCAACAAGCCGCCGTCAGGCGGCTTTGTTGTTTTCAAACGTCCTGACGGCACCGATAAGACCAAAGGACCAAAAAAAATGACCGAAGATAGCTCCCTCACACTGGAAAGACCGCCCGTCGTCATCATTCGCGGCGCGCGCAAGTCGGATTTGCCCGAACTCAACGAGATGATCACGCTGCTTGCCTCCTACCACGGCGATGCGGCGGCCATCACGCCCGCAAAGCTGGAACGCGACCTGTTCGGCCCCCTTCCCTGGGTGCATGGCCTTGTGGCCGAGGCCGATGGCGCGCTGATCGGCTACGCACTGCTTCTGCCGCTCTACAGGGCGCAGGAAGGCCGGCGCGGGCTGGAGCTGCACCATCTCTTCGTGCGTGACGGCCATCGTGGCCATGGCACCGGCCAGCATCTGGTGTCCCGCGCCCGCGATATCGCCAAGCGCCTTGGCTGCGACTATCTTTCCGTCAGCGCCACGACCGGCAATGTCGCGGCGCATCGTTTCTACGAAAACATGGATTTCGCACCGCGGCCGGTCACCGGCATGCGCTACATGCAGTCCATCGCCTGATTAAAACCGACGGAGACCACCATGACACGGATCGCCATTGCGCTGGCACAGGATTTTGCTGACTGGGAGCCGGCGCTGCTTGCTGCTGCAGCGCGCGGCTATCTCGGTGCCGAGATCATTCACGCCACACCTGATGGCAGGCCGGTGACCTCGATGGGCGGGCTGAAGGTGACGCCGGACACCTCCTATGACGCGCTCGATCCCGCTGATATCGATGCGCTCGTCATTCCCGGCGGTCTCAGCTGGGAAAAGGGAACGGCTGCCGATCTTGGCGGGCTGGTCAAGCGGTTTCGCGAGAAGGACCGGCTGGTCGCCGGTATCTGCGCGGCGGCAAGCGCGCTTGCGGGCACGGGTGTGCTGAACAATGTCGCCCATACCGGCAATGCACTGGCATCGCACAAGGCCTATCCGGCGTACAACGGTGAGGCGCTTTATCGCGACCAGCCGAAAGCGGTCAGCGATGGCGGCATCATCACGGCGGCCGGCAGCGCGCCGGTGAGTTTTGCGGTGGAAATTCTGAAAAGCCTCGGCCTCTTTGGTCCGGAAGCCGAGGCGGAACTTCAGGTTTTTGCGGCGGAGCATCGGTGAGGCGCATCCGCCTCAATGCTTTACAACCCTCCACTTCCCCGTCATTCCGGCCTTGAGCCGGAATCCAGCCAGCCCAAGTCCTTGGGCTGAAAAAGACTCTTCTCGCCGCCGCGCAGACGCGCGTCGACTGGATCCCGGCTCAAGGCCGGGATGACGGAGGTGGGAATATCGAGCCAGTCAAGACTGATCAAGCACCCGGCAAACGCGAGGCGCCGACGCATCGCCCTCACCCGCTATCGCCCGGCGAATATCGCGGCTGTTCAGATGCAGGCTGCGGCCGGCGGGTAAATTCGAGCGTTTTATCTTGCTGAGCGCCGCAGCGGTAAAGGCGGCCTCGTGATCATGAAAACAGGCGAGAGCCGCCTCGCGTCCCGGGGTTGCCCCGAGGATTGCCTTGAAGGCAAGCCGGTGCACGGCGCAGGGCGCGTCGTGACCGGGAACGGCAAAACGCAGCGCATCGAGTTCCTCACTCCATTCCGCTGCGTCCTGCATGGGCTTATGCCTGCTGGAAGCGCTTCAGGAAAAACGCGCTCAATGTGCCGAGCAACGCCCAGAAGACGAAGCTGGTGATGGTGGCGGCAACGATGAACTGACGCTCCAGCGGCAGCGGTGCCAGCGCATGTTCACCTTCCGGCGGCAAGGGCGCACCCACCACATGCGGCGCGACGATCAGCACCAGCGCCAGCACAATGGCCCAGGGTTCACGGCGGAAGGCGATGAGCGCAATGCCGCCCGCGGTTGCGGCAACGGTTGCGAGCCACCAGATCTGCCGTGCCTCAAGTGCGGCGGCCGGGCTTCCCGGCAGTTCCGGCGGCAGGCCGATCATCGGGGCCAGCATGACGGCGGCGAAGCCGGCGACGCCCCACAAAAGCCCTTCACGCCAGCCGGTATTGGTGCCGCGCAAGGAGATGAGGCCGGTCAGCACCAGCGCATAACCGATGGCGGTCAGCACATTGGCGGCAACCGTATAGGCGGTGCGCTCGAAACCATCGGCCGGGGCCCAGGCCTCGTCATTATGCTCATGGGCGGGAACGGCAGCGCCGGGCGCCGGCGCATCATGGCTATGCGGCGCTTCACCGGCGCTTTCATAGGTTTCCGCCTGCAGGATGAGCGGCGTGGTGCCGAAAGCCTGCATGGCAGACACGGCGAAACCGCCGAGAATGCCGACGAGAATGGCGGTAAAGACGATATTGCGAAAAGATGACATGCCGTTTCCCCTCAATGGCAGGGGAAGGCATTGGCATGGCGCGTGTCATGCGCGGCATTGTGAACGGCTTCCACATGGGAAAAGCCGACAAAACCGACGACGAACAGGCCAAGCACGATCGCCGTCAGCGATTGCGCGAAGCTGGCTGTTTTTGCAGACGCGGCTGAATTGGCCGTATTCTGGTTGATGGACATGGTGACCCCTCTCCGGCGCGACCCCGCGCCTTTGGACACGGCCGAACGGCACAAGCCGCAAGACCACATGCGATATACTTCACCACGGGGATACGAGACTGACACAGGGAGGCATTGATCCCGCCGCCCTGAAATTCCGCTCTTCCGGACACCCCGCCGGCATGGATATTTCCGTGATGGCAGGTCTCCTGGCTTGCGGGTCAAAACCTGAAACACCTTCCCGGTATCGCCCTCACCCTGCTCGGAAACTCCGGTTCCGGGCGAGATGGCTTGCCAGTGGCATTTCGTTTCAGGCTCTCCGCTCACAGTTGCGGGGGCAGCCACGAATGAGGATTTCTCCCTATCGTGTTCCCTTTTCACCTTCCGGAACGCCCGGAAGGAACCATCACAGGGTTGTTATCCGTCGGGTGCGGGCGGGAGTCAATGGCGGCAACACGTTTGATGTGCTCGCGGGGTTGCCATTGGGCCTATGTGCAGAGTTTTCCCGTCACCCCGGACTTGATCCGGGGTCCAGCGCGATCAAGTCCTTGATCGCAAGACACTCTTTTCACGGCGTAGACGCGCCGTGGCTGGATGCCGGATCAAGTCCGGCATGACGGCTGAGGGTTACCGCGCCGGAATGGCCTTCAGATAGGCGGCAATCGCATCGCGGTCTTCGGCTGTCAGATGCGCCATGTTCTGCTGCACCTTGACCATGGAGCCGCCGACGCTGTCGAATTCCGGGGTGAAGCCGGTTTCCAGATAGCTGGCAATATCGGCTTCGGCCCAGCTTCCGATGCTTTGCGAACCGGGCGTGATATCAGGAATGCGGCCTTCGCCTTCCGGATTGGGGCCGCCGGCCAGCCACTGATCCTTCACGAAACCACCAAGCGCATTGCGCGGCGTGTGGCATTCGCCGCAATGGCCCGGCCCTTCCACCAGATATTGGCCACGCAGCAATTCGGCATTGGCATTGGCAAGTTCGATGCGCGGCGGTGCGGCGGGATCGAAATAGAGGAATTTCCAGCCGCCCAGCGCCATGCGCAGGTTGAAGGGGAACGGCAGCTCGTGATCCGGCGCGTCGTTCTGGCTGGCCGGGAGGACCTTCAGATATCCGAAGAGATCGTTGATGTCCTTCTGCGTCATGCGGGCATAGGAGGCATAGGGAAAGGACGGATAAAGATGTTCGCCGTTCCTGCCCACACCGCGCGTCATGGCGTCACCAAATTCCGCCAGCGTCCAGCCACCGATGCCATGCTGCGGATCGGAGGAAATATTGGGGACATGGAAGGTGCCGAAGGGGCTTTTCAGCGCCTGCCCGCCCGAAAGCGTCAACAGCGCCTCGCCATTGGCGTCGGGTGCGGCATGACAGCTTGCGCAGCCGCCGGCCCAGAACAGCGTTTCGCCATTGGCCAGATCCGGCTCGCCAAGGCTGACCCAATGGCTGGGCGCCTGACGCTGGGGCGCGGTGACCCAGGCGAAAATACCGTAACCCGCAATGGCCGCGACCACGATGCCGCCCGCAAGTTTGGTCCAGATGGAAGACATGCCCCTCCCCATTCTCACCTGACCGGATCAGGCGTCTTTCGAGCTGAAAAAACGCCGCCGGGAAGCGGCGTTTTGAAAAGGATCACTTCTTCAGACGATAGGTCTGGTGGCAGGTGCCGCAATCGGCGCCGAGCGCCTTCATGGCGGTGGCAACGCCGGTCTGGTCGGTGGGCAGATTGGCGAGAACCAGATCCGCATCCGTGCCAAGCTTGGCGGCCTTGGCCTTGAAGTCCGCAAAGTTTTCCCAGATGGCGGGAGCGGCCGCGCTGCCGGTCTCGGTGCCGGCGGGGAACTGATCGGGGAAAGCCTTGGCATTGGTGCTGATGGTGGTCACGGCGGCCTTGACAGCGGCAGCGTCAAAGGGCTTCTCACCCTTGGATATGGCGGCGAGCGCACCCATGGAGCCGCCGATCTGCTTCATCAAGCCTTCACGTTTTTCGACTTCGCCGGCAGCATAGACAGCTCCGGCGCAAAGACAGCCGAACAGCATGGCCGCCGTGATGGTTTTCAGTTTCATGCACACTCTCCTTGATTCCGGCTGGGACACCGGGCGCTAGATGGAACGGCGCGAGGATGCCCTTTCCGGATGGCGAAAAGAAGTCACATTGCGGTGAATTCCATCGTGAAAACAGAAGTCTAGGAGAGGGCCTCCCACAGCGTGAGAAGTGCAGCGGCAATCAGCATGAAACCAGCCGCACGGCCGATGAAGATGGTGACGGCAGGCGAGGACACGAGCCATTGCCGGCTCCTGTCCGCCGTCAACGCCAATGCGCCATAAACGGTGAATTGCGTCACCGCCACCATCGCGCCCATCACCAGCCCCTGCATCCAGATCGGGCCATAGGCGGGTTTGAGGAATTGCGGATAGATCGCCATCATGAACAGATAGGCCTTCGGGTTGGAAAGGCAGGTCAGCACCGCCCGCCAGAATGCTTTTCTGACCGAGGCGCTCGCCTGCGCTTCGTCACCATTCACGACGATTGCGCTGCGCATCAGGCCGATGCCGATCCAGACCATGTAGGCCGCCCCCGCGACCAGCAGCGGCAGGAACAGCGACGGCATCCAGGCGGCGAGCATGCCGACACCCAGGGCGCCATAAAGCGAATGCACCATGCCGCCGGCGCTCATGCCGCTTGCGGCGGAAAGGCCGGTTCTCCTGCCGCCCGTCAGCGCGCTTGCCAGCACGAACAGCATATCCATGCCCGGCAGGATGATGATGCCGAACAGGACGAGAAAGAAAAGCCAGAGATTTTCGGCGTAACTCATGTCAGTATCTCCCAAAACGGTTCACGACACATTCGGGAAAATCCATGTTTCTCAATGTGTTTTTCCGTTTATAGGGAAAGCCAACTGACAGCGTTGTGTCAGTTGTGTCGGGAGAACCACCAGGAAACGGCAATGCGCAAGGCATCGAGACTGTTCGAGATCATCCAGATCCTGCGGCTGGCGCGCCGCCCGGTGACCGCGCAGACGATTGCTGACATGCTGGAAGTGACGGTGCGCTCGGTCTATCGCGACATCGCCGCGCTTCAGACCATGCGCGTGCCCATCGAAGGCGAGCGCGGCGTCGGCTACATCCTGCGTCCCGGCTTCAACCTGCCGCCGCTGATGTTTTCCATCGAAGAAACCGAGGCTATCGTGCTGGCGCTCGCCATGGTCGGCCGCTCCAGTGATGCGGAACTGCGCCAGGCGGCGAAAAAGGTCAGCGACAAGATCGCCGCCTCCCTGCCCGAACCGCTGTCGAAGACGCTTTCCGCCAATGCTCTGCACGCCTGGGGCAGTATCGCGCCAGCCCCCGCCGGCATCGATCTTGCGATGGTCAGGCGGGCGGTGCGTGATGAAGAGCGGCTGGACCTGAGCTATCGCGACGAGACCGGCGCGGAGACACAGCGACGGATTCGGCCGATTGCGGTGATCTATTATTCCGAGACGGTGAATATCGTCGCCTGGTGCGAATTGCGCCACGCGATCCGCAATTTCCGTTCCGACCGGGTGCTGGGCTGCGCCGCGACGGGCAGCTTCTTCAAGATGGAAGGGGAGAAGCTGCGGCAATTGTGGATGAGCGGCTGGCAGAGCAACCAGCCGGCGAGCCCGCACTCACAGCCGTAAAAGGCGATTCTCCTCCCGCCCAAAACCGCGAATGACGATCCGGTCCGCAAACACATCGGCGATGGCGAAGGTGTTCTGGTCCGGCGTATCCACCATGCCCTTGAAATTCACGAAATGGGTGGTGCCGAGCAGGCCGTAATTGCCCTCGTGATTATGGCCGTTGAACCATGCGGCAACGGACGGATGGGAGCCGAGAAGATCGAGGATACGGGGCGCGTCCCACATGTTGTGGGCGTTTTCCGGATAAACGGGATAATGGCACAGCACGATCACTTTTTCGCCCGCCGCATCCGCCTTTTCCAGAACGGTGCGCAGCCATTCGAATTGCCCGTCGCTCAGTGAGGCGTTCCAGTCCTGCGCATTGATGGCATCCGCATCCTTGAGACCCTTCAATCGCTCCTGCGCGATCGCGCGGCGCGGATCACCGGGAGGCGGGGCGAAGAGGCTGACCTCGTTGCCGTCAAGCACGACGAAACGGATGTTGCCGATGGCGAAATCATGCCATGGCGCCTTCATGCCAAGGCGGGCATGGATGGCGGAAAGATGCTCGGGCGCGACGGCGAAATCGTGATTGCCCGGCAGCAGCACCGAAGGATGACGAAGCGCGTCATAAACGCTGAGGATCGCATCGAAATTTTCAAAGCCGCGATCGATGATATCACCGAGCGTCACCACGAAGGCCAGCTCCTCGCGGTTGAAGGCGTCAATCGCCTCAGCCAGCTTTTTCGGGCTTTCGGCATAATAACGGCCCATGTCCGGGCGGGGATCGGCGTCGGCATATTGGGGATCGGCGACGATGCCGAAGGAGAAGAGAGGTGTGCTTTTTTCAGTCATGATGCGCCGCGATAACCCCGGCTGATGACAGGCTTGTGACAATACCCGACATACCAAAAGCAGAACACCCGGCACGAAGGCCGGGTGTTCGAAAATTCCGTTCCGCAAGCCTTACTTGGCAGCGGCTTCGTAACGCTCGAGGACGTAATCCCAGTTGATGAGGTTATCAACGAAGGCTTCGAGGTACTTCGGACGCAGGTTGCGGTAGTCGATGTAGTAGGAGTGTTCCCACACGTCGACGCCGAGGATCGGCTCTGCACCGTGAACCAGCGGGTTTTCGCCGTTCGGGGTCTTGGAGATTTCAAGCTTGCCGTTCTTGACGGAGAGCCATGCCCAGCCGGAGCCGAACTGCGTGGTGCCGGCAGCGATGAAATCGGCCTTGAACTTGTCGTAGCCGCCGAGATCGGAAGCGATGGCCTGCTCAAGATTGCCCGGCAGCTTGTTGCCGCCGCCGCCCTTCTTCATCCACTTCCAGAAATGGACGTGGTTGTAGTGCTGGGCAGCATTGTTGAAGAGACCGGCATTGGTGCCAAAGGACTTCTTCACGACTTCTTCCAGCGACAGGTCGGAAAGACCGGCTTCGGCAGCCAGCTTGTTGCCGTTGTCGACATATGCCTTGTGGTGCTTGTCGTGATGGAACTCGAGCGTCTCGCGCGACATGTAAGGTGCAAGCGCGTCGTAGTCGTAGGGGAGTTCGGGAAGTTCGAAGGCCATGGTTTTTACTCCTTTTTGCAGCGGGTTACCGCTCCTAGAAACCGTGTGAGCGGACCATAGGAGCGAAGCTCCGTTTGGGCAACCTGCGAAATATCAAAATGTTCCGACAAAGGAGAAAATTCCTCTCCTGCCGGCGGCGACCATATTTGTTTCACAACCCCGGCGTACCGTTTTCCACCCTATCGGTTCGCTCCGGACCAAATTTGCAGGAAAGAAATTCCATGACCCACCCTCTGATCCGCCCCCTTATCCTCGTCGCCGCCCTCTCCACCCTCGCACTGCCGGCTGCCGCATCGTCGGACGATGCCTGGAAGGAATTCGTGGCGGATGTGCAGACGGCCTGCCTCGGCGCATCCAGGGACATGATCGAGGACGCCAAGGTTGTGGTCGATCCGGTCGGCAGCGAAAATTACGGTCTCGCCATCCTGACCGGCAAGGTCAAACTCACCGGGAAGAGTGGGGGCGCGGATGCGACGGTCAGCCATATCTGCGTCTATGACAAGAAGACCCAGGCGGTGGAGCTGGGCAGCGAGCTTGCCGGCGATACGCTGAAGGTGGAAATCCCGGGCTCCGCGAAGCCTTGATTCCTGGAGTGAGAGCGGGATTTCAGGCGAAAACCGCTCACACTTTCCGCCATCCCGTCCTGACGGTTCAGAAACGCGGCGTGGTGTCGCCTTCGCCGAGCGCACGCTGCATCAGCACCGTGTCCAGCCACTGGCCATGTTTCCAGCCGATGGATTTGAAGGTGCCGACAAGTTCGAAACCGGCAGCGCGATGCACGCCGACTGAAGCCGCATTGGCGCTGTCGCCGATGACGGCGATCATCTGCCGGAAGCCACGCGCAGTGGCTTCCACGATCAGCGCATCGAGCAGTTTGCGGCCGATGCCCATGCCCTTCATGGCCGGATCGATATAAACGGAATCCTCGACCGTCGCGCCATAGGCCGGGCGGGCGCGATAGGCGCCGGCATAGGCATATCCGGCTACCTTTCCATCGCGCTCGGCGACGAGATAGGGATAATTGCCTTCCACCAGCAGGCGGCGGCGCTCGGCCATCGTCTCCACATTCGGCGGATCGATCTCGAAGCTGGCGCGGCCATGCAATACGGCATCCCGGTAGATTTCGGTAATGGCTGCAATATCCGCCTCTTCACAGGGGCGGATCAAAAGGCTGGAAACGGTGGAAAGGGTCATTCTCTTGTCCTGCGGATCATTCACGCCATCATTGTGCATTGCGACGCAGCCAAAATAAAGATTATCTGTCTTATACAAACGATAAGGTTTTCTTTGATGATGGACCTCGATCTCAGGCAGATGCGCAGTTTCATGGATGTGGCCGATCTCGGCAGTTTTTCCGCGGCCGCCGACAAGGCGGGGCTGACACAGCCGGCCATCAGCCTGCACATAAGATTGCTTGAAAAGCAGTTGGGCGTGCGGCTGATCGAAAGAGTGGGCAGGCGCGCGCAGCCGACGGCGGCGGGGCGGGATTTCCTTATCCATGCAAGGCGCATTGCCGAAGAGGTGGCGCATGCAATCGATACCGTCGCGCCGCATCGCAGCGGGGTAACGGGGCGGCTCCGCATCGGCACGGGCGCCACCGCCTGCATCTATCTGCTGCCGCCGGTGCTGGGCAAAATCCGGCAGGCCATGCCGGGTATCGATATCGTCGTGCAGACCGGCAATACCCACGATATATTGCGGCTTCTGGAGGCCAACACCATCGACGCGGCGGTGGTGGCCCTGCCCGCCAGCGGCCGTAGCCTCGATATCCGCGATATCCACCTCGACGAACTCGTCGCAGTCTTCCCGCATAGCTCCGTACCTGCCGCAATGGCGCTGACCGCCGAAACGCTTTTGGCGCAACCGCTGCTGCTTTACGAGGGCGGCAATACGCGCAAGCTCGTGGACCAATGGTTTGCCGCAAGCGGCCGCACCGTGCAGCCCGCCATGGAACTGGGCAGCGTCGAGGCTATCAAGAAACTCGCGGGTGCGGGGCTTGGCCTTGCCATCGTGCCGCGCATGGCCGTGGAACATGAGGGGGAGGCATCCGGGCTCGAATGGCGCTCCCTTGACCCGCCGCTCGAACGGCGGATCGCGCTCGCGCTGCGGCGCGACAAACATATGACTGCACCGCTCAGGGCACTTGCCACTGCGCTGCCGGCTATCCGGAAAGGATGAGGCCCGCACCGGTTTCGGGCGCGGGCTTCGACCTGTTGATGACGAGGACCTGTATCTTCTCCTCCGTCATGCCGGACTAGAGCCGACATCCGGCCACCGCACGTCTGCGCGGTGAAGGAGCTTTCTGCGATCAAGGCTTGATCGCACTGGACCCCGGATCCAGTCCGGGGTGACGGGGTGCGACAGCTCGTTCACCGTTATATCCGGCAAACTTGCTCCGTCCTCAAAACTCCGTCCAGTCGTCCCCCTTCACGGCCAGCGCCGCGTTACCGCGCGAAGCGGCAACCGGGCGGGCCTTCGCAGCCGGGGAGGTTTGGGCGGCAGGCGCGCGCGCCGGGCTTGCTGCGCGCTGCATCTGCCGCGCCGTCTCCCGCAATGCAGAGGTCTGCTGGCCGAGCTGGAATTGCGCAAGCAGGGTGTGCAGATTGGTACATTCCTGCGCGAGACCGGCACCCGCCGCGTTCATTTCCTCGACCATGGCGGCATTCTGCTGCGTGGCCTGGTCCATGTGGTTGACAGCGGTATTGACCTCGGAGAGACCCGCCGACTGTTCCTGCGCCGCGGTGGCGATGGCATCCATATGGGTGTTGACGGACAGCACCAGCTGCTCGATTTCGGAGAGCCCGACGCCGGTATCGGCAACCAGCTTCACGCCCTCGCCCACCGCAACGGCCGAGGTATTGATGAGCTGCTTGATTTCCTTGGCCGCATTGGCGGAACGCTGCGCCAGTTCGCGCACTTCCTGCGCCACGACAGCAAAACCCTTGCCGGCATCGCCCGCCCTTGCCGCCTCGACGCCCGCATTCAGCGCCAGAAGGTTGGTCTGGAAAGCGATTTCATCGATGACGCCGATGATCTGGCCGATCTGGCGCGAGGAATGTTCGATGCGTTCCATGGCGGAGACGGCGTCGCGCACCACCTTGCCGGAAAGATCGGCCTTTGCCCTTGCTTCCCGCACCGTATCACGCGCCTCGCCGGCGCGCTTGGAGGTGGCGGAAACATTGGCGGTGATCTCTTCCAGCGCGGCGGCGGTCTCTTCCAGAGAAGCGGCCTGCTGCTCGGTGCGGCGGGAGAGATCGTCGGATGCCGAGGAAACCTCGTGGGCGCCGCCATTCACCGTCTGTACGGACTGGCCGACGCTTGTCAGCGCCTCGCGCAGCTGATGCACGGAGCTGTTGAAATCGTGGCGAAGGGCCTCGAATTGCGGAGCGAAAGGCGTGGCGATCTCGCAGACCATATCACCCGAAGCGAGACGGCGAAGACCGCCCGCCAGCGAACCCGTGGCCTGATTGAGCCGTTCTTCGGCCTCGGCCTCCGCACGCTGCTGCAACTCGATACGGTCGCGCTCGGCCTGCTCGCGGTTGGCGACGGCGTCCGTTTCCAGCTGCCGGTTGCGGATGGCCGCCTCACGGAAGACCTCCACCGCGCGGGCCATTTCGCCGATTTCGTCGGAGCGCCGGGCGCCGGGCACGTCGATGGTCAGATTGCCGGTGGACAGTTCCATCATCGCCCGGGTGAGATTGCTGATCGGACGAGTGACACGGCCAACGATGACGCCCAGGCAGAGAATGCAGACGCCCAGCGTTACAATGAAGGCAGCGAGATAGATCATCGAGCCGATAAAGGCGTCCTGCTTGGCTTTCTCAGCGTTGGCGTTGAGCGTATCCATGGCTTCCGACGCGATTTTCGCGACCGTGTCGAGGTTGGCCGTGACGGTGTTGCGCCAGGTGTCGATGGTGAAGGCCGGCGTGCGGCCGTTGTTCAGATCATCAATCAGCTTGGTGCGCTGGGTGATGAAATCACCCTTGAAATAGGTCCGGTCGGCGGTGGCGTACAGATCCTTCAGCGCCTGTGGTGTCGATTCATGCGCAACGAGGTCGCCGGTAGCTTTCCACGCGAAGGCCGCGCCTGCATCGAAATTGTTGAGTTGCTGGGTTTCCTGCGGGGTGAGTGGTCGCTGCTGCGCTACCACCGCGTTGATAACGACCGTGGCGCTGCCGCCGAGAGCGCGCGCCGACCAGCCGTAGGACCGGAGCTGGATAAGACCGGTGAGGCTCTGATCGAGCGAACGGATTTCGCCCTCCACCGCCGTCGATCCCGTTTCGAGCGTGGTCAGGAAATCCTGGCCGAGCGTCAGCACGGTCTTGTCGAGGCCGGTTTCGCGGCGGTCGAGCGGCAGGGTCACGTTGGCATCGACCTTTTTACGCAAATCCAGAAACTGCGCGTAAATCTCCTTCACCCGGTCAAGCGAGGCCTTGAGCGCTGCGTGATCGATTGCAGCGGACTGTTCGAGGAAAGCGCTCATCGCCGCATCCACCTTCTGGCGCGATGCCTGCACGCTGGCGATGGTATTGGCTGTCTTCGCCGGATCGACCGTCAGGGCCGAGGCGCTGTTGCCGCGTTCGCTGCGGAAATTCAGCAGGGTGTTAAAGAGAAGCCTGTCGAGCGAAACGAGATGCGCGACTTCCGAAAAAGTTCGGGCGCGATGAACGGACTGCCACATGGCATTGCCCACGAAACCCGCCAGCGCGATGCCGACAAGCAGGAAAAAGCCCACAAGTATATTGCGTATGCTGAAAGACATTTGCGGCCCCCATAGCCCAAAAGGATAGTGCCGCAAACTACAGGGTATTTTTCTAAGATTGGATTAAATCGCCCCTTAATTTCCACGGGAAATCTTACCGTTCAAAGCAGAAAGCCGCGACGGGTCCGACCCGCCGCGGCCTTTGAAAACAGGATTATTGACAGGTCTCAGACATCCGCGCCGAGACGCGCCCAGTCCATGTAGAGATCGAGTGCCTTGCGGGCGACCGGACCTGCCTGCAATTCGCGGTCATCCAGCTTCACCACAGGCGAAACCTTCGAATAATTGCCCGAGCAGAAAATCTCATCGGCCTCGCGGAAATCCTCGACCGAAAGCGTTGCCTCACGGACATCGAAACCGGCCTGCCGCAGAAGGCCGATCACCCGCGAACGGGTGATGCCGGCAAGGAAGGTGCGGTTCGGCACGGGCGTGAGAACGACACCGTCCTTGACCATGAAGATGTTGGACGAGGCGGATTCGGCGACATTGCCGTTCATGTCGCGCATCAGGGCGTTGTCGAAACCGCGCGAGCGGGCTTCCAGAATGGCGCGGCCGCTATTGGGATAAAGGCTGCCGGCCTTGGCGTCGGTCATCGCGGTTTCGGGCGAAGGACGGCGCAGCGGCGAGACGGTGAGCGTCAGCGGTTTGCCGGCATCCATCGGCGCTTCGAACAGGCAGAGTGCAAAACGGGTGGAACCGGCATCCGGCGCCACGACGCTGCCCGGCATGCCGTGTTCGGCCCAATACATCGGCTTGATATAGATCGCGACCTTGCCATCGAATTTCCGGACGCCTTCCAGCGCCAGAGCCTCGATCTCCTCCGCCGTCATGGTCGGCTTCATGCCCATGTTGACCGCAGAGCGGTTGACGCGCTGGCAATGCAGATCGAGATCGGGCGCCACGCCATCAAACCAGCGCGCGCCGTCGAACACCGTCGAGGCCAGCCACATGGCATGCGAGGTCGGGCCGATGAGCGGCGGATTGCCGGGCAGCCATTGACCGTCAACATAGGTCCAGGTGGTTGATCGGGGTGCGGTATCGACGCTCATGATAGTCTCCTGTCTCAAGCATTTCCGTCCGGCGAAAACGCTCCGTCTTTTGTCTTGATGCATTTCCGGAAGCAAAACGCTGCGCGTTCTTAACCGGCATCTGCTGGAAATCGGCCGGAGTGAATGCCTCTCGCCCAGACAGGTCAAGTTTTAATTGCCACCATATTTGATTTTGATGGAAAATAACAAATGCAGGCCCTGACAAAGACGTTTTGTGAGGCGAAACAAAAGGTTGATGAATAGATTCATCACAATAATTCATTGATCCGATGATGGCGGGGCCGTTTCGGCCATGCGATGCTGACGATCTGACGGCAGTCCGCAGGAGGCAATCATGGCATGGTCCGCCCACCAATATCTGAAATTCGAAGACGAGCGGACACGCCCCGCGCGGGATCTTCTGGCGCAGGTGCCGCTGGAGCGGGTGCTGAACGGTTATGATCTCGGCTGCGGCCCCGGCAACTCCACCGAACTCCTGACCGACCGTTACGGCGTCAATGTCATCACCGGCATCGACAGCGATGACGACATGCTGGAAAAGGCGGCGGACCGGCTGCCCAACACCCGTTTCGGCAAAGCCGATCTCGCACACTGGAAACCGGTGCAGAAGGCGGACCTGCTTTACGCCAATGCGGTGTTCCAGTGGGTGCCGGATCATCTTGCCGTTCTTGCGCAACTGATGGACCAGCTGGAAAGCGGCGGCGTTCTGGCCGTGCAGATGCCGGACAACCTGCAGGAGCCGACCCATACCGCCATGGAGGAAACCGGCGCAAACGGTCCGTGGAAAGAGACGTTTTCCGGCGGCAAGTTGCGCCGCAAGCCCCTGCCCGCGCCAGCAGACTATTTCAACGCGCTGGCACCGAAATCGGCCCGCGTGGATGTGTGGCACACCATCTACAATCACCCGATGAAGGATGCGGAAAGCATCGTCGAATGGGTGAAGGGCACGGGGCTGCGCCCCTATCTCACCGCCGCCGGCGAGGAAAACCGCGAGGCCTTCCTCGCCGATTATACACGGCGCATCGGGACGGCCTATCCGCCCATGGCAGATGGCCGGTTACTGCTGCGTTTTCCGCGGCTTTTCGTGGTGGCAGTGAAGAAGTAGCAGGGCACGCGATGCGCGCGTTATCGCACGCGGGCGCATCCCCTCTACCCTCATTCCTGTGCCTGTCACAGAAATCCAGCCAGCCCAAAGCCCTTGTCGTCAGCCCGCGAAGGCGTAGACCCGGAGGCGGTGGCTGTCGGGGTCGGCGGCCGTGAAGGTATAACCGAACTCCATTTTCGCGGGCTGCTGCAGCATGGCGACACCTCTTGCTTTCCACCCGGCAAAAGTCTCATCCACCTGCGCATCGTTTTCGACACGGAAGGCAAGCTCTCCGCCGCCGCCCGTCACGGATGCCCTGGGCTCCACGGTGTGCCGCGACCAGAGGCCGAGTTTCATGCCGTTAGGAAGGACGAAGAGGGAAAAAGTCGGGGAGGATTCGACGGGATCGACACCCAGCAGCGCCTTGTAGAATTCCGTGCTGGCCGGCGGGTTGTCGACATAAAGGATGGTGAAATCGGGGTGGGTCATGGTCGTTCTCCTGTGTTGCGGATGAACGGTTTCTAGACCCGCCTGCTGTCAGTTTTTGTCAGCATGATTGCGTCGCCGCTGTTTTTCCCGCTCGCGCCATTCTTTCAGCAGCACCTGGCGGCGGCGCGGGTAACGGCTGTCGAGGGGACGGAAGCTTTCGATGCGATCGGCCCGGAAACTGCGGAAATCCTGCCGGGTCTCGCACCATGCCAGCACCACCCGCACCAGATCGAAAAAAGCGAGCGCGAAAGGCCAGATCACCCGCTCCGTCGGTTCTCCCTTTTCATCACGATAGGCGATCGCGACCCTTGTCTCGGCGCGGATGGCGCTGCGCACCGCCGAAAGATCGAACCCTATCGGCGCGGCAGACTGTCCCGGCCCGACAAGCAGCGTAGAATTGTCGAGTTCTTCCCGCAAGCCATCCGGAAGGACGGCGGCGATCTTGACGAGTGCGGCGCGCGCGGCCTCGGCCAGCCCCGCATCGGCGCGGCCTGCCACCCAGCGCGAACCCAGCACCAGCGCCTCGATTTCCTGCTGCGAAAACATCAGCGGCGGCAGCAGGAAACCGGGGCGCAGCACATAACCCACGCCGGCCTCGCCCCCGATATCCGCGCCCTGCGCCTGCAGCGTCGCTATATCGCGATAGAGCGTTCGCAGGCTGACGCCGGTCTCAGCGGCAAGGTCCGCACCGCTGACCGGCATGCGGTGGGAGCGCAGGATCTGCAGGAGATCAAGAAGCCGTTGTGAGCGTGACACGCGAGATTTCCTTCCATCCGCATCGTCGGATCATACCGGTGACGTTTCCCGGTGCCCCGAGGGGTAACCCCGCCCGTCGCCGGGCGCAACCGTGCAAAAAAGGGTGGACAAGCCCGAGCCGCCATCATGTAGATAGGGGCCGGGATTTTCGCATCCTCGCCACCATCCCAGGCCTTTCGGGTTTTCGCCATGATCGTTCGTTCAAAACCGAACCTGCTGCAGCTTTTATTCATTGTGCGCGGCTCCATCATCGTCCGCATCTTTCCGCAGGTGCTCGCCGTTTTTGTGCTGTCGACGCTGGTCGTCTGGGCACACAAGGATCGGCCCGATCTGGTGCCGGCGCTGAACGGTGCGCCGTTTTCGCTGCTCGGCATCGCGCTTTCGGTGTTCCTCGGTTTTCGCGCCAATGCCTGTTACGACCGCTGGTGGGAAGCCCGCAAACAATGGGGCGCGCTGATTACCGTGGCCCGCACGCTGGCGCGCCAAAGCGCGCTGCTCGAGAACCGGCAGGATGTGGCCGAACCGGTGGCGCGCCGGCGGGTGATCGATCTCGCCATCGCCTTCTGCCACACGCTGGTCTCGCATCTGCGGCCCGGTGAGGCGACCGCCAACGCTGCCCGCTTCATCCCGGACGATTTCACTGAGACCTATACCCGCAGCCGCAACCGGCCGGACATGCTGCTGCGCGAAATCTCCGGCGCTTTCATCGCCGCCAACGCGAAGGGGCAGATCAGCGATATCCAGCTGCAGATGCTGGATGCAACCGTGCAGCAGATGGCGGCCGCGCAGGCTTCGTGCGAGCGCATTCGCCACACGCCGGTTCCCTTCGGTTATTCGCTGCTGCTGCACCGCACCGCGCATCTTTTCTGCCTTCTCCTGCCATTCGGTTTTACCGATCTGCTCGGCTGGGCAACGCCATTTACCAGCACGCTCGTCGCCTATACGTTTTTCGGTCTCGATGCGCTGTCCGACGAGCTGGAAGATCCCTTCGGCACCGGCCTCAATGCGCTGCCGATCAATGCGCTCGCCACCACCATCGAGATCAACCTGCGCGAGGCGATGGGCGAGACCGATCTGCCTGAAGACCCGCGCCCGGTGGATTATGTGCTGATGTGATATCGTTCCGGCACGGTTGAAACCGATCACGCCGACACCAGTTAAAAGAAAGACGGCTTCCCCATCCGGCCTCTTCCGCCGGCCATGTTTTCAGCAAACAGGAGAGACACCCATGTATCACGTCAACGCGAATGGCGCGACTATTCCCGCCCTCGGTTTCGGCACCTTCCGCATTCCGGAAGACGATGTGCAGCGCATTCTGCCGGAAGCGCTGAAACTCGGTTTCCGCCATGTCGACACGGCCCAGATCTACAAGAATGAGGGCGCCGTCGGCGAGGTCATCGCGCAGTCCGGCATTTCCCGGCATGATATTTTCCTGACCACCAAGGTGTGGGTGGACCGCTTCCGCCACGACGATTTCCTCGCCTCTGTCGATGAAAGCCTCGCGAAGCTGAAGACCGATTATGTCGATCTGCTGCTCCTGCACTGGCCGCAAAGCGATGTGCCGCTGGCGGAGAGGATCGGCGCGCTGAACGAGGTGCGCAAGGCCGGCAAGGTGCGCAATATCGGCATTTCCAATTTCAACGTGGCGCTGACCGAAGAGGCCGTGAAACTCTCCGACACGCCGCTTGCCACCAACCAGATCGAATATCACCCCTATCTCGACCAGACGAAGGTGATTTCGGCCGCGCGCAAACACGGGCTTTCGGTGACGGCCTATTATCTGATGGCCGATGGCAAGGTGCCGAACGATCCGCTGCTGAAGGATATCGGCGCGAGATACGGCAAGACGGCGGCGCAGGTGACCCTGCGCTGGGCGGTGCAGCAGCCGGATGTCGTGGCGCTTTCCAAGACGGCGACGGAAAGCCGCCTCAAGGAGAATTTCGACATTTTCGATTTCACCCTGACGGAAGAGGAAATGCAGGCGATCCACGCGCTTGCCCGGCCGAATGGCCGCATCGTCAACCCCGGCCACCTTGCGCCCGATTGGGACGACTGAGGCGGCGGGGGCGTCCGGTTCGGTCTCACCGTTCGGAGAGGGCCAGTTTCGCGCCCAGCGCCACGAAGGCGGCGGCGAAACTGCGCCTGAGCCAGGTGAGCACGGCCGGGCGTGACACCACCTGCCGCCGCACCGAGGCGGCGAAGCAGCCGTAGAGCGCAAAGACGAGAAACGTCATGGCCATGAAGATCAGCCCGAGATCGATCATGCGCCCTGTCGGTGAAAGCTCGCCCGGCGCGATGAATTGCGGCAGGAAGGCGAAAAAGAAGATCGACAGTTTCGGGTTCAGCAGATTGATAAGGATCGCCTCACCGATGACGCGGGCGGCCTTTTGCCGTTGCCGGGCGTCATCGATCTTCAGCGCGCCGTCCTCCCGCAGCGTGTTCCACGCCATGTAAAGGAGATAGGCAACCCCCAGATATTTGACCACGCTGAAGGCCAGCGCGCTGGTGTGTAGAATGGCGGCAAGGCCGGTGATGGCGGCCAGAAGATGCGGCACGATGCCGAGCGTACAGCCAAAGGCCGCAACGATACTTGCCCTCACCCCCTGCGAAAGACCGGCGGCGAGCGTGTAGACCACGCCGGTTCCCGGAGAGGCGGCGACGATGAAGGATGTGATGAGGAATTCGGGTGTCATGATGCGGGTATGTCCTCCTGGGGTGGAGGATGGGAGCATGATGGCGCGTGGGGTTGGTGTCTTGGATGAAATTGCAGCGCCACATCCGCACACCGTAACCCTGGCCCCCGCCGGCTCAGTTCCGGCATGACGGAAGAGAGCGACGATCAGCCGCCTGTCGCCGCCCGATAGGCCGCCGGCGTCACGCCGAATTGCCGCACGAAGAACCGGTTGAGATGGCTCTGGTCGGCAAAGCCGGCGATGAAGGCGACCTGGGCAGGTGGGGTGCCGCCGGCCAGCGCGTGCCGCGCCAGATGGATGCGGCGCTGGAGAAGGTAACTGTGCGGTGTCATGCCCGTCGCCCTGGAGAAGGCCCGCAGGAAGCGGAACTGGCTCATGCCGGCCTCCCTGGCCAGACCGGCCAAGCGAAACGACCGGGCGGGATCGTCATCGATGCTGCTTTTTGCCCGCCGGATATTGTCGGGCGCAGCCATGGCGGGCGGCTTCGCCGCCGTCTCCATCGCGCCCGCCAGAAGCATCAGCAGGGTCTCGTCGCCATGCAGGGTTTCGCCCGGCCGCTCCCTTGCCGTCATGGCTGAAAAGACCGCATTGAACCGAGCCGCCAGAGGTCTCGTATCGACCGGATAGGCGAATTCGAACGCACCGCGATCCCTTTCGCCGATATCGGCAATGGCGTCGCGAACGATATCGATGTCGAGATAAAGCATGCGCCAGGCGCGACCGCCCTCTCCGAGCGGAATGCCGTCATGCACCTCGCCCGGATTGACGGTGATGACGTGGCCGGCGCCGGCCTCCACCATGCCGCGACCGGAGAGGGATTTCTGCGCACCGCGATGGATGAGACCGATGCCGAACTGGTCATGCATGTGGCGCGGAAAGGCGCGGTCGCTATCCGCCACCACGGCGGCAACGCCGGGCAGAACGGTTTTCGGCATCAGGAACTGGCCTTGGGCCATGAAAGCGCGCGCTCCGCAGGAAAGAGCGCCACGCTATCACAGGATGCCTGCCCGCGACAGGCGCCGCCCGGTTTACGGGTGCATGTGGTTGACCATGGCAAAGACGTGATCGAAATTGCCATTCTGCGCGGCAAAACGCAGCGGCTTGCAGCGTTCCACCACCACTTCCTTCTCATCCGGGCGATTGCCGAGAATATCCATTACCTCGGAAATGAAGGCCTCGAGCGGCATGGCTCTTTCGTCATTGGCCTGCCCCTCGCCCATCAGTGTCGTCTGCACATAGGGCGGCACGATTTCGATGACTTCCACCGGCGTTTCCTTCAGCTGCTCGCGCAGCGCAACGGAATAGGCGTGGATGGCCGACTTGGTAGCGCTGTAGGTGGGGGTAAGTACCATCGGCACGAAGGCAAGCCCCGAGGAGACCGTCAGCACCGTGGCGGCCGGTTGCCTGAGGAAATGCGGCAAAAGCGCCGCCGTCAGGCGGATGGGGGCAAGGAGATTGGTGGCGATGGTCTCTTCCGCCGTGTCGAGGTAATCCGGCGCGGCGGCGATTTCTTCCGGGCGCATGATGCCGGCATTGTTGATGACGGCGTTGAGGGCCGGATGGGCGTTCACCAGCGCCTCGGCGAAGGCGCGGATGCCTTCTGCATCCGTCGCATCCATGACCATCGAGGCCATGCCGGGATTTGCGGCCGTCACCTCGTCGAGCACGGCCTGGCGGCGGCCGGAAATGATGACCTTGTTGCCCGCCTGATGAAAAGCTTCCGCCAGCGCCCGGCCGATGCCCGAACCGCCGCCGGTGATGAGAATGGTATTGCCGGTGATTTTCATTGCAGCATCCTTTGCTTGTTGGGTGAAAGGAAGTTAGCTATGATACTCTCCAATCGAAAGTAGGCACCCAAAAGATTTATACTTACAAAAAGGAGAGTATAAGATGAAACGGCACGCCGCCGATCCGGCCATCGAGAGCCGGCGCAAGGTTCCGCCGCCAACGGAAAGCGATCCGGCGATAGAGGCGCTGGTTCAGGACATCATTGCGAAAGTCGCCGACAAATGGACGATGCTCATTCTGGAAGTGCTGGAAGAGCACGGCACGCAGCGCTTCACGCAGATCGGCAAACATGTGGGCAATATCAGCCAGAAGATGCTGACAAAAACACTGCGGCAGATGGAAAGCGACGGGCTGGTGCGCCGCACCGTGCACCCCGTCATTCCGCCGCATGTGGATTATGGCCTGACTGATCTCGGCCGCACGCTGGGCAGCGCCTTTTGCGGCGTGTGGATCTGGGCGGAAACGCACCATGCCGAAATAGAAGAGGCGCGGCGGCGTTTCAATGAACAGCCGCCGCGCCCCGCGATGGAGTGAATTCGCCTTACGCGAACTGGCTGAGGCCCGGCACCGAAGCGATCACCTGGTCGACGACCTCATCGCCGGCATGCTGGCGGGCAACAGCGATGGTTTCCTTGGCAAGCGTGGAAATCTCGCTCATGCCGAGGCCCTGGCTCATCAGCTGCTGGCCCAGCCCCATGATACCGCCGCCACCGAGCGCGCTCATCAGGCCGCCGAGCAGACCGCCGCCATTGCCGGCGCCTTCGCCATTATACTGCGCCACCAGATCGCTGGCGCCGGGAATGGCTTCGATCATCCGGGCGATCGGGCCGTCTTCCGCCTCGCGCTGGAGAAAACCGAGAATCATGCCAATGGCCTTTTCAGCCAGTTCCGGGTCAATTCCCGCCTTTACGGCGATCTGATCCACGACTTCGTTCATTCTTGCCTCCTGTTGAAAACGACGCCAACATCGAATAACTGACGTTAACGTCAACGTAAAACAATCTCTCCCCGCATTCAAGCGGGCGGCGGGCGGGCGCGGCAACTTTCACCAGACGGTTTTTCTTCATCGCCATCAAGCAGTTGTTGCGCCTTGAAACTGTCCTTATAAGATCATCACAACCAAACTATGAAAAGGCCGCTTTCGCCGGAAACGGCAAGGCATGCCAGCCACGCTTTTAATTCGGACGTGACTTTTGTGAAATCCATCGGGATTTTGGGGGGCACGTATCAGCCGCAGGAGAAAATGGTCGATGTTGCAGGACGGACAGCTCTATATCGGGACCAGCCGCAATCCGGATGACAGCCTGAACAAGGGCGAATATCTGGAACTGAAATTCGGCAACCGCCACGGCCTCATCACCGGTGCGACGGGAACGGGCAAGACCGTTTCGCTGCAGGTTCTGGCCGAAGGTTTCTCCAAGGCCGGCGTTCCGGTTTTCTGCGCCGATATCAAGGGCGACCTTTCCGGCATCGCGGCGCAGGGCGAAGCGAAGGACTGGGTGCAGAAACGCGCCGAACAGATCGGCTTCACCGATTTTGCCTATGGCAAATCGCCGGTGATCTTCTGGGATCTCTATGGTGAAAAAGGCCATCGCGTGCGCGCCACCATCGCCGAAATGGGGCCGCTGCTGCTCGCCCGGCTGATGGACGCCTCGGAAGCGCAGGAAGGTGTGCTCAACATCGCCTTCAAGATCGCCGATCAGGGCGGCCTGCCGCTGCTCGATCTCAAAGACCTGCAATCGCTCCTGAATTACATGGGCGAAAACGCAACCGAACTTTCCAACCAGTTCGGCCTGATTTCCAAGTCTTCGGTCGGCTCGCTGCAACGCGGGCTGCTCGTCCTCGAACAGCAGGGTGCGGCGAATTTCTTCGGCGAACCGGCGCTGAAGATCGCCGACATCATGCGCGTGGGTACGGATGGGCTTGGCACGATTTCGGTTCTCGCCGCCGACAAGCTGATGATGAACCCGCGCCTTTACGCCACCTTCCTGCTCTGGATGCTTTCGGAACTCTTCGAGGAACTTCCGGAAGTGGGCGACCCGGAAAAGCCGCGTCTGGTATTCTTTTTCGATGAGGCGCATCTGCTCTTCAACGATGCACCCCGCGTGCTGGTGGAGCGCGTGGAACAGGTCGTACGCCTTATCCGCTCCAAGGGCGTGGGCGTCTATTTCGTGACGCAGAACCCGCTCGACGTGCCGGAAACCGTTCTCGCCCAGCTCGGTAACCGCGTGCAGCACGCACTGCGCGCCTATACGCCGCGCGAACAGAAGGCGGTGCGCACGGCGGCCGATACGTTCCGCCAGAACCCGGCCTTCAACACGGCCGACACCATCACCACGCTCGGCACCGGCGAGGCGCTGATTTCCACCCTGCATGACAAAGGTGCGCCTTCCATCGTCGAGCGCACCCTCGTCAGGCCGCCCTCCGGCCGCGTCGGGCCGCTGACGGATGCGGAGCGCAAGTCCCTGATCGATCTAAGCCCCGTCGCCGGGCAATATGACCAGGATATCGACCGGGAATCGGCCTTCGAAATCCTCGCCGCCCGCGCCCAGAAGGTCGCCGAAGCGGAAGCCGCCAAGCGTGCGGAAGAGGAAAACGCATCCAGCCAGTCCGAAAGCGCTTCCGGCCGCTGGCGCCTGCCCGGTTTCGGCGACGAGGAACCCGCGCAGACCTCCAACGGCTCCCGCAACGGCGGCGCGCGCAAGACGAGCGGCTACCAGCGCGAAACGGTGATCGAAGCGGCGATGAAAAGTGCGGCCCGCTCGGTCGCAACCTCGGTGGGACGCGCCCTCGTTCGCGGGATTTTGGGAAGTCTGAAGCGGTAAAAACATACGCCGCCCGCTCTTAATGGAGCAGGCGGCGTTTTATTGGCGTGACGGCTACTTCTGGCGATAGAAGATCATGCCGCCGTGATAGAGTACATCGTCCACGAATTCGCCGTCGGCCGTAAAACCGGTATCGTCCCAATAGTTGATGTGGTTTCCCCTCACCTCGTATCGTCCCTGATAGGCGCTTTTGCGTTTGCCCCGCGCCTCGTCATAACGGCCGTTCGGCAGAAGCTCCTGACGGACATGGCCATCGCCGGTGACCCACATGCCGACATATGGATGGTTCTGGGTTTGAGCCGTTTCGGTCATCTTCACATCCATGGTGTTATTTGTTTTGCGGGAATCCGTCTCGGCAGAAGCCGTTGCAAGCAGAACCGCAACTGACGTCGAAACAATATTCATTGCCAAATCCTCCTCATGCCGCGGTGGGGCGGACGACGATTTCGTTGACATCGACATCATCGGGCTGCTCGATGGCGTAACGCACCGCACGGCCGATAGCGTCGGGCTTCAGGGCGATGGCCCGGTAGCTCTGCATCAGTTCGGCGGCGGCCGGATCGGTGATGGTGTGGGCAAGTTCGCTTTCCACCACGCCGGGGTGAATGCAGGTGACGCGCAGATCGCGGTTTTCCTGCCGCAAGCCATCCGAAATGGCACGCACCGCAAATTTCGTTGCGCAATAGACGGCAGCGGTGGGCGAAACCGCCAGCGCGCCGATGGAGGCGATGTTGATGATATGGCCGGAGGCGCGTGCGGTCATTTCCGGCAGAACGGCGGCGACGACATAAAGCACACCCTTGATGTTGACGTCGATCATGCGATCCCATTCATCGACCTTGAGCGACGACATCAGCGATAGTGGCATGATGCCGGCATTGTTGACGATGACGTCGATCCGCCCGAAGGCCTTGCGCCCCGCCTCGGCAAAGGCCTCGACGCTCTGCCTCTCCGCTACATCAAGCGGATGGATGGCGACCTCGGCACCCTTCTGGCGCAATTCTTCCGCCAGGGCCTGCAAACGGTCCATGCGGCGAGCGCCCAGCACCAGCTTCGCCCCGGCGGCCGCAAGTTCCCTTGCGATACCCTCACCGATCCCGCTCGATGCACCTGTGATGAGAACGACTTTGTTCAATGTCATGGCTTTCTCCTTGATGTGACGGCCGGCTTTTTCCGGAAGTGGCCGTTGCGGACAAGATAAAGCTTGGGCATTGTCGTGATAACCGTCTCAATCCTAACCTCAATGGGTAGACTTTCTAACCAATGAATATCGATCTCAACGCGCTTTCAACATTCTGCATGGTTGCCGAGGAGCGTAACTTCCGGGCCGTTGCGGACAGGCTCGGCGTCACGCGGTCCGCCGTCAGCCAGACCATCCGCAAGCTTGAAGAGACAATGGGAATAGCGCTGGTGCGGCGCACGACACGCAGCGTCAGCCTGACGGAAGCGGGGCAGCAGCTTTATGCGGATGTTTCACCATCGATCGGCAACCTGATGCAGGCCGCAACGGCCGCCTCTTCATTAAGCGGCACCGTGCGCGGGCAGCTCAGGCTTGCCGTTTCTTCCATAGCGGAGCGCTTCCTGTCGGGGCCATTGCTGGCAGGCTTTGCCGAAATGCATCCCGGGGTGCAGCTCGATATCGTCGTGACGGACGAGGAATTTGATATCGTCGCCGAACATTACGATGCCGGCGTGCGGCTGGGAGAGCTGATCGCGCAGGATATGATTGCCGTTCCGGTTTCGGCTCCACAACGGCAGCTCGCCGTCTGTTCCCCTGACTATCGTGACCGCTTCGCCGTGCCGAAGCAGCCTCGCGAATTGATCGATCACAGATGCATCGGCTGGCGGTCCCGTCCGGGTGTGGCACCATATCGGTGGGAATTTGCCGAAAACGGCCGCGAATTTGCGGTGGCGGTGGAGCCGTCCTTCACCACCAATGACATGCAGCTGATGATAAAGCTGGCCTGCGCCGGCGCCGGCATCACCTTCGGCATGGAGGAGACATTCCGCCCCTATCTGGCGAGCGGGCAACTAGTTTCCATGCTGGAGGACTATTCCCCGACATTTGCGGGGTTTTATCTCTATTATCCCAGCCGCCGTCATCTTGCCCCGAAACTGCGGGCCTTCATCGATCACGTCCGGCTGTCGAGAGAACGGTGATCTGCCGGAGCGAACCCCGGCAGATCGTCAGAAAACACGGCTATTTCTTCTGCGAAACCAGAGAGAAATAAGCACCCTGCGGGTCGATGCAGTTGACGATCCAGCTTTCGCCGGGCACCTCCATCGGGCCGTTGACGACCTTGCCGCCACCAGCGCTGACACGGGTGATCGCGTCGTCGATGCCGTCGACATTGAAATAATAACCCCAATGGCAGACGGGGACCTGCGGCATGCGCTTCATCATGCCGCCGACGGCTTTGCCCTTATAGGCGAAGATGCGGTACGGGCCCATTTCCCCCATGTCGAAATCATGGTCCTTGGTCCAGCCGAAAACATCGCCGTAAAAGGCCATGGCCTCATCGACATTGTCGGTGAAGAGCTCATGCCAGCCGACATGGCCCTGCTTTTCCTGCATATCCTCGGGGAAACCGCCGGTTTCCATCGGCTGCGGCGTCATGATGCAGAGTACAGCACCAAAGGGATCGGCGACCACGGCAAAACGGCCGATTTCGGGAATATCCTGTGGCGGGCGTCTGATCGCGCCGCCCTTCGCCGCGAATTGTTTCGCCGTGGCGTCGACATCATCGACATCGACATAGGCCGTCCAGTTCGGGGGAATGCCCTGGCCCTTGTGTTCGTCCGTCAGTTCCATGACGCCGCCCATGCCTTTGCCGTCGGCCTCCAGCACCAGATAGGGCATTTCCGGTGAGCCGAAATCCTTGGTCTGCCAGCCGACGACATGACCATAAAAGCGGGCCGCCGCCTCCATGTCGGGCGTCATCAGTTCGACCCAGATGAATTTTCCGTGTGTATCGGACATTGTCGTCTCCTCTGGAGATTGAGTGCATAGGATTTGTTGGGTGTCCGCCGCAGCGTGCGGCGGCGCTTGTCGTGCAGGCAGAACCCGGCGCAGCTTATGCCTTGCGCCGAAACTCCGATGTCATGAAGGTCTTGAAGGTGCCGTCCGGCTGTTTGACGCTGCCGGAAAAGCTGCGGTGATTGTCGTCATGCAGCACCAGCACGTCGTGATAGGTGGCGGTGTCTCCGGAACCGTCAAAGGCCGGACCTTCCGCTTCGAGCGTCAGCGTCTTGCCGTCCTCTTCCAGCCAGCCCTTGTAGACCCAGAGATTGGTCATCATCGAGCCCACCCAGGTGCCGACGAAATTGCCCTTGGCCGGGTCGAAACCAACCGTGATCACGGCCGTCATGCGGTCGCCGTCGGGCATTCCGCCACTGCCTTCACCGATGACCCACAAGCCGCCGATGGAGCGGACGGTCTCGGTGAAACGCTGGTTGGGATCATCGGGGTTGTATCCGTCATGGCCGGCGACCATGATCCAGTCGCCGACGAGCCTCGACAGGAATTCGTGTTCCTTCTGCGGCTTCACACTTGGCATTTCCATTGTCGTCTCCTCCTCGTCTCTCTTTTCAGTGGCAGCAGGCTGCGGCCTTCGGCGCGTCCTCATACTGGTCGTGGCGGCGCACCCAATCCATTACCTCTTCTTCATTACGGCCTTTTGGCACCAGATCGAGCAGCATCAGCGTGCCGAGCGTCTGTTCCGCGCCGCGGGCGTAAGTGGAATAGGTATGGTAGATCTTGCCGTCATCGCCCTTGGCGAAAACGCTGATGCCGTGCAGGTCCTTCAGGTCGCCATAGGGCGCCATGTCACGGTAATTATAGGTGATTTCGCCTTTGGCCATGTCCTCGTCGCGAAACGAGGCCTGGTAATCATAGTTGAAATCAGTGCCCTCGACTGAAACCCACGGGAATTTCCAGCCCATGCGTTTTTTGTAGCTTTCGATCTTTTCAAGCGGCGCGCGCGAAACCGCGACGAAACCCGCATCGCCATGCTTGAGGTGGATCAGCGCGCCATCGACATGATCGGCAAAGAAGGAGCAACCGACGCAGCCCTCCTCCCAGTCCGGCGCCAGCATGAAATGATAGACGATGAGCTGGCTGCAATCACCGAACAGCTCCTTTAGCGATCTGGGGCCGGAAGGTGCGTCGAAGATATAATCCTTCGTCACCTCTTCCCAGGGCAGCGCGCGCCGCGCCTCGTTCAGCCTGTCCCGGGCGCGGGTCAGTTCCTTTTCCTTCACCAGCAGATCGCGGCGGGCCGCAAGCCACTCGTCTTTCGAAACGACGGGATGAGACATGATCTTTCCTCCTTGGATCCGTCTTTCACCACGGCACCGCTCCGCTCCACCGGTGGGCACCGCTTATTTCTGTGTTGAAAGGCAATAAACAGTCTGCGGGGCATCAAGTTCCGCTTGACTAATTAGGTTGATATCAACATATTTATCCCATGTCAAACACCGGTGTGATTCCTTTTTCGACAACTCTTTTCGTGCGGGACGCCTGTCTCTGCCTGCATGCGCAGCGTGCGGCGCGGGCTTTGGCGCGACTGTTCGACAATGCGCTGAAACCCATCGGCATCAACAATGGCCAGTTTTCGCTGCTGATGTCGCTCAACCGGCCGGAGCCGCCGCCGATGGGGCCGGTCGCACATCTTCTGGCCATGGACCGCACGACGCTGACGGCGGCGCTGAAGCCGCTGGAGCGGCGCGGGCTGGTCAGCATTGAGCAGGACCCGAAAGACAAACGCGGCAAGCGGTTGCGGCTGACGGCGGACGGCATGGCCGTTCTCGCTGCGGCCTTCCCCATCTGGCAGGACACTCACGCCGAAGTCGAAGCGCGTATCGGCAGCGGCGACCCCGACCGGCTGCGCCGCGACCTTATCGACCTCGGCTGACCGGATTGACGGCATGGTGCCACTTTTGTCGGCAACAATGTCATCCGGCCGTCGTGCCCGGGAGCGAAACTACCAAGAAAGCGCAAATCAAGGAGGAATGATCATGCGTGCAATCGTTTTTGTAAAAGCCACCAAGAGCAGCGAAGAAGGCGTCATGCCCACCACCGAACTCATGGAGGCAATGGGAAAATTCAATGAGGAACTGGTCAATGCCGGCATCATGCAATCCGGTGACGGCCTGCACCCCTCCTCCAAAGGCAAGAGGGTTGTTTTCGACGGCGACAGCCGCACCGTCATCGACGGCCCTTTCCCGCACACCAACGAACTGGTCGCCGGCTTCTGGATCTGGAACGTGAAGGACATGGACGAGGCGGTGCAATGGGTGAAACGCTGCCCGAACCCGATGCTGGAAAAGAGCGAGATCGAAATCCGCCCGATGTTCGAGATGGAAGATTTCGGCGAGGCGGTGACACCGGAAATCGCCGCGCATGTGGAAGAGCTGCGCGCGCGTGTCGCCAAACAATAGGCCCTTCCGGCTGAGAGCAAAACCCGAATGAACCGATGAGGTGCGGCCTTCATCGCCTCCCCCGCCCTGGGGAAGGCACTTGCCGCACCGCCCCCTCCCGCATCTTCCGGCTTTTATCCCGCGTCAAAATGGTTGTCACGAACAGCCGTGGCTGGTAATGGTCGAGCAGTTCAACCCGTTTCAAGAAAGGAGGCTTCGCATGGATATTTCCTGCTTCTGGCGCAATCGTCAGCTCTGCCACCTTTTTGCCCTGCGGACACGTTTGCAGGGCTGACCGGAACACGAACACTCTGGTTTGCCTAAAAGGCCGCGCAGAATGCAGCTTGTCTGCCGTTGCGCATGTTTTCACGACGGATCACCACGAACCGAAACCCGGTACTGCCTGCGGCAGACCACGGTTCTTGACGGGTCCGTCCTGCCAGAGACGACTTCATGACCATCATCACGCTTCGAAACCTCGGAATCATTCTGGGTAAGCCGCTTTTCTCCAATCTCAGCCTCACCGTGAATGCGGGAGACCGCATCGGCATCGTTGCCGCCAATGGCTGCGGCAAATCCACCCTGCTCAACTGCCTTGCGGGAGACATGGAGCCCACCAGCGGCGACATGACCCGGCTGCGCGGGCTGACGCAGTCGATCGTCCACCAGAATCTGCCCTCCGCGCTGATGGACCACACGATGCGGGATGCCGTGCTTTCCGCCCTGCCGGCGGACACGATCGACAGCGAAAGCTGGCGCGCCGACATCATCTTCGACGCCATGCTGGTGCCCGAACCGTTCCGCGAGCGCCGCTTGAAAGAATTGAGCGGCGGCTGGCAGAGGCTTGCCATGCTGGCCAAGGCCTGGATCACCGAACCTGACGTGCTGCTGCTCGACGAGCCGACCAACCATCTCGACCTCGAAAAGATCAACGTGCTGGAAAGCTGGCTCGGTGAATTGCCGCGCGATACCGCCGTCATCATCGTCAGCCATGACCGCGCCTTTCTCGACAACGTCACACGGACGACGCTATTTCTGCGGCCGGAAAACTCGGCGCTGTTCCGCCTGCCCTATGGCCATGCGCGCGCAGCCTTGGAGGAGGAGGATGCCGCCGATGAGCGACGTTTCCAGCGCGACATGAAAACCGCGCAGCAATTGCGCCGGCAGGCGGCCAAGCTCAACAATATCGGCATCAATTCCGGCAGCGATCTCCTGACCATCAAGACCAAGCAATTGCGTGAGCGTGCAGAAAAAATCGAGGATAAAGCGCGGCCCGCCCATATCGAGCGATCCGCCGGCAAGATCCAGCTCGCCAATCGCGGCACCCATGCCAAGGTTCTCATCACGCTGGAGGACGTGCCGGTCTCGACGCCGGATGGAACAGTGCTGTTTCGCACCGGCCGGCAATTTATCCGCCAGGGCGACCGCATCGTCATTCTCGGCCGCAATGGCGTCGGCAAGACGCGGCTGATGTCGCTGCTGCAGGCAGCGGTGACGGGTGCCGGCCAGATACAGGACGGCATAAAGGCCACGCCGTCGCTGGTGGCCGGATATGTCGATCAGTCGCTGGCCGCAATCGACGACGACAGCACGCCGGCGGCGCTGCTGTCCCGCCGTTTCGACATTGGCGACCAGCGCATCCACGGCCTGCTCGCCGGCGCCGGCATCGACATGGAAATGCAGAAACGCCGCATCGCGAGGTTGTCCGGCGGACAGAAGGCGCGGCTTGCCATGCTGGCACTGCGGCTGGCGGAGCCGAATTTCTACCTGCTGGACGAACCCACCAACCATCTTGATATAGATGGCCAGGAAACGCTGGAGGCGGAAATCATCAGCCGTGAAGCCAGCTGCGTGCTTGTCTCGCACGACCGGAGTTTCGTGCGGACGGTCGGAACCCGCTTCTGGCTGATCGAAAAGCGCAAGCTTGTGGAAGTCGATGATCCCGAGGCGTTTTTCGCCTCGGCATGAAACTGCCGATAATAACGCCTTGTCAGCCCAGCAGGCTGGCGAGGCGTGGATCGCCGGCGAAATCCGAGACCGCAAAACCCGTTCTGCGCATCGGAAATTCGCACAATGCCTGCACACCCGTCTTCGACAGGCGGATGCGCCAGCTCATGCGTTCCACCGGTGCTTTTTCGGCAAAGGCTTTGGGAGAGAGGATCGCGATATTGAGGCCAGCGGCGGGATCGCGCACCGAACGGTAGAGGATCGCCTCCACCTTGGCCAGTCGCGCCTGCTCGGCCAGCGCCTGGCATGGCTCGTAATTCGTAAGATCGGTCCAGAGCGCTTCGTCGCGGTTCAGTTCCGGTTGCGTCAGATCAAGCGCCGCATCGGTGGCGATACGGGCGGCAAAGGCGGAATAATCGGCGGGATTGGCCGGCAGCGGCGTACCGGGGGATTCGGCATAAAACAGCAGCCGGTAAAAGGCCATTTCGGCGAGCGCCGTTTCCACCTTCGCGGCGGCGTAATAAACGCCTTCGGTATAACCCGCGCGGCGGAAGCGCGAGCCATGTGGATAAGCGGCGCCATATCGGAAAGGCGTGGCGAGAAGATAATCGAAACCGGCGCATTCCGGCGGAAACGGCCGTTTGCTCGTCTCCAGAATGTCTTCCAGCAGGGATTGCTCCTCCACCGTATCCACCAGCTTCATGGTGGAAACCTGATGCTGCGCTTCCACCAGCCGCCAGTATTTTCCCGATGCGGCGCGTTTTTCAGACAGGAGCGCGTCGGGCGTCCAGATAGGAGAGGACATCGATCAATCCGGTAATGGTGGTGAGCCTTTCGGCAGGCACGGCATCCAGCGCCGTATTGTGATTGCGCAGCCAGTTTTTGGCCACCGCCTCGTCGCCGCCGGTAATGGCATCCAGCGAGCGGAAAACCCGGATCAGCAACACCGCAAGCTCGAAGGACTTGGCGCCCGGCTCCAGGAGGAAATCGAGCCGCTTCATGCGCGAGACCGTTGGCGCGGAGACACCCAGAATATCGGCCGTGCGGGCAGCGTTCAGGCCCAGCCGCTCGGCGGCGGCGATGACGGCCTTGGTGACGACCCTGCCCTGCGATGCGGGATCCATGGCGGTCTTGGCGTGAATATTCATGGCTCCTATCCTTTCCTTGGAAAGAATATAGCATATTTCTTTCTGTAAACAAGAAGGCCGGGATGAACCCGGCCCCAAGAGTGACAATCCAGTGCGTAGCCGCTTTATCAGGCCACCGAGACCGGCACTTCCGTGGAGGTGCGCATGGCGTGGCTATAGGGGCAGACGATGTGTGCGGCAGCAACCAGCTTTTCGGCGACTTCGCGCTCAACGCCCGGAATATTGGCCTTCAGCGAGACTTCAATGCCGAAGCCGCCGCCGTCTTCGCGCGGGCCGATGCCGACGGTTGCCGTCACAGTGGTGTCTTCAGGAATCTTTACCTTTTCCTTGCCGGCGACAAATTTCAGCGCGCCGAGGAAGCAGGCGGAATAACCGGCCGCGAAAAGCTGTTCCGGATTGGTGCCACGGGCGCCATCGCCGCCCAGTTCCTTCGGAACGGTGAGCGTTACGTCGAGAACGCCGTCTTCCGACTTGGCGTTGCCAGCGCGGCCACCGGTGGCGGATGCTTTGGTCGTGTAGAGAATGGGCATGGCATTTACTCCTTCGGGTTGGTGTTGACGTTCTTATAGCGAACAATTCAATTGTGCGCAATATAATTTTGTACGTTGAATGCGAAATTGTTTTTTGCGATAATTTTCACGAAATTTCGCCGCGCATCCATGCGGCAGGAACCGAAAGCGGGGGCTGATTGTTCCCTTCCCGGTTGATTTTGGAGCAGGACAATGGGCGCAGAGGGCAACGAGAAGACAATGGAAAGCCTGTTGAGGCTGGACCAGCAGATATGTTTTGCCCTTTACGGCGCGGCGCATGCCTTTACCCGCGCCTATAAACCGCTGCTGGACCCGATCGGGCTCACCTATCCGCAATATCTCGTCATGATGGCGCTGTGGGAAAAGGAGACTTCCACCGTCAAGGCGCTCGGCGAAATGCTGGGTCTCGATTCGGGCACGCTTTCCCCTCTTCTCAAGAGGCTCGAACATGCCGGTCTGATCACCCGCAAGCGCGGCACGGTGGACGAGCGGCAGGTGCTGGTGGCGCTGACCCCAAAGGGTGCCGACCTCAAGAAAGAGGGTGTGAAGATCATGACCGCAATCGGCGGCGCCACCGGCTGCGGGCTGGAAGAACTGGCGCAGCTGCGCGATCAGGTGAATGCGCTGAAGGAAGGCCTCTCCAGGCCGTAATCCTCCGGCAAACCACAAGGGCTAGAAGCTCTCGTCCGTCATGCTCGGGCCTGTCCCGAGCATCTGCAACGCATTGATTAAATACGACGCGACTAGATCCCCGGGGCGAGCCCGAGGATGACGCCGAGTATGTGGGGCAGGCCCCATAAACGAAAGGCGGCCGGAGGCCGCCTTTTATGCGAAGAATTTTCGGCTTACTGCCACACCACCACACGCGCCTTCTGCGGCACGCGGTCGTAGAGGTCGATGACGTCCTGGTTCATCAGGCGCACGCAGCCGGAGGAGACGGCCTTGCCGATGGAGTTCCATTCCGGCGAGCCGTGCAGGCGGTAAAGCGTGTCCTTGCCGTTCTGGAAGATATAGAGCGCGCGGGCGCCGAGCGGGTTCTTCAGGCCCGGCGGCATGCCGCCGTTCTTGGAGGAATATTTGACCAGTTCCGGCTGGCGGGCGACCATTTCGTCCGGCGGGGTCCACTTCGGCCATTTCTGACGCCACTGGATGACACCCTCGCCCGACCAGGCGAAACCATCGCGGCCGATGCCGACGCCGTAACGCATGGCGCTGCCGCCCTGCTCCACGACGTAAAGGAAGCGCGAGCGCGTATCGACGACAACGGTGCCGGGGCGCTCGCCGGTCGGGTCGACAACCCGCTGGCGGTAATAACGGCGGTCGATTTTCTGGTAGGGCACAGCGGGAATGACGTAACCGCCATCTTCAACCGAACCGTACATGACGGCCAGTTCCGCATCACTGACGCCCGGCGAGAACATCTGCCGGAAATCGCTGCCGATGGCGCTTGCCTGCTGGCGGATGGCGTCTCCCGTGCCCGAGGAGGCACAGCCTGCGAGAAGCGAAGCGGAAGAGAGGCCGAGGAGGGAAAGGAAGGTGCGTCTGGAAAGATCTGTGTCGGTGCTTGTCATAAGGCCGGTTTGTCCCACATTTCGAACGGCTAGATCGCCGTTGTACGTCATTTGTTCCGTGTCATGCGTATTGCGAAAATAGTTAACCGACCGCTAAAAGCGAGTCACAAGGCGCTGGCGGAACCGCGCCCGCATCTCTTTCTTTTAGAACGTGGTCAGATAACCACAATCTGCGCGCCCTGCGGCACCCGTTCGTAGAGATCGATCACATCCTGATTGAGCATGCGCACGCAGCCGGAGGACGTCGCCTTGCCAACGGACTGCCAGTCCGGCGTGCCGTGGACGCGGTAAAGCGTGTCTTTGCCATCCTTGAAAATATAAAGCGCACGCGCCCCGAGCGGGTTGTTGAGACCCGGCGTCATGCCGCCATTGGCGGCGGAGATGGAGGCGAGTTCCGGCTGGCGCTTGACCATTTCATCGGGCGGCGTCCAGCGCGGCCATTTCGCCTTCCACTGGATCTTGCCGCGGCCCGACCAGGCATAACCATCACGCCCGAGCCCGACGCCGTAACGGATCGCCTTGCCGCCGGACTGCACGAGATAGAGAAAATGCTGCCTGGTATCGACCACGATGGTGCCCGGCGCCTCCGCCGTCTGGTAGCTGACTTCCTGCCTGAGATAACGCGGATCGATACGGCCATAGGGAATGGCCGGCAACGAGCGGTCCTCGTCGCGGATCGGGCCATACATGACCCGGTGCAGCGGGTTGGAGACAGGCAGGCCATAGGCCATCGTCTGACCCTGCGGCTGCGATGCGTTGTTAGACCCCTGCACCTGCGGGGCTTGCAGCCCCTGCCCGCGCACCGGCGGGCCGTACTCCTGATGGAAGCGCGTTCTGAACAGATCCGGCGGGCGTGTCGAAAGCTGGCCCGGCTGCGGCGGCAGTTCCGGCTGGCGATTGGAGCTGACGGAGTTAAAATTGAAGACCGGCGCCGTTTCCCTGACGAAGACATCCGGGTCCATCCGGGTCGTATCCGTCACGAAAAGGCAGCCGCTCAGGAGCGGCAGAACCGCAAGGCCCACCAGAGAGGCCGCCCGGCGACCGTTTTTCAAAAGGAGTGCTATCATCTGAACCGCTTCATGGAATCCAATCTGCCGGCATGATGAACCGCGCGGCTGGCGCGAAGCTGGCGTCGGGTTTTTCAAAAAAAATCGGAAAACCGCATTTTTCCTCTTGAAGCTCTAGTTGCTAGAGGTGCCAGATTGGCTGTCTACTGGAATTCAGGAGCGAGAACCATGAATATTTCGACACGTGGCAGTTTGAATGGGACATCGGAGGAGTTGACCTTCACGGTCGGTGGCATGGATTGCGGCAGCTGTGCGGCGAAGATCGAAACCGCGCTTTCCCGCCTGCCCGGCGTTGCAGACGTCAAGGTGTCGGTCGCTCGCGAAAGGCTGAACCTCTCCGTCGCCGAACAGAAAACCTCGGTCGAAAAGATCGAGGATACGCTGCGCAAGCTCGGCTTCAAACCCGCCCTCCTGCCGCGCGACAAAGCTCCCCAGGCCAAGGTGGAGGCCGATCACCACGATCATTCCACCTGCGGCGGCCACCACCATGACGAGGCCGAAACGGCTGCCGACAAGAACAATGCGCTGACGTTTTCGGTGGGCGGCATGGATTGCGGCAGCTGCGCGGCGAAGATCGAAACCGCGCTTTCCCGCCTGCCCGGCGTTGGCGACGTCAAGGTATCCGTGGCCCGCGAAAGGCTGAACCTCTCGTTGGCCGAAAACAAAACCCCGGTCGAAAAGATCGAAGACACGCTGCGCAAGCTCGGCTTCAAACCCGCTCTGCTGCCGCAGGAAAAGGCCACGCGCGAAAAGGCGCCGGAGCAGAATCACGAGCATGACCACGCGACATGCGGCGGCCATCACCACGATCATGACCATTCCGGGCATGATCATTCAGACCATGACCATTCAGGGCACGACCACGCGGCGCATGACCATTCGGGACACGATCACCAGTCCTGCAAGGGGCATGACCACGATCACGCCGGCCATGATCATTCAGGCCACGATCATTCCGGCCACGACCATGCGGGCCACTCACACGCTGCTACACCTGCCGCCGCAAGCCAGAGCGCCGAGATAGGCCATGCCCATGGCGCGGATGAAAAAGGCGCATGGTGGCGCACCGCAAAGGCGCGCAACACCTTCACCGGCACCATTCTGGTCGCCATTGCCTATGCGGCGGAACTGACCTTCCCGGCCTGGGGTGGTTATGCCTTCATCGTCGCCACGCTGGTCACGCTTTTCCCGATCGCGAGGAATGCCTTCAACGCCGCCCGTTTCGGCGCGGTCTTCACCATCGAGATGCTGATGACGATTGCCGCCATCGGCGCGATCATCATCGGTGAGGCGGAAGAGGCGGCCATCGTCGTGCTGCTGTTCTCCGTCGGCGAATTGCTGGAAGGTTTCGCGGCCGCCCGCGCACGCTCCGGCATCAAGACGCTCGGTTCGCTGCTGCCGAAAACGGCGCTGGTGGAGGAAAACGGCTCGCTTCGGCAGATCGCCGCCGATCAGGTGCGCATCGGCCAGGTGGTCGTGGCACGCCCCGGCGACCGCATCGCCGCCGATGGCGTCGTCATGGAAGGTCAGTCCAGCGTCGATGAATCGCCGATGACCGGTGAAAGCATTCCCGTTGCCAAGGAAAAGGGCGCTCGCGTCTTTGCCGGGTCGATCAACCATGACGGCTCGTTGCGCATCCGTGTCGACCGCGCGCCGGAAGACAACACCATTGCCCGCATCATCACGCTTGTCGAAGAAGCCCAGGATGCCCGCGCCCCGACGGAACGCTTCATCCAGAGCTTCTCGCGTTATTACATGCCGCTGATCGTGGCGATCTCGGTGCTGACGATCATCGTGCCGCCGCTCGCCGGCCTTGGGGACTGGGATACCTGGATTTATCGCGGTCTCGCCCTGCTCCTGATCGGTTGCCCCTGCGCACTGGTCATCTCGGTTCCCGCGGCCATCGCCTCCAGCCTTTCGGCTGCGGCACGCCACGGCATGCTGGTGAAGGGTGGCGCGGTCATCGAGATGCTGGCACGCACCGAAACCGTCGCCTTTGACAAGACCGGCACGCTGACACTCGGCGAACCCGTGGTGACTGACGTGGTGGCGCTTGACGGCAACGAGGCCGAGCTGATTGCGCAGGCCGCGACCATCGAACATGAATCGAGCCATCCGCTGGCACGGGCCATCGTCAACCACGCCGAAAAGCTGGGCGTGAAGCCCCTGCCCGGCTCCGAGATCAAGGCGATTTCCGGACGCGGCATGCAGGGCAATGTCGGCGGCAAGCGCCTCTTCATCGGCGCACCGCGCTTCGCCACCGAAGTCGGCAACGTTTCGAAGGACCTGTCCGATCGCATCGCCAAGCTGGAAAGCGAAGGCAAGACCGTGGCCGTTGTCATAGCCGAGGGTGCGGCAAGCGGCCTCTTCGCCATGCGCGACGAGCCGCGCAAGGATGCGGCCGAAGGCATCAAGGCGCTGAAGGATATGGGTATTTCCTCGCTGATGCTGTCGGGTGACAATGCCCGCACGGCGAAGGCAATCGGCAACAAGCTGGGTCTTGAGGCGCGCGGCGAATTGCTGCCGCAGAACAAGGTCGAGGAAATCCGCAAGCTCGCCGAAAAGAAGACCGTGGTGATGGTGGGCGACGGCATCAACGACGCGCCGGCCCTTGCGGCGGCCAGCGTCGGCGTCGCCATCGGCTCGGGCACCGACGTGGCGATGGAAGCGGCGGATGCGGCGCTGATGCGCAACAATGTCGGCGATGCCGCCCGCCTCATCGGCCTGTCGCGCGCCACCATGAGCAACATCCGCCAGAACGTGACGATCGCGCTCGGCCTGAAGGCGGTGTTCCTGGTCACGACCGTCACCGGCGTTTCCGGCCTGTGGCTCGCCGTCTTCGCCGACACGGGTGCCACGGTTCTGGTAACCGCCAATGCCATGCGGCTGCTCGGTTATTTCAAGAAGAGCGCCTGACGGTTGCCGAAAGGCATGAAAACTCCGTCACCTCGTCCCCGGTCCCACCGGGGATGAGGTCGACTACGAAACTTCTTAAATGAATTGATTGAAAAAGCGGATGCTTTCCGCCACCGCGCCCGGAACAACGCCATTATGCGTGCCGGGCAGCAGTTTTTTGTCGACCTTGAACCCGGATGTCAGGGCGCGATCCACGAAAAGCTGGTGATCAGCGTCGAAAGGCCGCTCCTCCGTGCCGCGCAAAAGCAGCGCCGGACATTTGAGGCTGGGGCCGAAACAGACGGAGGAGCGCATGATGAATTCGCGCTCGTCGGTTTCGTCGAAACAGATCTCTTCGGTATAGCGATTGAAATAACGCCATGAGTTGACGCCGGCGGAGATGGGCGTGGCGGCGCGGAATTTGCGGCTCATGGCGGCCAGAAGCGTCAGGGTGCCGCCGTTGGAATGGCCGGCGATGAAGAATCGATTCCTGTCGATGCCGGGCAGGCTTTCCAGATAGGTCGCAGCCGCCAGCGCATCCGCCGTCTCATCGTAGAAACCGGAATAATTGCCGTTCTGGCCGTTCTCGCCCCGGAAGGATGGCAGGAGCACGACAAAGCCCGCTTCCCAATAGGGTTTCATCATCGCCCAATGGCCATCCCCCGTGGCATTGCCGCCGTGAAGGAAAAGCACCGCCGGTCTTGGCGTTTTGGAAGGCTGGTAGCGGGAAAGCCAGGCCACGAGCTCGATGGAGCCATCCGGCCCGCCGGGATAGGTGACACGATCCGCACCGGGCGGCGTGCCGAGCGCTGAGGATTTTTCTGGCGCGGCCATCTTGCGCAACAGATGGGTGTGAAAATGCCGCCGCGCCTCCGCATAATCCTGCCGTTCCAGCGGCAGAACCTCCGGCGCGGCAATGGAGGCTTTTGCACCCGGCGGCAGAAGCGCGGCCGCAGACAGGCCCATGGCGCCGGCCAGCAGGCTGCGCCGCGTCAGGCTCGGGGAAATCATGCCGCTCTCTTCCTGTCCGAAGGCTGAGGAAAGAAAGCGCTTTTCTACCATGGGTGCACCTGACGGGATGATTGTGGTTGCAGTTCAGCACTGCGGCGGGAGGCTGTCCAATCACGGATTCGCGAAGGACAACAATGTATTCGCAGCCTTCATGGCAATTTCTGGACGGCCACCCTACCCTTCCGCGCCGTCGATCAGCGCCACCAGCGTCGAGAGCCGGTCCGCCTCGGCCGGCAGCTTGTCGGCGCGCAACCTCGCAATGCGCGGAAACCGCATGGCGACGCCGGATTTGTGGCGGTTGGAGCGGTTGATACCTTCAAAGGCCACTTCCAGCACGAAACCGAAATCCGGCGTGGCGCGCACCGCCCGCACCGGGCCAAAACGCTCGACCGTATTGTCGCGCACGAATTTGTCCAGCACTTCGAGCTCCGCATCGGTGAAACCGAAATAGGCCTTGCCCACAGGCACGAGCTGTTCGCCATCCTCACCTTCCGCCCATACACCGAAGGTGAAATCGGAATAATAGCTCGATCTTTTGCCATGGCCGCGCTGCGCATACATCATCACCGCATCGATATTGTAGGGATCGCGTTTCCACTTGAACCACGGTCCCTTGGCGCGCCCGGCCTGATAGGTGCTGTCACGGCGCTTGATCATCACCCCCTCGATCACCGGATCGGGCGGGGCGGCGCGCAGCGCGTCGAGCTCGGCCCAGCTGGAAAAGCCGATCAGCGGCGAGAGGTCGAAGCGATCATGCGGGGCGTGCTCGATGATATCCGATAACCGGCCGCGGCGTTGCAGGTAGTTCTGCGCGCGAATGTCGCTCTCGCCATCGAACAGCAGGTCATAGGCGCGAATGAAGGCCGGATAGTCGTCCAGCATCTTTGCCGTCACCGTCTTGCGGTTCAACCGCTGCTGCAAATCCGAGAAGGTGCGGGTGAGATTGTTGGAGCGCGCAGTGCCGCCGATCAGCAATTCGCCATCCATCACGCCTTCGAAATCGATCGCTTCCAGAACATCGGGAAAGGCACCGGAAATATCGTCGCCGGAGCGGGAATAAAGTTTGCGCGTGGCGCCTGAGCGGGACAATTGCACGCGAATGCCGTCCCATTTCCACTCCGCCGCATAATCGGCGGGGTCGAGCGCATCAAGATCGCCTTCCGCCACCGGCGTCGCCAGCATCACCGAATGGAAGATGGCGGGCGTCGCCAGCACCGGTCGGTCCGACTTGCCCTCCAGCCAGGCAAAGAGAGACCGATAGGGCGGCGTCAGGCCGTGCCAGAGGGTTTCGATTTCGGTGATGTCCTTGCCGGCAAAATCCGCCAGCGCCTGCCGCGCCAGCCTTGCCGAAACGCCGATGCGCAGGCTGCCGGTGGCGAGTTTGAGGAAGGCGAAACGCGAGGACGTATCCAGCCGGTCGAGCAGATCGCGCACCGCACCGCGCACCTCGGTGCGGCCGAGCGAATTCATCAGCGTTACTACCTCGCCAAGGCGCGGATCCTGTGCCTCGGCGTCATCCGCGCCGCCGATATTGCCCCAGACCAGCGAGATGGTCTCGGCCAGATCGCCGACATAATCATAGGAATAACGGAACAGCACCTCATCCATGCGCTCCAGCACCAGCTCGCGCAACAGGGCCGGCTTGACGCTCTTCAGGTCCAGCGTGCCGGCAATCGCCGCCAGCCCATAACCCCGGTCGGGATCGGGCGTATCGCGGAAATAATCAGTCAGCAGCTTCAGCTTGCCATTGCGGGATGGGGTGAGAACGAGGCGGTCGAGAAGCGTGGCGAAGGCTTTCATCTCAATCCCCCTCATCCTCGTAACCCACGAGATGCAGCGGCTTGGCGGCAATGCCCTGCAATTCGCACCAGCGCACCAGCGCCTCTTCGCGGCCATGCGTCACCCAGACGGCCTGCGGGCCGATTTCCCTGATGGTTTCCAGGAGTTCCGGCCAGTCGCAATGGTCGGAGATCACCAGCGGCAGTTCCACGCCACCCTGCATGGCGCGCTGCCGCACCATCATCCAGCCGGAGGCAAAGGCGATCAGCGGTTCGTTGAAACGCCGCGCCCAGCGCTCCTGAAAGGCCGAAGGCGGGCCGATGACGATGGCGCCCCTGAAATCGGCAGGATCGCTTTTCTCAAGCGTCGCGGGCCTGAGATCGCCGAGATCGATACCCTGCGAAACATAATAATCGCAAAGCCGCGCCAGCGCGCCGTGGATGTAGATTGGGTCGGCATAACCATTGTCGCGCAAAAGCCGGATGACGCGCTGCGCCTTTCCGAGCGAATAGGCTCCGACCAGATGGGTGCGCTCGGGAAACTGCCGGATGGAGGTGAGCAGCTTGCCGATTTCCAAACGCGGCAGCGGATGGTGAAACACCGGCAGGCCGAAGGTGGCCTCGGTGATGAAGACATCGCAGGGCACTGTCTCGAAAGGCGTGCAGGTGGGGTCGATGCCGCGCTTGTAATCGCCGGAGGCAACAATGCGCAGGCCGTTCATTTCAACGGAAATCTGTGCGGAGCCCAGGACATGGCCGGCCGGATGGAAACCGACGGTGACGCCATTCACCACCACCGTCTCGCCGAAGGCAACCGCCTGCTCGCTGCCGCAGAAATCCTCGCCATACCGAATGCGCATGATATCGAGCGTCTGGCGCGTGGCCAGCACCGCACCATGGCCGGCGCGGGCGTGATCCGAATGGCCATGGGTGATGAGCGCCCGCGCCACGGGGCGCACGGGATCGATGTAAAAGTCACCCGCCGGGCAATAAAGGCCCTTCGGCGTGGAATTCAAAAGCTGTTCCGGCTTCATATTCATTGAGATAAGGCCGCCCGCGCGAATCGAGAGATTTTCGATGTTAACGCGGAACGGGCCTTATATTTCCAGTGAACGTGTTTTTGTTTTTTGGAGAGATTCCGTCATTCCGGCCTTGAGCCGGTATGACGGAGGAGAGGTCTCAGCGAGAAACAAAGGTGACAACGTTTGCCGCCGCGCTACTCCCCCGCCGCTTCCGCCGGCTTCGCCTCAACCGCCGCCGGCAGGCGCACCGGTTTCAGCATCAGCGCAGCAGCAAGGCCGATGGCGGCGGTTGCGGCAGCGGCGAAGAACAGCGGCGTGAAGGCATCCGAATAAAGCGAGGCGACGGCGGCCTGGGAGGCGGCGGGCAGTTCGGCGAGCATTTTCGGTGTCAGTTCCTCGATCTTGCCGACGCCGGGAATATCGACCGCGACACCTTTCAGGCTCGACGACACGATGGCGCCATAGACCGAGATGGCAATGGCAGCGCCACCCATGCGGGTCAGGGTCACCGCGCCGCTCGCCGCACCGATATCCGCCTTGGGAGCGGAATTCTGCACACCGATGATCGGCGCCTGCTGGCCGAGGCCAACGGCGAAACCCTGCGCCAGCATCAGTACCGCGATCAGCCAAAGCGGCGTTCCGGCATGCATCTGCGTGAAGGCCAGCATGGCGATGACATTGATGGTGAGGCCGGCCACCGAGAAGGGCTTGTAGACGCCGGTAATCGAGATCAGCCGTCCCGCCGAAAGCGAGCCCATGACGATGCCACCGGTGACGGCGATGAAGAACAGGCCGGCGTGGGAGGGAGAAAGCCCGGTCGTGGTCTGCAGGAACAGGGCGTAATAATTGACCATGCCGATGCCGATACCGCCGCTCGTCAGCGAGACGATCATCAACAGCGGAAAGGTGCTGTCCTTGAAGAGCCTGAGCGGCACGACCGGTTCCGGCGCGCGGCGCTCCACCTGCACCCACAGGAAGGCGGCAATGACGGCGAAGGCGATGATGCCGAGGCTGGGGCCGGCGATCAGCGAGCCGAACAATTCGCTGCTATCGGCCCAGAACACCACGCTGGCAATGGTGGCTGCGAGAAGGACTGCGCCGAGATAATCGATCTTCGGCTGACGGGCCGGCCGGCGATAGGGCAGCAACAGCGCAAGGCCGGTGATGACGATGAGCCCGAGTGGCAGGTTGATGAGAAAGATCGAGCGCCAGCCGAAGAGATCGCTCATCGTGCCGCCGAGGATGGGTCCGACGCTGCCGGATGCCATGATGGTGAGGCTGGAATAGCTCTGGTAACGGGCGCGTTCACGCGGTTCGAACAGATCCGCATTAACGGAGAAAATCGACACCATGATGCCGCCGCCGCCCAGCCCCTGCAGGACACGGGCCGCAATCAGCGAATCCATCGACCAGGCGAGACCGCAGGCGAGCGAACCGAGCGTGAAGATGACGACCGCCGCGATCATCACATATTTGCGGCCGAACAGATCACCGAGCTTGCCATAGACCGGCATGACCGCGCTGGTCGCCAGAAGATAGGCCGAGCCGATCCAGCCGAAGCGCTCCAGCGCGCCGAATTCACCGACGATGGTGGGAAGCGCTGTCGAGACGATCTGGTTGTCGAGCGTGGCCATGAACATGGCCAGCATCAGAAACAGAAAGACGATGAGCCTGCGCCGGTGATCCGACACAAGCGGCGCCACGGGGGCGGTGGACATATCCATGAAAAATCTCGTTGAGTTCCGGCGATTTTGCTGCGGCAATTTGTGTGCTATCAGCACATATATGTCAATGGCAAGTTTTTGACATCTGTGCTAATGACGCTAAATGTGATCACCGACTGACAGGAAAGGAACGGCGAAGCGTGGCGACTGAGGAAGACTGGAACGAGGATTTGCCCGACGACATCAAGCGGATCGGCAATACGATGACGCGCATGCGCATCATGATCGGCCGCCGCATCATCGGCCGCATGGCGCTTGCCAAGATCGCTCCTGGTCTTGAACTCTCCCATATCGACGTGCTCGACATTCTGCGCCGTGCGGAAGGCGATGTCACCGTTGGTGCGATTGCCGAGGGCATGCGCATCGACCCTTCGCGCGGTAGCCGGGTGGTGGCTGATATGGTGGGGCGCGGGTTGCTGAAACGTGGCGTTTCCCAGGAGGATGGCCGCCGCAGCATCGTCGAGATCACGCCGCTCGGCACCAGCCTGCTGCAGGAAATGCGCCGAACCAAGATGAGCGTCATCGAGGACGTGATGGATGGCTGGCCGGCGGAGGATGTGGAGACATTCGCCCGCCTGTTCGAACGGTTCATCGACCGTTTCGAATGCCGGCTCTCGCCGGATACGGACGTCTTCACGGATCAGAAAAAATCATGAGTGACCCGGCGATCTGCAACTTCACTTTAAAACGACGAGACCGTAACGTGCCGGCATTGAACAGGTTGAAGGGGTAATGTCGATGTTGACGATTTACGGTGTTTACCGTTCCCGCGCCACGCGCACGCTGTGGCTGGCGGGAGAACTGGGCATAGAATTCAAGCATGTGCCGGTCATCCAGGCCCGCCGCCTTGCCGACCCGCTGGCAGCCGATGCGCCGCTCAACACGCTGTCTCCCGCCTTTCTCGCCATCAACCCGATGGGCACCATTCCCTGCATCGAGGATGACGGCATGGTGCTTTACGAATCCATGGCCATCAATCTCTATCTCGCCCGCAAATATGGCGGGCCGCTCGCCCCGGTCGACCTGAAGGAAGATGCGGCGATGCTGCAATGGTCTTTCTTCGCCGCCACCGAAATCGAGACCAATTCGCTGAAGATTTCCTCCGCCATCGCCGAAGGCCTGTCGGAAAGCGATGCCGGCAAGGCGGTGATCGATGTCGCCGGGCGCCTGCTGAAGCGCCCCTTCCGGGTGCTGGAGCAGCATCTCGCTACCCATGATTATCTGGTGGGAGACCGCTTCACCGTGGCCGACCTCAATGCCGCGGAAATCGTTCGTTACGCGCAGGGTCACACGTCGCTGTTCGATGCGCATCCGGCGCTGAAAGCCTGGCTCACCCGCTGCCAGGCGCGCACGGCGTTCAAATCCATGTGGGACAGCCGGACCGCCGAGGCGGCTTGATCGTCAAGCCCCCTTTCCTTTCGTCATGCCGGACCTGATCCGGCATGACGGAAATACTGAGCCTTTCAGCCCCTCTCCCCTGCCAACGCCCGCTGCACCGCCGGGCGGTCGTTCATGCGGCGGAAATGGTCGTGCACCTTGGGAAAACGGGCAATGTCCACGCCATCGCTTTCCAGCCAGCCGGACATGACGAAGAGATATGGATCGGCCACCGAATAGGCCGTGCCCAGAACCCAGGGGCCGTGCAGCATGCCGTGCTCGATCAGTTCGAAACAATCCCCCATATTTTGCGGCACCTTGGCCTTCATATCCGCAAGCGAGCTGTCCTCATTCGCCCAGCGGCTGCCGCGACGGCCATGGGCATGGGCGACATGCACGGTGGAGGAGATGAAGGCGTTGAAGGATTGCATCAGCGCGAATTCGAAGGGATCGTCGAGTGGCGCGAGCTTCTTCTCCGGCGCCATCTGGGCGATGAAGGCCAGGATGGCGGGCGTCTCCGTCAGCACCCCACTCGCTGTGGCCAGTGCCGGCACGCGGCCTTTCGGATTGATCTTCAGGAATGCCTCGGAGCGTTGCTCGCCCTCCGCGAAATTGACGCGCTGGGCCTTGTAAGGCAGGCCGGATTCCTCAAGCACGATATGGCTGGCGCGGGAGCAGGAACCGGGGGAGAAAAACAGTGTGAACATGGATATGCAACCTCCAAAGCAATGAGGGCGCCCGCCTGTTCCTCACGCGGACGCCGGCCCTCGCTGGCGGCCTTGAGGCAGCCATGACGCGCAGGGGCAAGCCATCATCGTGCCGGCAACCGGCCGCGTCAAAGGTTATTTAAGCGCCGACGACGCGGATATCGCCGACATGGATGCCGTTCCAGTTGCGCATCTGCCGGTTGGCCATGCCGCTCAGCGCCTGCTGCTCGGCGCTGCCTTCATCGAAATACCGGGCGAGCAGTGCCGAAACCATCGCTTCTGCCGCACGCGCCGTTCCGTCTTCGCATTTCACCGCCATCGCGATGCCCTTTTCCGGCAGGGCGGCCACGAAGACGCCTTCCGCGCCGGTCTTGGCAAAAATCTTGCCCGGCGCGATCTCCATCAGCCTGGTGCAGGTGCGGCCGGTGCCCGCCACGTAAAAGGGCTCGGCCATGCAGGCCTCGATGAGACGGCGCGAAGCTGTGGCGCGGCCCGCTTCAAGGCCCCTGCCCGTCGCCATCCTGGCAAAACCATGCGCCAGCCCCTTGAGCGGCACGGCATAAGTGGGAATGGAGCAACCATCCACGCCGCAATTGTCGTGGCCGAGCGCCGCCCCCATCAGGCTTGCCATGGTGGCGCGAATCTGCCTCTGAAGGGGATGGTCGAAACCGACGTAACCCTTGGGGTCGGTGCCCGTGTGGCAGCAGGCGCAGATGAAGCCGGAATGTTTGCCGGAGCAATTATTGTGAAGCGCCGTCGGCTTTTCCAGCGTGCGGGCCTGACGAATAATGGTCTTCTGGTCGGAAGACCAATGCGCGCCGCATTCCAGCGTCTCTACATTGCGGCCGGCTTTTGCAAGCATGGCGGCGGCGAGTTCCACATGCGCGTCCTCGCCGGAATGGGAGGAGCAGGCAAGCGCCAGTTCGCGGTTGCCGAAACCATAGGCATCCGCCGCGCCACTTTCCACCAGCGGCAGTGCCTGCATGGCCTTGCAGGCGGAACGCGGGAAAACGCCGCGTTCGATATCGCCCGCCGAAAACAGCACGCCGCCATCACCATCCACCACCACCGCAAGGCCCTGATGGCGACTTTCAACGAGATTGCCACGGGTGACTTCGACGGTAACGGAATTGTTCATTTTCGCAGCCTCAAAAAATTCTGATTTTATGCCGTTGATACCGCAATTGATTTTTCGATGCACGGGGCTGTTCGTGAAATTTGCAAAACGTCTGCTACTGGCGATTGCCGTTGTCTATTTGCTTCCCGCACTGGCGTCGGCCGGTCTGTGGGCCATGCGGGAACATCCGCAGGGCTGGCGTGACGCCCGCTGGTCCTCGTCCGGCACTTTGCCGGCAGCCAGCGCCGATGGTCAGGCGGCGGTTTACGTCTTTTCCGCCATGACCGGCGGCTTCAAGGGCTCCGTCGCCAGCCATGCCTGGATCGTGCTGAAAAAGCCGGGTGCGAAAGCTTATGACCGTTATGACAAGGTGGGCTGGGGCATGCCGATCCGCCGCAACGGCTATGCCGCGGACGCCTACTGGTATTCCAACATGCCGCGCGAGGTCGTGGCCATTCACGGCGCGGAAGCGGAAAGGCTCATTCCGAAAATCGAGAAAGCCATTGCCGATTATCCCTACGGGCAACCGGGCGGCTACCGCATCTATCCCGGCCCCAACTCCAGCACCTTCGTTGCGCATGTGCTGCGCAGCGTGCCGGAACTGGGCGCGGTGCTGCCGCCCGATGCGGTGGGCCGCGATTATCTGCCCAACGGCGCCTTTTACCACATCGCCGATGACTGGAAGGATGCGAGCCTGTCGCTCGGCGGGCTGTTCGGCATTTCGGCAGGCGCGCGCAGCGGCTTCGAGATCAATTTCCTCGGTCTGGTCGCGGGCATCGATTTCATCCGGCCCGGCGTGAAGATACCGGGGCTCGGTTATTTCGGCATCGACAGCCCCGAACCGCCACCAGCGCGAGGATGACTACCACTGATCCTCATCGATCGCTGACGGCCGCGCGCGGGTTCACCCACGGCTCCTGATTGGAGCGCGGCAACGGGGTTTTGCCGAGGATGTGATCCGCCGCCTTTTCGCCCGTCATGATCGACGGGCCGTTGAGGTTGCCATAGGTCACATGCGGGAAGATCGAGCTGTCAGCAACCCTCAATCCTTCGACGCCGATCACCCGGCATTCGGGGTCGACAACGGCCAGCGGATCGTTTCGATCACCCATGCGGCAGGTGCCGCAGGGGTGATAGGCGCTTTCCAGATGCTCCCGCAAAAAGGCGTCGATCTGCTCGTCCGTTTCCACCTTTTCACCCGGCTGGATTTCCGGGCCACGAAAATCGTCAAAGGCCTTCTGGCTGAAGATTTCACGGGTCAGGCGCACGCAATGGCGGAATTTCTCCCAGTCTTCCAGATGGCTCATATAGTTAAAGCGGATAACCGGATCGTCCTTCGGATCGGCGGAGCGAAGCGTGACGTTGCCGCGCGATTTCGACAGGTTGTAACCGACATGCACCTGAAAACCATGGCTTTTCGCGGCGGCTTTGCCGTCATAGGATATGGCGACCGGCAGGAAATGATACTGGATGTCCGGCTGTTTCAGGCCGGGTGCGGAGCGCAGGAAGGCGCAGGCCTCGAACTGGTTGGAGGCGCCGAGCCCGCCTTTCGACAGCAGCCATTGCGCGCCCGCCACGCCCTGCCAGAACCAGGGCAGCCATGAATAGAGCGAGACCGGCTTGGTGGAGACCTGCTGGAAATAAAACTCCATATGGTCCTGAAGATTTGCACCCACGCCGGGGCGATCCGCCTTCACCTCGATACCCATTTTTTGCAGATGGGCGGCAGGCCCGATGCCCGAGAGCATCAGCAGTTTCGGCGAATTGAAGGAGGAGGCGGAAACAATAACCTCGCGACCGGCCTTGATGGTTTCCACCACGCCCTTACGCTCGATCTCGACGCCCACGGCACGGCCATTCTCGATGACGATCCTGCGGGCAAAACCGCTGACCAGCGTGACGTTGCCGCGTTTCAGTGCGGGTTTCAGATAGGCATTGGCGGCAGACCAGCGACGGCCATGGTGGATGGTCTGCTCCATCAGGCCGAAACCCTCCTGCTTGGAGCCGTTATAGTCATCCGTCAGTTCGAAACCGGCCTGCGCGCCCGCCTGAATGAAGGCGTGAAACAACGGATTGTTGACCGGCCCGCGCTGCACATGCAGCGGCCCATCCGTGCCGCGCCAGCCCTCTTCGCCGCCATGGCTATGCTCCATGCGCTTGAAATAAGGCAGCACATCCGCATAGGCCCAGCCATGCGCGCCAAGCTCCTCCCAGCGATTGAAATCCTCGGCATGGCCGCGCACATAAACGAGGCCGTTGATGGAGGACGAGCCGCCGATGACCTTGCCGCGCGGGGCGGTGATGCGGCGGTTGTGGAGATTGGGCTCAGGCTCGGAAAGATAACCCCAATTGTAGCGCTTCATGCTCATCGGCCAGGCAAGTGCCGCCGGCATCTGGATGAAGGGGCCGAAATCGGAACCGCCAGCCTCGATGACGATGACAGAATAACGACCGTCTTCCGACAGGCGATAAGCGATGGCGGAGCCCGCGGAACCCGAACCGACGATGACGTAATCTGCTTGCATGATTTGTGCTCTCCGATGAGCGGTTGTTCCGATTGACTGTCGGCGGGTGGGCTACCCCCCTCTGCCCTGCCGGGCATCTCCCCCTCAAGGGGGGAGATCGGCAAGAGGCGCTACCGCCACTTCATTCTCTGACCTTGAGATGGGCGCGACCCTCGCCGCATATCGATCTCCCCCCCTTGAGGGGGAGATGCCCGGCAGGGCAGAGGGGGGTAAGCCCCACCCAACAACCATCAATAAGGCGCGTCCACCTTCCCCGTGCTCACATAAACCGTCTTCAGCTCGCTATAATGCTCCAGCGCCGCCGCTGAATTCTCCCGGCCAAAACCGGATTGCTTGGAGCCGCCGAAGGGGATTTCCACCGGGCAGAGGTTATAGGTATTGATCCACAGCGTACCCGCCTCCAGCCGATCCACGACGCGGTGGGCGCGGGCGAGATCGGCGGTGAAGACACCGCCGGCCAGCCCGAATTCGGTGGCATTGGCGCGCGCGAGAACCTCGTCCTCATCGTCGAAATCCAGCACGCACATGACCGGCCCGAAGATTTCCTCGCGGGCGATGGTCATATCGTCGGTTACATCCGCAAAAACGGTCGGCTGCACATAGGCACCCTCACCCGAAACATTGTTGGGAATGCCGCCGCCGGTGACGAGCGTCGCGCCTTCCGCCTTGCCCTTTTCGATATAGGCAAGAACCTTTTCCTGCTGGGCCTTGGAGACCAGCGGACCGAGATGGGTGGCGTAATCGAGCGGATCGCCGAGGATCATTGCCTCGGTGCGGCGCTTCAGGTTTTCGAGGAAACGGTCCTTCGCCTTTTTCTGCACGAAGACACGCGTGCCATTGGAGCAGACCTGACCGGAGGAATAGAAGTTGCCGAGCATGGCACCGCCGACGGCACTTTCGATATCGGCATCATCAAAAACGATCATCGGCGACTTGCCGCCGAGTTCCATGGTCACATGTTTCAGATGCCCGGCAGCGGCAGCCGCCACCTTGCGGCCGGTCGGCACTGAACCCGTGAGAGAAACCTTGGCGACATCGGGATGGTTGACCAGCAGCGGGCCAGTATCGCGGTCACCCTGGATGACGTTGAAGAGGCCCTTCGGCAGGCCGGCCTCAATGAGGATTTCGGCGATCTTCAGCGCGCCGAGGGGGGTATTCTCCGAGGGCTTGAAGACCATGGCATTGCCGGCAACGAGGGCCGGCGCCGCCTTCCAGCAGGCGATCTGCTGCGGATAGTTCCAGGCGCCGATACCGACGCAGACGCCGAGCGGCACGCGCTTGGTATAGGCGAAATCGCCGCCGAGGGGGATGTAATCACCGTTCAGCGCGGAAGGGGCGATGCCGCCGAAGAATTCGAAGGCATCGGCACCGGAGGTGGGATCGGCGATGATGGTTTCCTGAATTGGCTTGCCGGTATCCAGCGTCTCGAGCGTCGAAAGCGCATCATTGCGCTCGCGCATGATATCGGCGGCGCGCTTGAGGATGCGGCCGCGCGCCATGGGGCTCATCGCCGCCCATTCCTTCTGGGCGCGTTTGGCCGAGGCGATGGCGCGCTCGACGATGGCAGGCGTTGCCGCATGCAGCCTTGCAATCACCTCGCCGGTGGCCGGGAAGATGCTTTCGAACGGCGTGCCGGTATTATCCTCGACATAATCGCCGTCGATGAAATGCGAGGCTTTCGGCTGGGCCTTGAGCCCCCTGTCGCCAGTTGCCGCGATGGTCATGTCGAAGTCTCCTTAAAGAACGCGGACGGACGGCTTCGGGCGCTGTCCATCGGGAAAAGATTTGAGCTGCATGTCGAAATAATCCTCGACGAGCACCGGCGCGGAAGCGAGGCCGAGCGGGGCGGAACGCAGGCTGTGGCGAATGTAAAGCCCGTCTATCAGCGCCGCCGCACCTTCGGCGATCCGCGCGGCATCATCGGGCGGGCAAAGCCGGTTGAGGCTGGCCATGAGATTGGAGCGCAGGCGGCGGGAATAAAGCACGAGCAGGCGGCGGGTTTCTTCCGAGCGCTGCGCCTCGACGTAAAAGGCAAGCCATGCCGCCACCGTTTCGGGCGTGAACTGGTCGCTCTGGAAAGAGACATGCACGATGGCGCTCAGTCTTTCGCGCGGGCCGGAAGCGCGGGTCAGCGCCGCAACCGCATCACGCCGCAAGTCACGTAGCAGGCTGCGGATGGTTTCCAGAAGCAGCTGCTGCTTGCTGCCGAAATAATGATGCGCCAGCGCCGCCGACACGCCCGCTTCCCGGGCAATATCCGACATTGTCACATTCAGCGAACCATGGTGGCCTATGGTGCGCAAAGCCGCATCCACAAGCGCCTTGCGGCGCAAAGGCTCCATTCCGATCTTGGGCATAAGTGTCTCCTTGACGGCAGGCAAAATATTCTTGATTGATCGATCAATCAATAAAAAATACGCCATTTCATGTCGCGGATCGGCTGGCGTGAAACGGGGTGAAGGATAGAGGCGGTTTATCGCCCCCTTGGGCTCATGATCTGGATCAAATATTCGGCATGCACATTGCGCTACGGTGCAATCGTGATAGCTTTACCCGACCCATTCATGGAGACAGCGACATGACGCAGAGTCTCAATGCATCCGGATTTTCACCGCTGAAAGCAAAGTGGGGCTGGTTGCTGGCCCTCGGCCTCGTTCTTCTGGCCTTTGGCGTCATCGCGCTTGGCAATCTCTTCATCGCCACCGTTGCCTCCGTCTTTTATATCGGCGTCATGATGCTGACTGGCGGCGTGCTGCAGCTTTTTCATGCCTTTCAGGTGAAGGGATGGGAAAGCGCGCTGTTCTGGACGCTGAGCGGCCTGCTTTATGCCATTGCCGGCGTCATCGCCTTCCAGAACCCCGATCTGACGGCCGCCGTGCTGACCCTGCTGATGGCGATCTCGCTGATTGTCGCCGGCATTTTCCGCCTCGTTGTCGGCTTCAGGCTGAAACCGGCGACGGGCTGGGGCTGGGTCGCCACGGCCGGCGCGGTGACGACGCTTGCGGGTCTGGTGATTGCCGCCGGCTGGCCGGTCAACAGCCTCTGGGTGCTTGGCCTGTTTCTCGCGATAGACCTCATCATGCAGGGCTTCGCGATGGTGACGCTGGCGCTGGCAATGCGTTCATAAAGGCATGTGCAACGCCGTATCGGAACCACGCCGAACGGGGAAAAACTAAACCCCAATATACTGCAAATTGGGTATGGAACGCGTTTCGTGGTAAGATAAGCAGTGATACCAATTTCGCTGGAGGCGGCGTCCAGACGAAAACTTAAAAAAACGACCGCCCAGAAAGACCGCCCTCGCCCCGCCCGCATAAGCGGGCATCTATCGGGTTTCGCGTGGCGGCCATCAAAAGAAGGGAGTGATATCATGCCAATGGTGACAGTATCGATTTCCCCGGAACAGGCAGCAAGAATGCGCGAGGCCGTGAATTGCGGCGCTTACGCGTCCGGCAGCGAGGTCGTCAGGGCAGCGCTGAGACTATGGGCGGCCTCCGCCGAGCACGGCGTCGGCGTAAAGTCCACGGAACCTGTGGAAGCGGACCGGGAACGCATGAATGTGGCGGAACTTTACGCCGCGCACACCGGACATATCCGCCGGGCATGAGGCCCGGCGCAACAACCCCATGGGTTCGTGGGGTTGTAACAAAACGTTCATGAAAGCTTCACAGTCGTGAAAGCTTTTGTTGACCTGTAATCTGCGATTGTTCGCCTCAAAAGAGACAGGCTCCCCTTACGTTAGCCAAGCTGGGGATCGGCAATAGCGGAGAACAGAAATGCAGGCCGTCACGCTGGAGAACGATGTCGTCAGACGTTTTGCCTCCGGGCATATGTTTCCCATGGCGAAGCTGGTGCTTGAGACGGCGTTCCAGCCGATTGTCGAGGCGACGACAGGCACGATTTTCGGCTATGAATCGTTGATGCGCGGCCATGACCGGCTTGGATTTTCCAATCCGCTGGCCCTTCTCGACCAGGCTGCCGTGGATGGCGAATTAAAGGCCTTCGAGCAGATGCTGGCGAGCCGCGCGCTGGCGAAATTCTCCACCCTGCCTGATTTCTCCTCCGCCACCCTGTTCCTCAATCTCGATGTACGATTGATCCCGCATGGTGATGCCATCCTCGACAAGCTGGTCGGTCATCTGGCGCGTGCCGGCATTCCTGCCTCCTCCATCTGCTTCGAGCTTTCCGAACGGTTCGACAATACCAGCGTGCCGGAATTCACGGCGCTGATTGCCCGCATGCGCAAGGAAGGCTTCAAGCTGGCGATCGACGATTTCGGCGTTGGCCATGGCGAGATGAAGCTGCTCTGCGATTTTCCGCTGGATTACCTGAAGATCGACCGGCATTTCATCACCGGTGTCGACCATCTGCCGCGCAAGCAGCATCTTGTCCGTAACATCGTCAACATCGCCCATGTTCTCGGCGTGCGGGTCATTGCCGAAGGCATCGAAACGGAAGCGGAATTTCTGACCTGCCGCGAATTCGGCGTCGATCTGGTGCAGGGCTGGCTGATCGCCAAGCCGACGATCTTCACCAGCGAGCTCCCGGAAAGCTTCCCGCATCTCAACCGCATCGGCGTTGCGCGGCGCAGCAGCCAGACGCTGGACGAAATCCTGATCCGCCGGGAGATAGAGCGCCTCCCCACCGTCTTCGAGCATGACAGTGTCGACAGTGTCTTCGAACTGTTCCGCAGAAATCCGCAGCAGGCGTTTTTTCCGGTTCTCAACGCCAATGGCGAACCGCGCGGCGTCATCAACGAATATCACCTGAAAGAATATATCTACCGCCCCTTCGGCCGCGACCTGCTCAAGAACAAGATCTATGAGCGCACCATATCGCATTTCGTCGACCCCGCGCCGATCGTCGGCCTCGATGCCGATGCCGACCAGCTGATGAACATGTTCGCCAGCATGGGCGGCAGCGCCTGCATCATCCTCACCGAGAACATGCGTTATGCCGGCATCGTCTCGGCCGCTTCGCTCATCAAGGTCATCAACGAAAAACAGCTGAAGATGGCGCAGGACCAGAACCCGCTGACGGCGCTGCCCGGCAACCGCGCGATTGGCGGCTTTATTGCCGACCGTTGCAGCGACGGCGACGAGACGCGCTTCTTCTGCTATTGCGACTTCGATAATTTCAAACCCTTCAACGACAAATACGGCTTCAACGCCGGCGACCACGCCATCACCCTGTTCTCGGCGCTGATGCGCCGTTACTTTTTCGCGGGCGATTGTTTCCTCGGCCATATTGGCGGCGATGATTTCTTCATCGGCGTGCGGGACTGGACGGTGGAGGAGCTGATGGAAATTCTCGAGCGGTTGCTCAGCGATTTTCACGACGATGTCGCCGAACTCTATTCGGACGAAGACCGCGCCGCCGGATGCATGAAGGGCCAGGATCGCCATGGCAACGAGCGGGACTTTGCGCTGCTGCGCTGCTCCATCGGCGTCCTCACCTTGCCGAAGGGGCTGATCATCGCCAATCCCGAGCGTATCGGCAGCGAGATCGCCGGCGTCAAGGCGGCCGCGAAGGAAAATGAAAGCGGTCTCGTCGTGCGGGTGTTCGGCGAGGCAAATTGACACTCGCGACAAACGGCCTCCTTCCCTCAAGCGCACATCTGACCTACATCTTCAGGTGACGCCGACAAGCGAGGAGTTGCCCCTGCCCATGTCCGACACCAAGACCCTGCCCGAAACAATGCGCTTCATCGACCTTCCCTCCCATGGCGGGCCGGAGGTGATGCGGCTTTCCGAGGCGCCTTTGCCGAAACCCGCCAAAGGCGAGATCCTGGTGAAGGTCGAGGCGGCGGGGGTCAATCGTCCCGATGTCGCGCAGAGACAGGGCACCTATCCGCCGCCGAAGGGTGCAAGCCCGATCCTCGGGCTGGAAATCGCCGGCGAAGTGGTGGTGCTGGGAGAAGGCGTTACCGAATTCAGGCCGGGCGACAGGGTCTGCGCGCTCGCCAATGGTGGCGGTTATGCGCAATATTGCACCGTCCCCGCCGGACAGGCCCTGCCCTTCCCCAAAGGTTATGACGCCGTCAAGGCCGCAGCACTACCGGAAACATTCTTCACCGTCTGGGCCAATCTCTTCCAGATGGCGGGCCTCACCGAAGGCGAAACCGTGCTCATCCACGGTGGCACCAGCGGCATCGGCACGACGGCCATCCAGCTCGCAAAAGCCTTTGGCGCGGAGGTCTATGCCACGGCGGGCTCGGCGGAAAAATGCGAGGCCTGCGTAAAGCTCGGCGCCAAGCGCGCCATCAATTACCGCGAGGAGGATTTCGCCGACGTCGTGAAATCCGAAACCGGCGGCAAGGGCGTCGATGTCGTTCTCGACATGATCGGCGCGACCTATTTCGAAAAGAACCTTGCGGCGCTCGCCAGGGACGGTTGCCTCTCCATCATCGCCTTTCTGGGCGGTGCCACGGCTGAGAAGGTCAATCTCACCCCAATCATGGTCAAACGCCTCACCGTCACCGGCTCCACCATGCGTCCCCGCACGGCAGACGAGAAACGCGCCATCCGCGATGAGCTCGTCGAACAGGTCTGGCCGCTCATCGAAAACGGTCAGGTCGCACCGGTCATCAACCGGGTCTTCACGCTGGACGAGGTTGTTGAAGCGCACCGGCTGATGGAAAGCAGCAATCATATCGGCAAGATCGTGATGCGGGTGTCGTGACACATTGAACGAGATCGTTGTTTTCATTGACAACAGGTCAGAGCGTTGTCATGAATAACAACATGAAGGCCGTTCTGCTCGAAAAGACGCGCAAAGTGATCGACGAGACGGCCTTTTTCGAGGTTGTCCTGTGGCATCTTCTCGAGCCCGTTCCCGGTAGCGCCCATCTCTTCAAATATCGGCTGGCGCTGGTGATAAAAGGGGAATGCGTTCTGCCTTATGACAATGAACGCGGCAAGGGCGATCATCGCCATATGGACGGGCGTGAAGATGCCATCGCATTCACCACGCTCGAAGCGCTCTTCGATGCATTTCAGGCGGATATGGAAAGGGTTTTGTCATGACGACGCTCACGGTACGTCTCAGCACGGTCAAGGATATCAAGAGCCGCTTTGTTGCCGCAGGTAATCTGGCAATGTCCGGAAAACCGGTCGAGGCGAAACCATCCATCGAATTTTCAAGTTATGAGGACCTGCACCGCATTCTCGCACCATTGCGCCTTGCCATCGTCAAGGCTCTTGCGGGACAGGGGCCGCTTTCGATCCGTGAAGTTGCCCGCCGGATCGGGCGGGATGTGCAGGCCGTTCACCGCGATGTGACGACGCTCCTCCATGCGGGCGTTATCGACCGGAACGAGGCTGGTATCGAATTTCCCTATGACAGCATTCACTTCGAATTCGACGTGAATGCCGCAGATGCGGCATAGATGCCGGACGCCTGTTAAAAGTAACCCTCTTGCATTAATGACGAATCGTACTACCTTCTAGTTATGTTCAACGTATCGGAAGGAGGTGATCCAATGTCTAATGAGATTTCGGTCTCTGGTGCAGGCAATGGAAAGGGTGTGTTTTCGACGGGGCAGCCCTCGGCGTAAACAGCTTTACCTTCGGAACGTTGAGAAACAGTCCCGGGTTTGTATACAGAACCAAACTCATGGAAGGGTCGCTTCGGCGGCCCTTTTCCGTTTTCGGGGTTATCTGTCTTTGACGATCACGCGCCGGGATGCTCCTGCGGCAGGTTAGGTGTTCTGCATTGCCCGGAAAGCTTTCTCCCGTCATGCCGGGCTTGACCCGGCATCCAGCCGACGCGCGTCTGCGCGGCGAAGAAGGTCTTTTCAGCCCAGGGACCTGGGCTGACTGGATGCCGGCTCGAGGCCGATATGACGGAGAGCTGAGGGCGACTGCAGAACCAAGGCCGCCAATCGCGCCGCCTCTGCCTACTTCTTCCCGAACACCTTCCACCGCGTCGGGCGGAACCGCAGCTCCGCGCCCACTGCTACAGCGGCGTTGAGCGGCACTTCGATTTCGAGGTGATAGGGGTCATGGCCGTTATTGGCGATGTCGATTTCGGCAATGCGGGTGCCCGCGAGGCGGCGACAGGTGGTGACCTTGCCGTATAGCGCGTCCTTCGCCTCCGTCAGCACCACATCTTCCGGACGGAAGAAAAGTTCGCCCTCGCCCGTGCCGCTTTCATCGATGCCGATGCTTTCGCCCTGAAACAGCACATGACCGTCGCGGATCGTTACCGGCAGGCTGGAGGATTCACCGATGAAGGAGAAAACGAAGGGAGAGTTGGGGGTGTCATAAACGTCGTCCGCCGTGCCCACCTGCTCGATCTTGCCCTGGCTCATGACGACGACGCGGTCCGCCAGTTCCAGCGCCTCTTCCTGATCGTGGGTGACAAAGACGGTGGTGTGGCCGGTGCGGTCGTGAAATTCGCGCAGCCAGCGGCGCAACTCCTTGCGAACCTTGGCATCGAGCGCGCCGAAGGGCTCATCGAGCAGCAGGACCTTCGGTTCGATGGCGACGGCGCGGGCGAGCGCCACGCGCTGGCGCTGGCCGCCGGAAAGCTGCGAAGGATAGCGCTTCTCAAGGCCCGAGAGATGCACCATGTCGAGAAGCTCGGACACCCGCTTGCGGATTTCCGCCTTCGGCGGACGTTTGGCGGAAGGGCGCACCTTCAGCCCGAAGGCGATATTGTCGGCCACCGTCATATGACGGAACAAAGCGTAATGCTGGAACACGAAACCGACATTGCGCTCCTGCACCGTGCGGTGCGAGGCATCCTCGTCGCCGAAGAAAATCTGGCCCTGCGTCGGCTGCTCGAGACCGGCGATCAGACGCAGCAGCGTCGTCTTACCGGAACCGGAAGGACCGAGCAGCGCGATCAGCTCGCCGGAACGAATGTCGAGCGACACGTCGTTCAGCGCCGGAAAGCGATCGAACTGCTTGGTGATGCCGGAAACTTTCACTTCCATGAAGATGCCTTTCAATGCTTGCCGGCTGCGTTGCCCGCGCCAAAGCGTATTTCGAGAATGGTTTTGAGAACGAGCGTCACGAGCGCGAGACCGGCAAGCAGCGTCGCCACGGCGAAGGAGGCGCCGATATTGTACTCATTATAGAGTATCTCGACATGCAGCGGCATGGTGTTGGTCTCGCCGCGAATATGGCCGGAGACCACCGAGACGGCACCGAACTCGCCCATGGCGCGGGCGTTGCAGAGCAGCACCCCGTAAAGCAGGCCCCATTTGATATTGGGCAGCGTGACATACCAGAAAGTCTGCCAGCCGGTCGCGCCGAGCGAGATCGCCGCTTCCTCATCACCATTGCCCTGCTCCTGCATCAGCGGGATCAGTTCACGCGCGACGAAGGGAAAGGTGACGAAGATGGTGGCCAGCACGATGCCGGGCACCGCGAAGAGGATTTCGATGCCGTAGCTCTTCAGCCATGGCCCGAGCACGCTGTGGGCGGAAAACAGGATGACATAAACGAGACCCGAAATGACCGGCGAGATCGAGAACGGCAGGTCGATCAGCGTGATCAGGAAAGCCTTGCCCTTGAACTCGAATTTCGCGATCGCCCAGGCGGCGGCAACCCCGAAGATGAGGTTGAGCGGCACCGAAATGGCGGCGACGAGCAGCGTCAGGCGGATGGCGGAGAGCGCATCCGGCTCGACGATCGCCTCCCAGAAGCTTTCCGCACCCTTGCGGAAAGCCTCGAAGAAGACGGAGATCAACGGCAGGACCAGAAAGGCCGCAAGGAACAGGAAGGCGATGGCGATCAGCGCCAGCCGGGCGGGAAAGCTCTCGCTGGCGGGATCGCGGAACGGCCGGGGCGTGGTGCGGGAAGCGGTCTCAGACATAACCGTACCTCTTGCGGCTCCAGGCCTGAATGAGATTGATGAGGAACAGCATGGCAAACGAGATGATCAGCATGATGGTCGCAATGCCGGTCGCCGCCGCATAATTGAATTCCTCCAGCCGGATGACGATGAGGAGCGGCGCGATTTCCGAGACGTAAGGAATATTGCCGGCGATGAAGATGACCGAGCCATATTCCCCGACACCGCGGGCGAAGGCGAGCGCAAAACCCGTGAGGATCGCGGGTGTGAGGCTCGGCAGCAGAACGCGGGTGATGGTCTGGAACCGGTTGGCGCCAAGCGTCGCCGCCACCTCCTCCACCTGCCGGTCGATCTCTTCCATGACCGGCTGCACGGTGCGGACCACGAAAGGCAGGCCGATGAAGATCAGCGCGATGACGATGCCGGTCGGGGTAAAGGCGATCTTGATACCCAGGGGTTCGAACAGCGAACCGACCCAGCCGCGATTGGCATAAAGCGTGGTGAGCGCGATACCGGCCACCGCCGTCGGCAGGGCGAAGGGCAGGTCAACGATGGCATCAACGAAACGGCGACCGGGAAACCGGTAGCGCGTCAGCACCCAGGCAACGATGACGCCGAAAACCGCATTGACCAGCGCGGCAAGGAAGGCCGTTCCGAAACTGACCCGCAGCGCGTTCAGCGTGCGGCTATCGGTGGCAATCGCAATGAAATCTGCAAAACCCAGTTTCGCCGTGGACCAGACAAGGCCGCCGAGCGGAATAAGAATGATGAGAAACAGATAGGTCACTGTGTAACCAAACGTCAGGCCGAAGCCGGGTATGACGCTCGACTGCCGCCATTTCCACCTGTTTCCGGATGTATTATTGCTCATCAAGGCTCCGGATAATCTTTGTTTTGTACATTTCCAGGCCAGGAAACCGGAGTTCGCTTTTCCTGGAAATGCCCTCTGGGAGCCGGTGTTCCCCGGCGTTTTTCTTATAAAAGTTCGACCGGCACGGTTGTCCGGTCGAACAGGTTCTTTTGTCTTGTCCCTGTGGACGGGGTGATCGCGTTTCACCCCATCATCCGCTTACTTTGCGGGCTTGTAAATCTGGTCGAAGACGCCGCCGTCACCAAAATGTTCCGGCTGCGCCTTGGCCCAACCGCCGAAGATCGGGTCATCGATGGTGACGAGCTTGATGTCCGGCAGCTGCTTCAGCAGGTCCTTGGAGACAACGGCGGGATTGGACGGACGGTAGAAGTGCTTGGCCGCAATGTTCTGTCCTTCGTCGGAATAGAGATATTGCAGATAGGCTTCCGCCGCCTTGCGGGTGCCCTTGGCGTCGACGTTTGCGTCAACCACGGCGACCGGCGGTTCGGCAAGGATCGAGATCGGCGGCACGACAATGTCAAAGGCATCCGCGCCGAATTCCTGGCCGGCCAGATAGGCCTCGTTTTCCCAGGCGAGCAGCACATCACCGATCTGGCGCTGTGCGAAGGTGACCGTGGAGCCACGGGCGCCGGTATCGAGAACCGGGGCGCGCTTGTAGAGTTCACCGACATAGGCCTTGATCTTGGCCTGATCGCCCTTGAATTCTTCATTGGCCCAGGCCCAGGCAGCAAGATAGTTCCAGCGGGCACCGCCGGATGTCTTCGGGTTCGGCGTCACGATCTGCACGTCGCCCTTCACCAGATCGCCCCAATTGTGGATGCCCTTCGGGTTGCCCTTGCGCACCAGGAAAACGATGGTGGAGGTGTAGGGCGAGGAATTATGCGGCAGGCGGGTGCGCCAATCCTTGTTGATCTTGCCGGAATTCTGGACGATGGCGTCGATGTCGCTCTGCAAAGCGAGCGTCACAACATCGGCTTCCAGACCGTCAATGACCGAGCGTGCCTGCTTGCCGGAGCCGCCATGCGACTGCTGGATGGTGATGTCTTCACCGGTGTCAGCCTTCCACTTCTTGGCGAAGGCCTCGTTGAAATCCTTGTAGAGCTCACGGGTCGGATCATAGGACACATTAAGCAGCTTGGTCTGCGCGGCGGCCGAGCCAGCGCCGCCAAAAGCCAGTGAAAGGCTAAGAGCAATAACGCTCAAACCGGACAGAAGCTTGGACATCGGTATTCCCTCCTGATTGCGATGGCTTAACTCTACCGGTTGAGTAGAGTTGGTCAATGAGGCCGAATACGATCGAAAAAGTGTTTCCCGAGAGCGTTTTCCCAGGCAACAAATACAGCGCAGCATAAGCGAAAGGCGCAACAAGCGTCGTGTAAAACTTTTCTGAATGCAAAAGCATTTCACATTTTTGACGGTTTTTTGCCGCGATGGCGAAAAATATTATGGGGTTTTAGACGATTTTTTCGTTAGGCCGTCAAAAGCTCGGGCACTTCGACACCGGCCACGGCATCGGCGATGGTGGTGTTGAACAGGATGTTGCGGGTGGCATCGGCCACGCGGGCGAAGACGTGGCGGATCTCGCACTGCTTCTCGCCGTCACAATCCTCGCAGCGGCGATAGGCGGTCTGTGACAGGCAGGGCAAGGGGGCGAGCGGTCCGTCGATAAGGCGCAGCACCTCGCCGAAGGTGATGTCCGCGGCCGGGCGCGCCAGAAGGTAGCCGCCCTGCTTGCCGCGCCGGCTTTCGACGATCCGTTCCTTCTTCATTTCAAGAAGGATCTGCTCCAGAAACTTTTTCGGAATGGCCTGTTCACGGGCAATGTCGGAAATTTGCACAGGACAGCCGCCGTCGGCCTTTGCCAGCGAAAGAAGCGCCCTCAGCGCATATTTTGCCTTCTGCGAAATCATCGTAAAACCAGTAGACCACAAGCCCGGAAACCCGGCAATTCCGGCTTAGCGCAGAAGTTGTCACAATTCAAATCCAAGCTGCAAAGAAGGTGAACGGGCATCTTTTGCTCATACCACGCGCGCATGAGGCATTTTTGCTCTCAAGTGCAGCGCACAAAGACTGTCATTTCTGTTCCCATAGCCGGATTTCAACAATAATCGGCCATGGAAATCCCGGACGTGACAATGACGATCAATTCAGCAAATGCCTCTGCCGATGCCGCTTCCCTCGACGCCACGCTTGCCGGGCTCGATCTGGCGGGTCGGCTTTCGTTTATCGCCGGCCTCGGCGGGCGGGCGGTCTTCACCACCAGCCTCGGCATAGAGGATCAGGTCATCACCGCCGCCATCGGCACGCATCGTCTGCCGATCGACGTCGTGACGCTGGAGACCGGCCGGCTGTTCAAGGAAACCGTCGATCTCATCGATGAAACCGAAGAACGTTTCGGCATCGAAATCCGCCGCTTCCGGCCCGAACAGGACGATATCGACGCCTATGCCGCGAAGTATGGTCTCAACGGCTTTTACGAAAGCGTCGAGGCGCGCCACGCCTGCTGTCATGTCAGGAAGCTGATCCCGCTCGGCAAGGCGCTGGAGGGTGCAGCCTTCTGGATCACCGGCCTCAGACGCGGCCAGTCGGGCAATCGCGCGACGACGCCATTCGCCGAGTTCGACGCGGATCGCAATCTCATCAAGATCAATCCCTTGGCTGACTGGGATATCGACCTCATCCGGGCGCATGTCGCCAAGGAGAACATCCCCGTCAATCCGTTGCATGCGCGCGGTTACCCCTCCATCGGCTGCGAGCCGTGTACGCGCGCCATCAAGCCCGGTGAGCCTGAGCGCGCCGGACGATGGTGGTGGGAAAACGACGAGAAGCGCGAATGCGGTCTTCACGTCGCCGGTGCGGAGCAGACACCCGCCGTTTCCGCCATCCCGCAACGATAATCATTCAGTAATCCCGGAGTTTACAATGTCCAACGCAGTCCACGAGACGGACAGCAAGAATACTGTCGCAGCCAAGCCGCCTCTCGATCCCCATCTGAAGGCGCTTGAAAACGAAGCCATTCACATCTTCCGCGAAGTCGCCGCCGAATTCGACAAGCCCGTCATGCTTTATTCCATCGGCAAGGATTCGTCCGTGCTGCTGCATTTGGCGCGCAAGGCGTTTTTCCCCGGCCGCATCCCCTTCCCGCTGCTGCATGTCAATACCGGTTGGAAGTTCAAGGAAATGATCGAGTTCCGCGACAATATCGTCAAGGAATACGATCTCGATCTGATTTCCTACACCAACCCGCGTGGCGAGAGCGAAAACGTCACCCCCTTCTCCCATGGATCGGCGCTTTACACCGACATCATGAAGACGGAAGCGCTGCGCCAGGCGCTCGACGCCGGCCAGTTCGACGCGGCCTTCGGCGGCGCACGGCGCGACGAAGAGGCGAGCCGCGCCAAGGAACGCATCTATTCCTTCCGCACGCCCGACCACAAATGGGACCCGCGCAACCAGCGCCCGGAACTGTGGAACATCTATAACGGCATGGTCCGCAAGGGCGAAAGCGTGCGCGCCTTCCCGCTCTCCAACTGGACCGAAGTGGATATCTGGCGTTACATCGAGGCGGAAAACATTCCGCTGGTGCCGCTCTATTACGCCGCCGAGCGTCCTTACGTGGAACGCGACGGCATGATGATCCTGGCCGAAGACGAGCGGCTGGAACTGTTGCCCGGCGAAGAGATCAAGCACGGCTCGATCCGCTTCCGCACGCTCGGCTGCTTCCCGCTGACCGGCGCGATCCGCTCCGAGGCGGCGACGCTTCAGGACGTCATCGCCGAACTGGAAATCGCCACCGTCTCCGAACGGCAGGGCCGCGCGATTGACCGCGACCAGTCCGGCTCCATGGAGAAAAAGAAGCGCGAGGGCTATTTCTGATGAGCACTGCCGCCGTCAACACCCCCTCCTCTTCCGCCACCATCCTGCCCTTTGCAGAACATTCGAAGGTGGCGCGCGACACGCGTCCGCTCCGCCTCATCACCTGCGGCAGCGTGGACGATGGTAAGTCGACCCTGATCGGCCGTCTCCTCTGGGACACCAAGGCCGTCAAGGAAGACCAGGCCGCCACGCTGCACCGCGACAGCGGCAAGCAGAACGATCTCGGACTGCCCGATTTCGCGCTGCTGCTCGACGGTCTTCAGGCCGAGCGCGAACAGGGCATCACCATCGATGTCGCCTATCGTTATTTCGCCACCGACCGGCGCGCCTTCATCGTGGCCGACACACCCGGCCATGAGCAATATACCCGCAACATGGCGACCGGCGCTTCCACGGCCGATCTCGCCGTGCTGCTCGTCGATGCGCGCACCGGCATTCTCGAACAGACACGCCGCCACGCCACCATTGCCGCCCTGATGGGCATCCGGCAGTTCGTGCTGGCCGTGAACAAGATCGACCTGACTCATTACGACAAGGCCGGTTTCGAACTGATCGCCCACGAGTTCCGCGAGTTTGCCTCCAATCTCGGCATCAAGCAGATCACCGCCATTCCGATGTCGGCGCTGAAGGGCGAAAACGTCGTTCTTTCCGGCAAAGCCTCCATGCCCTGGTACGAAGGCCCGACACTGGTTGAAACACTGGAGCTTGCCACCGTGCGCTCCGCGCAATCCGGCGGCTTCCGCCTGCCGGTGCAGCGCGTGTCGCGTCCGGGTGAAAGCTTCCGTGGCTATCAGGGCACGGTTGCCGGCGGCTCGGTGAAGCCGGGCGACAGCGTCGTGGTCCTGCCTTCGGGCATGGTCGCCAATGTCAAACAGATCGTCACCTTCGATCTGGTGCGCAACGCCGCCGTGGCGGGTGATGCCGTCACGCTGGTGCTCGACCGTCAGGTGGATGTCTCGCGCGGCGACATGATCGTCTCCATCGAGGCGCAGCCGCTCACGGGACTTGCCTTCGACGCACAGCTTGTTGCGCTGCAGCCGGGCGGCATCGAGGCCGGCAAACGTTATTGGCTCAAAAGCGGCAGCCGCCGCCAGCGCGTCAGCGTCCAGCCCGTCAGCCAGCTGAACCTGAAGGAAGGCGAATGGCAGGCGCATGAGACCTCGCTGCCGATGAACGCCATCGGCAAGGTGCGCCTCTCCTTCGACGAGACGGCGATCTTCGATCCCTATGAACAGAACCGGGCGACCGGCTCCTTCATCCTGATCGACCCCGACACCAACAATACGGTTGCGGGCGGCATGATCGCCGGCAAGCGCAGCACGGGTGCGACGGAGGAACAGGGCGACCGCGTCATCCTCTCACTCCCCGCCGGACTTGCGGAAAAGCTGCTCGCCGGTGAACTGCTCGCCAAACACCGCGACGAGATCGACATCCGCCGCACGGATGCGGCGACAGCCTCGCGGCTGATCGGTGATCTCGACTGAAAATGCCCGCATAAACGACAAAAGGCGACCACGATGTGGTCGCCTTTTTGTTTTGCGCCTGTCGTCAGGCGCGACTTAAAACACGAACATATAAAGCAGAATGATCACGACGACCGGAACGCCCATAACCCACAATGCGATACCCTTCAGCATGTTATCCTCCATTGTTGCTGTGGGGAGATAACGGCTGGGGCAGCTTTCCGATCCATGCGCCCCTGATTTTTACGGGTTGTTTCTCGGCCCTCAAGAAAGCCGTTTGTTCATTTGACGTTCATGCGCAAAAGGCGAATTTGCATGCGGTCGCTCCGCCAAGCGATCCAACAGAGGCTCGTTGTTCGAAAGAACAGCGGGCCTCTTTTTTGATCGCGATAAGTTGATCATCACGACGCCCCGAAAATTCGGGGCTAAGGGCGGTGACGGGTAACTTCTGAGGTTGTGGATCGGAATTGACGCTTTTAAGACGTCGGATGTCGCGCGTCCCCTGAAACAAGGCCGCGACATTGAGGCCTGGCGCTTGGCGGAGCGACGGGCCTCTTTCGTTCGGGCGCCGGGTACTGCAATAAAAAGCCCGCCGAAGCGAGCCTGTTCGCATGTAAAGCCGGATTTTGCAGACGCGGACAACGAATACCCTCAATCGGTGAGGTTTCAAACCGTCCGGTTTAACTACGCGACTTTGATTTCAGGGATTTTCGGGATCATTTGCAAGCCACTGTTCTCATTGGCTTTAAGCTGGTCGGAGTGAGAGGATTCGAACCTCCGACCCCCACGTCCCGAACGTGGTGCGCTACCAGACTGCGCTACACTCCGTGACCAGCGGCGCTTCTATAGACCAGCCTCCGGCATTCGACAAGCGGCTTATTGCATTTTTTATGACAAGTTTTTTCCATCCGGTGAAACAGCCCCGCCAAGCGCCTGCAAAGCGGGGCGGAAGGGCGGAAAACGTTACAAAAAAGCAATTGTGGCAGGAAATTTTCATCAAGCCGCACACCTCCCCTGCCCGCCGCCGCCAAATCTGCTAGGGGAACGGAATGACCGGCGGGAAGCCGGACACGGCACAAAGGACATTTCACCATGCTATTCCGCAGCGTAACGCTCGCAGCGTTTGCCATTGCGCTCTCCGCCTGCACCACCTCCACCGGCGGCTCCGCCCCCTCTTTTGCCCAGAAGAGCCCGGTTGAAACCCGCTGGGTCGGCCAGTCCGCAGGCATTTTCTTCGCAAAATTCGGCCCGCCGCTGAGCGATACGGAAAGCGGCAGCTCCACCGTCTACAACTGGCGCGGCGGCTACAAGAAGGCCACCATTCCCGCCAAATTCGAAGAAGGCAAGGACGGCAAGAAGGGTCGCCAGATCTCGCCGGCCCGTACCGCTTCGCTCTCCTGCACGGTGCAGCTCGTCGTTTCCAGCGACTACAAGATCACTGCCGTGCGCACGGTCTCCGACCGCCCCGGCGTCAACGGCCCGAGCTATTGCGCGGAATTCCTCGCCGCAAACTGAGCTTTCGGCCTCAGACCGAACACAATACAAGGCCCGCCCGAAACGGCGGGCCTTTCACTTTTTCGGGATTATCGTCATTTTTCTGAAAAAAATTCAGCCCGCAGTAGCGCCGCGCCAATCGTCATGGCCTGCAAGGCGCAGTCGGTTGGGCTTTTTGCGATATCCGGCTCATAGAACCCTTTCAACCGTTTGAAAGCATCGCCTAATCTTCACTGCGCTGAAAATGACGATCCGCAAATGCGCAAAATTTGCCGGCGCGACCATATGTCCCGGCCAAATCCCTGCAAAAACGCTTGAACTGGAGTGAATGAGTCCGGGTTGTGCCGCTTTGCGCTTTGCTATAACGGGGCGATCGGGAGGAATGTTTTTAACACAAAACAAGAATCAGGTATGGCCGTGACTCCTATCGATCAAGACAAATCCCAGCTCACTGATCTCTCCCATGCATTTCCGCTGAACCGCCGACAAGTTCTGGGCGGCGCGCTCGCCGGAATTGCCGCAGCGGCACTGCCCTCTTCCCCGCTTCTCGCCAATACGGCTGCCAAGAAGGTCGATGTGCTTTTGATCGGCGGCGGCATCATGAGCGCGACGCTCGGTGTGTGGCTGCGCGAACTGGAGCCCACCTGGTCCATGCAGATGCTGGAGCGACTGGATGGCGTTGCGCTTGAAAGCTCGAACGGCTGGAACAATGCCGGCACCGGCCATTCCGCCCTTGCCGAGCTCAACTACACGCCGCAGGACGAAAACGGCAACATCAAGATCAGCCAAGCGATCAACATCAACGAATCCTTCCAGATTTCCCGGCAGTTCTGGGCATGGCAGGTGCGCAACGGCGTTTTGAAGAACCCGCGCTCCTTCATCAACCACACGCCGCATATGAGCTTCGTCTGGGGTGACGAGAACGTCGCCTATCTGGAAAAGCGTTATCAGGCGCTGAAGGCCAGCCCGCTTTTCGCCGGCATGGAATTCTCCACCGATCCCGAGCAGATCAAGAAGTGGGTGCCGCTGATGATGGAAGGCCGTGATCCTTCCCAGAAGATCGGCGCAACCTGGTCGCCGCTCGGCACCGACATGGAATTCGGCGAGATCACCCGGCAATTCGTATCGCATCTGCAGAGCGACCAGAATTTCGACCTGCAGGTCAATAGCGAGGTGTCCGATATCCAGCGCAACGCCGACGGCAGCTGGCGCGTGACCTACACCAACACCAAGACCGATGCCGAACAGGTGGTGGATGCAAAATTCGTGTTCATCGGCGCCGGCGGCGGTGCGCTGCACCTGCTGCAGATGTCCGGCATTCCGGAAGCCGATGATTATGCCGGCTTCCCGGTGGGCGGCTCGTTCCTCATCAACGAAAACCCTGATGTGACGATGCAGCATCTGGCCAAGGCCTATGGCAAGGCCTCGGTCGGCTCGCCGCCCATGTCGGTTCCGCATCTCGATACCCGCGTGCTGGGTGGCAAGCGTGTCATCCTGTTCGGACCTTTCGCCACCTTCTCCACCAAGTTCCTGAAGGAAGGCTCCTATTTCGATCTCGTCTCCTCCGTCACGACCAGCAACGCCTGGCCGATGGTGCGCGTGGGCATCGATGAATATCCGCTGGTGGAATATCTCGCCGGCCAGCTGATGATGTCGGATGACGACCGTTTTGCCGCGCTGAAGGAATATTTCCCCAATGCCAAACAGGGCGAATGGCGCCTGTGGCAGGCCGGCCAGCGCGTGCAGATCATCAAGCGCGACGAAGAAAAGGGCGGCGTGCTGCGGCTCGGCACCGAAGTCGTCGCCGCAGGGGATGGCAGCATCGCCGGCCTGCTCGGCGCTTCGCCGGGCGCCTCCACCGCAGCCCCGATCATGCTCAGCGTTCTGGAAAAAGTCTTCAAGGACAAGGTGGCAACGCCTGAGTGGCAGACAAAGCTGCGCCAGATCGTGCCGAGCTACGGCACCAAGCTGAATGACGACCCGGAAAAGGTGCGCGAGGAGTGGGCCTACACCGCCGAACACCTGCAGCTGCCGACCCCGCCGCAGATCGATCTCGAAGCGCTGAAGGGCGCCGGTGCGGCTCCTGCGGGTGCGCCGGTGAAGAAGGTGCCGGATATCGCGCTTTAAGGCCTAGCCACGATCTTTGAGATTGGACGCCGCGTGTCTTTGGACGCGCGGCGTTTTTGTTAGACGCGACTTCTCGATACGCACCGTCATCCTCAGCCTTGTGCCGAGGATTTGCTCACATCTCACAGAATCAATCGGCTGCAGATGCTCGGGGGGCAGGTCCGGGTCGGATGGCCACTTCGCACGCCGAAAATGATAGTATCACAATCCATTTGGTAGTAATAATTGCCACCAAATGCCGAGGAGATCACATATGGCCAATGTGGAGAAGATCAGCGTTTCCATGACGCCCCAGCACGCCGAAATCTTGCGTGACGCCGTGGAAAGCGGTGCCTATGCCAGCAGCAGCGAAGTCATCCGTGAGGCGATGCGCGACTGGTCGGCGAAATGGGTTCAGCGACGCGAGGACATCACCAAGTTGCGCACGTTGTGGGCCGAGGGCAAAGCCAGCGGCAATTCAACCGAAGTGGATTTTGACGAGACGCTCAATGAAGCGCGGGCGGAACTGGCTTCGTTGAAAAATCGTGACCATTAGACTTGTCTGGACGCCCCGCGCACGCAGCGATGTGAAGAAAATCTACGTCGATATCGGCAAGTCACAGCCCTTGGCTGCGGAACGGTATTTTGCCCGATTCCGGGCCAAAGCGGAAAGCCTGGTCGATCATCCCCACCTCGGCGAACGCCATCCGGAAATTTTTCCGTCTGCCCGCATGCTCGTCGAAGCACCCTACGTCATTCTCTACGAAACCGTGCCGGATACGGACGGCGACGACGTATGCTGCGTGGAAATCATTCGTGTGATCGACGGTCGCCGGGACCTGCGGACACTGTTTTGACTTTGGAAGTGATGGCTGGGGCGCCAGGATTCGAACCTGGGAATGCCGGTACCAAAAACCGGTGCCTTACCGCTTGGCGACGCCCCAACAGGGCAGCGAGAGCGAAACGCCGCTGCCTGAACCGCGCCTGATTAGCAAAGCCTGCCCGGCGCGGCAATGACCCGGCGACCAATTTTTTCACAAAATCCAAGCTTTTTGGGTGCCGCGCCGCAGACGGCATGATAGGGCTTGGCGATTGTGCGGCGGGTGCCGCCGGCACGGGCGGCATGGCATTCATTCAGGAGGTCTCGATGGCGGACCCGGCATTCGATCTCGACTTCAAGCCGGCCTATGGCGAGGCGGTTCCTGTCGCCCCGCTCATCCAGCGCATCACCGTCAACAACCCTTCCGCCTTCACCTTCCACGGCACCAACTCTTATATCGTCGGTGACCGCTCCGTTGCCGTCATCGATCCCGGCCCGGAGGATGAGGCGCATTTTCAGGCTTTGATGGCGGCGCTTGATGGCCGCGAGGTGACCCATATCTTCGTCAGCCACACCCATCGTGATCACTCGCCGCTCGCCCGGCGGCTGAAGCAGGCGACCGGGGCGCTGACGGTAGCGGAAGGCCCGCATCGCGCCGCCCGGCCGCTGCATGTGGGCGAAACCAATCCCTTTGCCGAAAGTTCCGATACGGCATTCGCACCCGACATTGCGCTAGGCGACGGGCAGAGTCTTTCCGGCGATGGCTGGACGCTGACCGCGCTGCATACGCCGGGACATACCGCCAATCACGCCGCCTTTGCACTTGAGGGCAACGGCATCGTCTTTTCGGCCGATCATGTCATGGCCTGGGCCACCACCATTGTCGCACCGCCGGATGGAGCGATGAGCGATTACATGGCCTCGCTGGAGCGGCTGCTGACCCGCGACGACCGGCTGTTTCTGCCCGGCCATGGCGGACCGGTCACTGATCCGGCCGCCTTCATGCGGGGCTTGCGCGCCCACCGCCGCATGCGGGAAAAGGCCGTTCTGAAGCGGATCAGGCAAGGTGACAGGCTGATCGCCGATATGGTGAAGGTGATCTATGCCAGCACCGACAAGCGCCTGCATGGCGCGGCAGCCCTTTCCGTGCTCGCGCATATCGAGGACCTGATCGAAAAAGGCGAAGTGCGAACGGATGGCGCGCCTTCGCTGCTGGGCGAATATTTTCCGGCCTGACGGGGTTTTGACAGCAGCATTTCAAATCTTGCTATCGCCTCAGCCATCGCTCTCCCATTGATGGCGCGGGCGAGTGCCACTCGTTTCTTCTCCCCGCCGGGGAGAAGTCCGCGGCAGCGGGATGAGGGGCGAGGATAGAGATATTCGGAGAGCTAGCCCCCTCATCCGACCCTTCGGGCCACCTTCTCCCCGGCGGGGAGAAGAAACTCGCGGCGATGCAGAGCCCTGACCTTGCCGAAGCTTAGCGCCAGCTAGGCCTTCGGCGTCAGGAACTCAATTATCGTTCAGACCCTGCATTTCCGCATCCAGCGCATCGAGATAGGCCTCCGCAATCGCCGCACCCATGCTGAGATCATGCGGGCCGTAACGGGAGGCGACGCGCACGTCGACGATGGTGGTTTCCGCCTCTTCCTTCAGGCGGATGAGGAGGTCGAAACGCAGACCCCAGATGCGGGTGCGGGTTTCGCCCTGCATCAGCACCACGCCGCTGCCATTGAAGAAGGTGGGCTGCGGCGCTTCAGCCGGGCGGGCCATGGGCACGGGCACGATGGAGGGCAGGTCTTCCACTGGCGCGTCCTCCGCGGGTTGCGTCCTGTCCTGTGGCGGCACGCCGATGGAGGGGGCATCTTCCGCGCCGATCACCCCCTTGGTGTGGGTGATGCGGATATTCTGGGCGGTCGCCATTTTTTTGGCGGCGGCATAGATGCGGTCGATCGCGCCTTCATAACGGCGGCCGGCCAGGCTCGCATAGGCCTCCATCTGCGCATCGCGGTCGGCTTTGGTCACGGTCGCGGGCCGCACCAGCCATTGCTGGTTGGCGGCCGGCGTCACCAGCCATTCCGGCACATCGCTCAGATCGGTGGAAATGTCGTAGATCTTCGGCTGCTGCCAATAAAGAAACGCGCCATAACCGACGACACCGAGCGGCAGGGCCGAGAGAAGCAGCGCGGCCAGCGCCGAAAGCCCGCCGCGCGCACCCGTCGTCCACAGCCGCTCCAGGCCGATCAGCGCCAGAAGCACGGCCAGAAGAGCAATGCCGGCGGCAATGATGAGCAGCCCGACAAGATCGGGCGTCGTCAGCGGCCCGAAACGGTGGATGCCGGCGGCGATGAGAAAAAGCGCAAGCGCCGCAAGACCCAGATACCGGGAAAGATAGGCTGCAACCGAAAAAGGCCGGACGAAACGCACAGTCATGAAAGCGGATATCCGTTAGATCGCATTGGCTTAAAAGCGTTGCACCCGAATTCTGGCAGGGAATCACCTGCATATGATGTCATAGACCGGATTTGCGGCGAGGAAAACAAAGGAGGGGTTTGATCCTTAAATTCCGGCTGATCCCAACCGCCAACGCCATGCCAGATCAAACGTTGCAGATCCTCGGGACAAAGCCCGAGAATGACATGTGAGTGCGTTATGAAAAGCTGGTCCTTCTAAAATGCAGAATATTTTTCCGCATATCGTCGTTCCGAGAGAATAATACCCCGACAATGCAACAAATACGCAAGTCCATCCCTTAATTGCTGAGGAAATCGGCGTATCCTCGGCGACCTCCCTCGAGAATGCGTGTAAAAAGTGCAACATTCTCGTTTTCTTGCACAATAAAGAGACATGTCATGTCACAGGCAACGACGTCCGCCGGCCCCTCCGGGCCCAAACCCTTTTATCGCAATTTCGGCTTTCAGGTTCTGAGTGCCATGGTCATCGGCCTGCTGCTCGGCCTCCTTGCGCGCAACATCGGTCCCGATGCCGCCGGCAGCCAGAACTGGCTTTCGGTGACGCTGCAGACCATCGGCAGCATTTTCGTGCAGCTTTTGCGCGCGCTGGTGCCGCCGCTGATCTTCACGGCCATCGTCGCCTCCATTGCCAATCTCAAGAACCTCTCCAATGCGGCAAAGCTCGTCTGGCAGACGCTTCTGTGGTTCGCCATCACCGCACTGATTGCCGTCGTCATCGGCATCGTGCTCGGCCTCGTGATCCAGCCGGGCGTCAACACCGCGATTGCCAATACGGCAGCGGCGGCCCCTTCTTCCACCGGCTCCTGGCTGGATTTCCTGAAGGGTCTCGTCCCGGCCAACGTCTTCGGCCTCGAAGCCTCGACGAAGGTCAATAATGGCGCGGCCAGCACCTCGCTGAACTTCAACGTGTTGCAGCTGCTTGTCGTGTCGATTGCCTTTGGTGTCGCGGCGCTGAAGGCCGGCAAGGCGGCGGAACCATTCCTCGCCCTCAACCAGTCGCTGCTTGCCATCGTGCGGAAAATCCTGTGGTGGGTCATCCGCCTCACCCCCATCGGCACCATCGGCCTGCTCGGCCGCGCGGTTGACCAATATGGCTGGACGACGCTCTCGCAGCTCGGCTGGTATGCGGCGGCCGTTTACATCGGTCTGGCACTGGTGCTCTTCGTGGTCTATCCGGCGCTGCTGATCGCCCATGGCCTGAAGCCATCGCGGTTCTTTGCGGGCGCATGGCCGGCCATTCAGCTCGCCTTCGTTTCGCGCTCCTCCATCGGCACACTTCCGGTCACCGAAACCGTGACGGAAAAGAGCCTTGGTGTGCCGCGCGAATATGCCGCCTTCTCCGTGCCGCTCGGCGCCACCACCAAGATGGACGGCTGCGCCGCCATCTATCCGGCGATTTCGGCGATCTTCATCGCGCAGTTCTTCCAGGTGCCGCTCGGCATTCAGGACTATGTGCTGATCGTCTTCGTCTCGGTGCTCGGTTCCGCTGCAACGGCGGGTCTCACAGGCGCGGTGGTAATGCTGACGCTGACGCTCTCCACCCTCGGCCTGCCGCTCGAAGGTGTGGGCCTGCTGCTCGCCATCGATCCGATCCTCGACATGGGCCGCACGGCGGTCAACGTCGCCGGTCAGGCGCTGGTGCCCACCCTCGTCGCCAAGCGCGAGGGCATTCTGAATGAAGCCGTCTACAACAACGCCAAGGACATCGACGCGCTCGATGACCGGGAAATAGCGACGGCCTGACAATAATAATCGTGGGGTGTTTCCATTCGAAAGGGAGGCGCCCCACGATGACCAATTCCGTTGTTCCACAAGAGTTTGGGGTTGACGGAGATGGTTTGATCGATAGCCATAGCGGTACAGACACTAACGCAACTTTCCGCGGAACCTGTGCATGGCGAAACGTAACTGGATTTATGTCGGTCTGCTCGCCTTCCTCTCCCTCGGTCTTCTCATAGACGCGGCCGTCTGGCCTGCCGGACCTCCAACTTCCTTTACCGCAAACGATCTGGTGCAGATGATCGGCATCATCACGCTGTTTGCCTGGTGGCAGATAGAGGATGCCGAAAAACGGGATCTCCGGCGCAGTTCCGCCGCCAAGATCGCGACCATTCTGCTCGCGCCTGTCGGTCTTGCCATCTATCTTTATCAGACCCGTCGGTGGCCACGCGCCACGCTCGGCCTCATCGCCTTCATGGGCGGCATCCTTCTCGCCGCCATCCTCACGCTTCTATTGAGTGACTGGCTCATCCTGCAGGGCATTTTCCCGCCCTCTTTTCTTCGCGAACTTTGAATGGAACCAGGACATTTGGTTTCGTGATCGACGGAAGCTCGCAGACCCGCATCTTCCACCATGTTGGGCCTAACTTTCCACCGGGATGGGGTTTTCCCCACACAAGAACCGACTTATCAATGGCGGCGACAACTGCTCGCATTGCGGCGGTAAAATCTGCCACATCCGGTTGGACTGGAACGCGCTTTGGAAAAGTTTCGAATGTCTGGCCGTTCCGGTAAACACGACCCAGCTCTCACCGTTCGGCGTATTCTCAAGGTCAATCACGCGGGCGAGTTTGGCGCTATTCGTATCTATGGAGCGCAGATATGGGTGGCTCGCTGGCTGTTTCCGGACGTCGTCCCCGCTCTTCAAGAGATGCGGGAAGACGAGATCGATCATTGCCGCCTGTTCAGAGAAGCCATGCCAGCCAGAAACGCAAAGCCTTGTCGCGTCATGGCGTTTTGGAGCCTCGGAGGTCTTCTGCTCGGCTTCCTGACCGCGCTCGGCGGACGAAACATGATCTGGATTTGCACTGAAGCCGTTGAAAGTACTGTTCACCGCCATCTGGAAGATCAATTGGCCTTTCTGCAAACAAGAGATCCAGAGCTTCACAAGCTTATCGCCTCAATTCAGGAGCAGGAATTGGCGCATCTACAGGAAGCCGAGAAAAACCAGACGTCACACGGCTTGGGTCACAGGCTTCTTCTGCCGATTATCGGCTTTCTCACCGACCTGATGATCTGGCTCTCGACATGGGGGGATTCAAGCTGGATGCGCGCTGAAATGGCGATCTCCAAGCCGGCTTGAACGACTGATATGTTCTTGGACCAAACGCAACTTTCCACCCCGACGCGGCTTTTCCCCAAATGCAAACAGGCGTATCAATCGCGGCAATAAAAGTGCCGCAAGGCTGTCATGTTAAGGGAGAAACAAGATGCGTGTTTCCATCGTCCTCGGTTCGCTTGCCGCGCTCCTGGCGCTCACCGCCTGCCAGACACTGACGCCGGAAGAGCGCCGTGCGCGGGATGAGGCGACATGCCGGGGTTATGGTTTCCGCCCCGGTACGGACCCGATGGCCGGGTGCCTTCTCGATCTGGAAATGGACCGCCGCGCCGACAACCGCGCCTGGCAGGCGCAGATGAACCGCGACATGTTCTACCGCCCCGTGGTGGTGGAGCGGCGCATCATCGTCCAACAGAACCCCTGACGGGAATGAAGGCGACATTGCTCGCCACCCTGCCCTCATCCCTCTTCGCCGCAAGCGTTGCCTGCGCCGCGGCCAGGCGGGCGATGGGCACGCGGAAGGGCGAGCAGGACACGTAGTCGAGATCGGCATCCTCGCAGAAATGGATGGAGGCCGGGTCGCCGCCATGTTCGCCGCAAATGCCGAGCTTCAATTCCGGCCGCGTCTGGCGGCCGCGTTCGGCGGCAATGCGGATCAGTTCCCCCACACCGTCGAAATCGAGCGAAATGAACGGGTCGCGCTCGATGATCCCCTTGCGCTGATAGGTATTGATGAACCGCGCCGCGTCATCGCGCGAAATGCCGAAGGTGGTCTGCGTCAGGTCGTTGGTGCCGAAGGAGAAGAACTCCGCCGCTTCCGCGATGACATGGGCGCGAAGGGCGGCGCGCGGCAGTTCGATCATGGTGCCGGTGAGATATTCGATCTCCATGCCGGTTTCCTGCGCCACGGCAGCGGCGACGCCGTCGATGACCTCAGTGACATAATCCAGCTCCGAGCGCAGACCGACCAGCGGCACCATGATCTCAGGCACGACGGGTGCGCCGGTGATGCGCGCCGCCTCAACGGCGGCTTCGAAAATGGCGCGGGCCTGCATTTCCGCGATCTCGGGATAAGAAATCGCCAGCCGGCAGCCGCGGTGGCCGAGCATGGGGTTAAATTCATGCAGCGCATCCAGTCGCTGGCGGAACACCGTCTGCGGCATGCCCATGGCGGCGGCCACCTCGACGATCTCGCCATCGGTCTTCGGCAGGAATTCGTGCAGCGGCGGATCGAGCAGGCGGATCGTTACCGGCAGGCCATGCATGATCTGGAAAAGTTCGGTGAAATCCGAACGCTGCATCGGCAGAAGCTCATCGAGCGCGGCCCGCCTGCCCTTTTCGCTTTCGGCGAGGATCATTTCGCGCATCACATGGATACGGTCACCCTCGAAGAACATATGTTCGGTGCGGCACAGCCCAATGCCTTCCGCACCAAAGGCGCGGGCGGCGCGGGCATCGGCCGGCGTATCGGCATTGGTGCGCACGGTCATCCTGCGTAGATTGTCGGCCCATTCCATCAGCTTGCCGAAATCGCCCGAAAGTTCCGGCTGCGTCATCGGCACTTCGCCCTTCAGCACTCGGCCGGAAGAGCCGTCGATGGTGATGACATCACCGCGTTTGAGCATGCAGCCGACACCGATCAGCACCCTGTTGCGCATATCGACGCGCATGGAGCCCGCGCCCGTGACGCAGGGAATGCCCATGCCGCGCGCAACGACGGCGGCGTGGCTGGTCATGCCGCCGCGCGTCGTCAGAATGCCTTCGGCGGCATGCATGCCGTGAATATCTTCCGGGCTGGTTTCGATGCGCACCAGAATGACGCGACGGCCTTCCGCTTCCGCCGCAACCGCCTCTTCCGCGGTAAAGACGATTTCGCCCGTCGCCGCCCCCGGGGAGGCCGGCAGGCCGGAGCCGATGATGGGGCGGGCAATGCCGGGATCGATGGTGGGGTGCAAGAGCTGGTCAAGCGACGAGGGCTCGATGCGGCAGACGGCTTCCTCCTGCGAAATCAGCCCCTCTTCCACCATATCGACGGCGATCTTCATGGCGGCGCGGGTGGTGCGCTTGCCGGAACGGGTCTGCAACATCCAGAGCTTGCCGCGCTCGATGGTGAATTCCAGATCCTGCATGTCACGGTAATGCGTTTCCAGCCGCTTGCAGATGGTCAGGAATTCGCCGAAAGCCTCCGGCATCAGCTTTTCCATGGAGGGCTTATCGGAACCCGACGCCAGCCGTGCCGCCTCGGTGATGGATTGCGGCGTGCGGATGCCCGCCACCACGTCTTCCCCCTGCGCATTGACGAGGAATTCGCCGTAAAGCTCCGCCTCGCCGGTCGAGGGATTGCGGGTGAAGGCGACGCCGGTTGCCGAGGACGAGCCGAGATTGCCGAAGACCATGGCCTGCACGTTAACCGCAGTACCCCAGTCACCCGGAATATTATGCAGGTGGCGGTAAGTGACGGCGCGATGGTTGGTCCAGCTGGCGAAAACAGCGCCGATGGCGCCCCAGAGCTGCACATGACAGTCCTGCGGGAAGGCTTCGCCGAGTTCATCCTCGATCAGCTTCTTATAGAGCGAAACGACGTGCTGCCATTCGACCGCCGACATGTCGGTATCATATTCATGACCGAGACGGCCTTTTTCGTCCTCCAGGATTTCCTCGAACATTTCATGATCGAGGCCCATGACGACATCGCCATACATCTGGATGAAGCGGCGATAACTGTCCCAGGCAAATCGGGCATCACCCGCATCATGGCCGAGCGCCTCGACCGTGCGATCGTTGAGACCGAGGTTGAGGACCGTGTCCATCATGCCGGGCATGGAAGCGCGGGCGCCGGAGCGGACGGAAAGAAGCAATGGCGAATGGCTTCCGCCGAAGGTCTTGCCGGTCACGAGCTCCATGCCATGCAGGCCGGCCATGACCTGCAGCTTCAGCTCTTCGGGAAGATCGCGACCATTCTTGTGATAAAGCGCACAGGCATCGGCTATGATGGTGAGGCCGGGGGGAACGGGTAGGCCGAGACTTGCCATTTCGGCAAGGTTCGCGCCCTTGCCGCCCAATATCGCAACGTCACCTGCCCTGCCTTCGGCAGCACCATTGCCGAAGGTATAAACCCACTTTTTCATTCCACGCTCTCCACCCAGAAGCGTTGTCATTTTTCTATCATCTACAGCATTGGCGGCATGTTGGGAACGCCGCAACGTGCAGTTTACATCGCAGTGCAGCATAATTGCGGCGAATTGCGCGCAAGAATTGCCGCAAAGGCCAAATAACGGCATGATTGACGCATTCGTGTAATGCGCTGAAACGGAGTGTTGCCTAAGCCATTCAAATCGCCGCAAAGAGATTGTTCATGCAATTTACCCGCCGCCATACGTTGAAATTTGCCGGAATTTCCTGTGCCGCCACCGCTCTTGCCGGTGCGCTCAAAGCCGAGGGGGGCACGCCCCCCGCAAATGCCGCCCTGCCCTTCGCATTAACGACACCGATGCATGTCGGCCAGGCGGCGCTGCGCGTGCGCGAACTTGACCCGATGATCGAGTATTACCGTTCGGTGCTGGGCATGAACGAGGTGGAACGCACCGCAAGGGGCGTGACGCTCGGTGTCGGCGCCGTGCCGCTGCTCGATCTCGTGCACAAGCCGGCGGCCGATTTCGAAAGCCCCACCTCCGCCGGCCTCTTTCACATCGCCTATCTGATGCCCTCCCGCAAGGATCTCGCCCGCTGGCTGGTGCATGCGGCGCTGAAGCAGGTGCCTCTGTCAGGTTTTGCCGATCACAATGTCAGCGAGGCGATCTATCTCAACGATCCCGAAGGCAATGGCATCGAGGTTTACAGCGACCGACCGAAGGACACATGGGTCTGGAGCGGCCGTGTGGTGAAGATGGGCACCGAACCGCTCGATGTCGATGATCTCGTGACGCTCACCGATACCAAAACCAGCGATTACGAGGCCGCGCCTCCGGCGATGCGCATCGGGCATATTCATCTCAGGGTCGGCGAAATTGCCGCCGCCCGCGCCTTTTACGAAGCGGCCGTCGGCCTGCAACCGACGCAGGATGCCCGCTCGGATGCATCCTTCCTCTCCTCCGGCGGTTATCACCACCATCTGGCGGTGAATACATGGAACAGCCGCGGCGCAAAGGAACGCAACACCATGGAAACCGGCCTCGACTGGTTTTCTCTCACCATTCGAAATCCCGCCGATCTCGAAGCGCAGAAGGAGCGGCTGCGGGCCGCCGGTTATGTGCTGGTGGAGATGGAGAACGATGTGGTGGAGGCGATCGATCCCTGGGGCACGCGGCTGCGGCTGGTGCCGGGGTGAGTGATGGCAGGCCTCCATGCATGATGCACGGAGAAACTCGCACATCACGCGATTGGCAGTTGCAGCAGGCCAGGTGTTTAAAGCGATTCGTTTCGTCCCCTCCTCCCGTCATTCCGGCCTTGAGCCGGAATTCAGCCGAGGCGGCTCTCGCACGGAGGGGAGAGGTCTTTTCAGCCCAAGGACTTGGGCTGGCTGGATAACGGCTCAAGGCCGGTATGACGGAGGCAGTTTGCAGACCGGGAACATTACCAGCTCGCATCCCGAGCAACCCTATGACCCGCCCTGAAAAGAAAGCCTTGCGAGGCCACGGCAGCGGCCTCGCAAGGCATTCCATCCGGTACAGGAAACCGGATGGTGGGGTCTGGAGAGAACCCTAGGCTTGTGACCAATACATAGCAAAATGCAGCGCATTGTCGCTCACCCGAATGGGTGATACGGCAAGATAAATTCACATTGAGCAAAAGTCGGGAGATGATCCCGAACAAGCCGCCTCAGACGGCTTCGCGCAGCTGTTCGGCGGTCTGCAAATCCACGGAGACGAGCTGCGATACGCCCTGCTCTGCCATGGTGACGCCGAACAGGCGGTTCATGCGCGCCATGGTGATGGGATTGTGGGTGATGATGACGAAGCGGGTTTCGGTGGAGGCCACCATTTCATCCATCAGGTTGCAGTAGCGCTCGACATTGTGGTCATCGAGCGGCGCGTCCACCTCGTCCAGCACGCAGATCGGCGCGGGGTTGGTGAGGAAGACCGCGAAGATCAGCGCCATGGCCGTCAGCGCCTGCTCGCCGCCGGAAAGCAGCGTCATGGTCTGCGGTTTTTTGCCCGGCGGCCGGGCGAGGATTTCGAGGCCGGCTTCCAGCGGGTCGTCGGATTCGATCAGCTGCAATTCCGCCGTGCCGCCGCCGAAGAGGTGGGTGAACAGCCGCTGGAACTGCGAATTGACCACATCAAAGGCGGCGATCAGCCGTTCGCGGCCTTCGCGGTTGAGGTTCTGGATACCGGCGCGCAGCTTGCGCACGGCATCAATGATGTCGTCCCGCTCCTTGATCAGCGCTTCCAGCTTGGCGGAAAGCTCCGCCTGCTCCTCCTCTGCGCGCAGATTGACCGCGCCAAGCCTTTCGCGCTCGATCTTCAGCCGGTCGAGATCACGTTCAACGTCCCGAATATCCGGCTTCGGCTGGTCCGGGCCAAGGCCGGTCAGGCGAAACGCCATATGCGGCTCGGAATTCAGCGTTTCGCGGATGCGGTGTTCGGCCTCCTGCCGTTTCTCGCGGGCGGAAACCAGCCGCTCTTCGGCACGGCCGCGCTTTTCGCGGGCTTCGGCCAGTTCGGAAAGGGCTGTTGCAGCCACCCGGTCGGCGGCGCGTTGCAGGTTTTCCGCCTCGGCCAGCCGGTCGGCGGCCGCGCGGCGGGCGTCTTCGGTCTTCTGCAATTCGTTGAGGAGGTTGCGGCGTTTCTCGTCGAATTCTTCCGGCGCTATGTCGAGTTCAGCGATTTCCTCGCGCGCCTCTTCCTCGCGTTCGCGCAGCGTGGCGATATGGTCGGCTGCACTTGCTGCCCGCGACTGCCAGGTGGAACGCTCCTGCCCTATTGCCTGAAGTCTGCGCTGGCGGCTTTCCGCCTCGCGGCTAACGCCCTCATGACGGGCGCGGGCCTCCGCCAGCAGACCACGATCGGTCGCGACTTCGAGCTGGCTTTCACGCAGCTTGAGATCGAGCACGGAAAGGTCCGGCGCATCTTCCATTTCGATGCGGGCATTGTCTTCCTGAATGGCGATCTCGTCGATCTGCGCGCCGATCTGGTTCAGTGCTTCGGAAACGATATCCCGGCGGCGCAGCAGATCGCCCGAGGCCCGTTCGGCGGCGGTGAGCGCCTCGCGTGCCTCGGCCAGCTGCCGGGTCGCAAGCCGGCTCCGGTCGCGCACTTCCGAAAGCCGCAATTCGCTGCTTCTGATGGCCTCGGTTTTCGCGGCAAGCTGGTCTTCGGCCTCTTCCAGAATGGAACGGGCCTCGTCCAGTTCGGCTTCGATTTCGGCGAGGCGGTTCTTCTGCGACAGGCGAAGGGCTGCAGCGCCCGGCGCATCTGCGCTAGCGATATGGCCGTCCCAGCGAAACAGCGCGCCCTCGCGCGTTACCAGCCGCTGGCCGGCTTTCAGCGACGGCAGAAGGCGCCGGGCCTCCGAAACGTCTGCAACGACGCCGATCTGTGCGAGAGCACGCCTGAGAGCCGCGGGTGCCTGCGCATAATCCAGAAGCGGTTTCGCGCCTTGCGGCAGGGCGGGATCATCCGCACCATCGCCATTACCGCCCCAATAAGCGGGCGCAGCCGCATCGAGCGGGCTTTCGAGATCGTCGCCGAGCGCTGCGCCCAATGCGGCCTCATAACCGCGCTCTACCGTCATTTCTTCCGCCACCGGCGTGAAACTGCCATTGGCGGCGGCACTGGAGGCGAGGATCTTGGTGATGGTGCGTGCTTCGGTATCCAGCGCATTCAGCCGGTTTTTCGCGGTTTCCAGCGGTCCGCGCGCCAGTGCTTCGGCGGAACGCGCCTCTGCAACGGCAGCCTCGGCCTCTTCCGCCACGATCAACGCATCCTCGACGGCAATCTCCGCCGCCTCGACCGCCTCGCGCCGCTCCGCGGGATCGGGAAGGCCGGAGAGTTTTTCGTCGATGGCCTCGATCTCGGCGGATGCCTCCTGCGATTGCCGCTCAAGCCTCAGCTTGCGGTCGGAAAGATCGCGGATCGCCCGCTCCAGTTGCTGACGGCCGGCAGCTGCTTCCGCGCGTTCGGCGGTGATGGCAGTGAAGATCGCTTCGCTTTCCGAGAGCTTGACGGTCGCAGCCTCGAAGGCTTCGCGCATCTCGTCCGCATGGCGACCGGAATCGGAGAGGATTTCGAGGAGTTCCGCTTCTTCCTCATCCAGCCGCGCGAGTATCTGGGCGTTATCAGAGACAAGCCGTTCCTCGCGGACGATATCCTCGCCAAGCTGCGAGAGACGGCGCGCCAGCTCATCACGACGGCGCAGCAGGCGGTTCGCCTCGTCATCCAGCTGGGTGCGGGCGATCTGCAGGCGTTGCAAGGCGGCGGCCACGCGTGCCTCGTCCTCGCGCAGCTCCGGCAGTTTCAGGCTGGCGATGCCCTGCTGCTTGGCTGCTTCCATCTGGCCTTGCGCCTTTTCAGCGACGATGTTTGTGGCCTGGTTGAGGGCGCTTTCCGCCTCGCCTTCCGCTTCCTTCGCCTCCACCCAGCGGATGTGCAGAAGGGTCGCCTCGCGGGCGCGGATATCGGCGGACAGCATCTTGAAGCGGTTGGCCTGCCGCGCCTGGCGTTTCAGGCTTTCGATCTGGCTTTCCAGCTGGGCGGTCACATCTTCCAGCCGCTCCAGATTGGTCTCGGCGGCGCGCAGGCGAAGCTCTGCCTCGTGGCGGCGAGAATGCAGGCCGGAAATGCCGGCGGCCTCTTCCAGCAGCTGGCGGCGGGCCTGCGGCTTGGCGTTGATGAGCTCGCCGATACGCCCCTGCCCCACCATGGAGGGCGAGCGCGCGCCGGTGGAGGCATCCGCAAACAGCAGCTGCACATCCTTGGCGCGGGCTTCCTTGCCGTTGATGCGGTAGACGGAGCCGTTTTCACGCTCGATGCGGCGCGTCACCTGAATTTCATCGGCATCGTTGAAGGCGGCGGGCGCGGTGCGGTCGGAATTGTCGAGATAAAGGCCGACTTCGGCGGTATTTCTGGCCGGGCGGTTGCCGGAACCGGAGAAGATGACGTCATCCATGCCGGATGCGCGCATGTTCTTGTAGGAGTTTTCGCCCATCACCCAGCGCAGCGCTTCGACCAGATTGGACTTGCCGCAGCCATTGGGACCGACGACACCGGTCAACCCCGGCTCGATGATGAATTCGGAAGGTTCAACGAAGGACTTGAAACCGACGAGGCGGAGCTTGTTGAACTTCATGCCCTCACGCCCCGGCTAGAAAAACGGCAATAAAAAACGGGCGTGCGGAAATATCCGCCGCCCGCTTTCTGAAGGCTTCGGTGATCAGAGCAGCTTGTCGATGACAGCCGACATGGTTTCAACCGACATGTCTCCTGCGTATTTCTTGCCGTTGATGATGAAAGTCGGCGTGGAGTTGACGCCGAATTCCGTCGCACCGCGTTGCATGGTTGCGTTCACATCATCCAGAAGTTTCTGGTTCGTCAAGCAGGCCTCGAAAGACTCCTGTGAGAAACCGGCCATTTTCGACATTTGCAGCAGGGCGGCGCGCGCATCCTGGGCTACGGCCCAGCTCTGCTGCTGCTTGAACAGCATGGAAACGAAGGGGAAATACTGACCTTCCGGTGCACAGCGTGCCAGCATGAAGGCAGCAGCGGCGCGCGGATCGAACGGGAATTCGCGCAGCACGAAATAGACCTTGCCGGTATCGATGTACTTCTTCTTGATTTCTTCGAAGGTCTTGTTGTGGAAGTTGGCGCAGTGCGGGCAGGTCATCGACATATATTCGACGATCTTGACGGGTGCGTTGGCATCGCCGAGTGCGGCTTCCGGCAGCGGGCCGGGCTTCATCACCGCAGCCATGTCCACATCACCGGTGGATTCAGGCAGTTCCTGCGCCTCGGCAATACCGGGCGTGAAGGCAAACGGCAGGGCCGTGGCAACAGCAGCGAGGGCAACACCGCCGAGAAGGCTGCGACGGGAAATGGTCAGTTCGGGAAAATGCATGAAAGCACCTGTTGGTAATAGACTCTATTGTCCGTTGATTCCGATATAGCGACGGCCTGTTCATCACAAGCGGGGTTTTGGTCTCTTCTTGTCAAAGAATTGTGACCAGTCAAGGACAACCGCACCGATCAAATCGTTCGGCCACGCGGCTTCTTCTGCAAGACCGCCGTGCCAAGTCGTTCCACCGCCTTGCGCAATGCCTCGCTCTCGATGCCTTCCATCATGTCATCGAGACGTTTTGCCGCATCGCCACGCAGGGGCTGCGGTTTGCGCCGGCGGTTGATGGTCTGCGACACCGGTTTCTGCACGATCCTGATCTGGCGCACCGCCGGAAAGCCGAAAAAGCCATTGATGCGGGCGATAAGTTCACCCTGGGCATGGGTGAGGAACAAGGCACGCGCGCCTTCGCAGGCGATCGTCAGCACGCCGGGCTGATAACCGCCGCGATCCGGGCCTTCGTCGCGGCGCGGCCAGGTGATCTTTTCCGGCCGCGTGCAATCGGCAAAATCGTCACCGGCAATCTCGTCCCAGGAGCCGAGCAGCGCCGTGTTGATGCCCGCCCGCTTCGACAGCACGGGGTCCATGATGCCATTGGCGACTTCGGCGATCTGGACGACGCCTTTGCGAAATGAATCTGCGGGTTTCTTCATGCTCTCCTCGACAGAGGCCAAGCGACCTCAAGCGGTCGCGCCATCGTCATCTTCTTCACCGCGCAACAATGTGCGGAATCGTCGCCAGTCCCGGCAGGCACCTAAGCGTATCATTCTCGCCACCAAACATCCAAAGAGGAAATATCCGCCAGCCAAAATCTTCAGATGCCCTGTTCCCGGCTTATCCGAGATAGCGGCAATCACCAACATGCAGATCAGCACGACGGAGAGGTATATCCACAGGCCATGGCAGAAAATCGCCCAGAAACCGGATTCGAGAATTCGAAACCGGCGGGAGGGTTTGCCTCTCATCTTTTCCAGTTCACGGACTTCCCCGATCAGGCGGGAGACCACAAACGCCACGCTGTTTTGCCGACCGAAATACAGCCGGCCAATATGGTTCAACAGGTTTCCGATCAGGCAAAGGGCCGAGAGAACCCCGACAACATAAAGGAACGGTTGCGGTATATTATCCTGCAGCGCATTCAGCATGGGCTCTTCCTCCTAAATCGGATCAGGTTGCGATTGTCGTGGCGTTCATTGCCGGACACGGTTTTCCACGTTGCAGCGGCAGGCTGCTGTTGCAGATTGCCGCGTCGTCTCTATGTTCAGCGGCGATGAACACATATGCGCGACAACAAACATCACATCCGACGGCGGAACAACTTCTCGCATGGTACGACCGGCACCATCGCGAATTGCCATGGCGCACCTCGCCATCCATGGCGGCACAGGGAAAACGCGCCGATCCCTATCACGTCTGGCTCTCCGAAGTGATGCTGCAGCAGACGACGGTGCAGGCGGTAAAACCCTATTTCCTGAAGTTCCTTGCCGCCTGGCCGCGCGTCAGCGATCTGGCAGCGGCGCCGGTCGAGGATGTCATGGCCGCCTGGGCGGGGCTCGGTTATTATGCCCGCGCCCGCAACCTTAAAAAATGTGCGGAAGCCGTGGCGCGCGAACATGGCGGCACCTTTCCGGACAGCGAAGAGGGCCTGAAGGAACTGCCCGGCATCGGCGATTATACCGCCGCAGCCGTCGCGGCCATCGCCTTCAATCGGCGGGCGGCAGTGATGGATGGCAATGTGGAGCGCGTCATCTCCCGCCTCTTTTCCATCGATGCTCCCCTGCCCGGCTCAAAGCCCGCCATGAAAGCGAAGGTGGCCGAGCTTACGCCTTCTGATCGCCCCGGCGATTTTGCCCAGGCGATGATGGATCTCGGCGCGACGATCTGCACGCCGAAACGGCCGGCCTGCGCGCTCTGTCCCTTCAATGGCGCCTGTCTTGCGCTTGCCCATGACGAGCCGGAGCGTTTTCCGGTCAAGGCCGCCAAAAAGGCAAAGCCCGTGCGGCTCGGCGCCGCCTTCGTGGCGGTGAATACAGAGGGCGAGATTCTGCTCAGGCGACGCATCGAGAGCGGGCTTCTGGGTGGCATGACCGAGGTGCCGACAACGGCATGGACCGCGCGCATGGATGGCGGCACGGATGCAAGCCACGCGCCCTTTGCTGCCGGCTGGCAGGCGGCGGGTGTCATCGTGCATGTCTTCACCCATTTCGAACTACGGCTCACCGTCTATCGCGCGCAGGTTCCGGATAGCCTTCAAACCGGCCCTGATGACGGATGGTGGGAGCCGGTTACAAATCTTGACGCGCAGGCGCTGCCAACGGTGATGAAAAAAGTCATTGCAGAGGCTATTCCATCCGCATTCGATAAAAGCAGGAAAGTTCGATGACCAAGATTGACCATATCGTATTCGACATCGGCAAGGTGCTGATCCACTACGATCCGCATATTCCCTATAGCCGCCTCATTCCCGATGCCGACGAGCGCAAGTGGTTCTTCGAGAATGTCTGCACCCATGACTGGAACCTCGAACAGGATCGCGGCCGCCGCTGGGAAGATGCCGAGGCGCTGCTGGTGGAGAAGTTCCCGGAGAGGGAAGAACACATCCGCTTCTTCCGCAAGTTCTGGCACGAGATGGTCTCGCATTCCTATGACGACAGCGTCGCAATCATGGTTGGCCTGATCGACAGCGGCCACGATGTGACCATGCTGACCAACTTCGCCTCCGACACCTTCCGCGAAGCGCAGAAGATGTTCCCGTTCCTCACCTTGCCGCGCGGCGTCACCGTTTCCGGCGACATCAAGCTCATCAAGCCGGACGTCGCGATTTACGAGCTGCACGCCCGCGACTTCGGCCTCAACCCCGCAGCCACCCTCTTCATCGATGACACGCTCATCAATGTGGAAGGCGCAAAGGCGGCAGGCTGGCAGGCGGTGCAGTTCACCGGCGCGGAAAAGCTGAAGCAGGATCTGCAGGATTATGGGGTGGAGGTGTAGGATACCGACCCTGATATCACTTCATGTCAAGGATTAGGGTTCATTCACCCAGTCCTCATGTCCATGGCGCACGCGGACGATGAACACTTCGTCGTCCGCGTCGATCCTATAGACAACCAGATGCGCCCTGAAGCGATGAATGCGCAGCGGCGGCAGCAATTCGTCCCGTTCGCGCCCCGCTCCTGATCCCTGCGAATAAGATCGCGCACATAGTCGCTGGCGTTGGAGTAACGGCCTGTTTTCGACTGGGCCTCGACCCATTCCTTCATCGGGCCAGGCAACGATATATTCATGGTCGCCATCTGTATCTCCTTTGAAGACAGGGCGCAGAATTTGGCAAAGTTTGTCAAAACAGATCGGGAAAAGAAATTGGCGCAGGCGGAAATGGCGGTCTCCGGCCTGCGCCAGTCCTGCCGCAAGCGGCATCGGACGCAATGTTTTTGTGAGCCTTCCGAACCGGATTTTCACAACCACTGCTTTGATTGAGACAGTACTGGCCGTCTCTTGCGCGAAACTTGTCTAACTAAAATTATATATTCGAAAATACCAACGCCCGACACCGAGGTGCCGGGCGTTGGTCGTTCTCCATCCGGGACTGAAGGTACTAAACCGGACAGAGACGTATTCTGACAAGGGCGGGCGGTGGATCGTCCGTCTCCAGCCTTCACGGCTCTCGACTATTCGGCCTTTGCCATTTCACTTCGGATGATGGTTCTGAGATCGTCGATCGGCTTCAGGTCGTCGCCATCCTCGAAATGCCAGAATGTCCATCCGTTGCATGCATCGAGACCCTGCACCTTCGCGCCGAGGCGGTGAATGGAGCCGGCGGTCCCGCCGGATGCAAGGGTACCATCGGCACGAATAATGGCACTATAACGGCGCCTTACATCCGTCAGCACCTGGCCGGGGCGGACGAGGCCGCTTTCCACCAGCGTGTTGAAGGCGACTCGCGGTTCGGCCTTCTTGCCGGTCATGACGGTCAGTTCCGCCTTGCCGAGTGGCTCGACGGCGGCGATGCGGGCGGATGCCGCGTCGATGTAATCCTGTTCGCGCTCGATGCCGACGAAGTGGCGGCCAAGGCGTTTTGCAACGGCACCCGTGGTGCCGGAACCGAAGAACGGGTCAAGCACGATATCGCCCGGCTTGGTGGAGGCCATGATGATGCGTGCGAGCAAAGCTTCCGGCTTCTGGGTGGGATGCACCTTCTTGCCGTCGTCGCCCTTCAAGCGTTCGTGGCCGCTGCAGATCGGGAACAGCCAGTCCGAGCGCATCTGCACATCGTCATTGGAGGCCTTCAGCGCATCGTAGTTGAAGGTGTAGTTCTTGGCTTTCGGATCGCGGCTCGCCCAGATCATGGTCTCATGGGCGTTCTGGAAACGGCGGCCCTTGAAGTTGGGCATGGGGTTGGTCTTGCGCCAGACGATATCGTTCAAGATCCAGAAATCGAGGTTCTGGAGCATGGCGCCGACGCGGAAGATATTGTGATAGGAGCCGATGACCCAGATGGTGCCATTGGGCTTCAGCACCCGGCGGCAGGCAAGCAGCCAGGCGCGGGTGAAGGCATCGTAAGCTTCGAAGGAGGCGAACTGGTCCCATTCGTCGTCGACGGCATCGACCAGCGACTGATCGGGCCGGTGCAACGTGCCGCCAAGCTGGAGATTATAGGGCGGATCGGCGAAAATCGCATCCACCGACTGGCTCGGGAGGGCATCCAAGGCAGCGACACAATCACCTTTGATGATGCTGTCTTTCCAGGCGTCGCTCTCGCCCGCACGATCAAAACCGGCACGCCGAAAATCGGCCAGCGGAAAAACTGCTGCCATTGGTACTCGCTCCATACGCTTACTCTCTACTGACGCTTATGGTTACCGAAGATGGTTATCAAAGCCTGAACAAGTCACGGAAAATGCGAAATAAATGGCTGTTGCAACGCGCAGGCGCGATTTGCAACGCCAGGCGGGGAACCCGAAGTGCGGCAAAAACGTTGTGCACAATGGGTTCTCCAGTTCCGCCTGTTCCGGGCTCAGGGAGGACCGGTCTGGCAGGGGGGAATCCGCAATGGGGTCCGTGATGAAAATGGCTTCTTTTTCCATGAATGTCGTTTGCGCCGCTCTTTTCGCAACGGCGCTGCCAGCGCTGTCGCAGGCGCAGGAACCGGCCCCGCAATATAACGTCGTCACCGACGCGGTGCTGTTCGATGGCGGCCCCTCGCTCGGCAATAGCGGCAGGGTGCGATGGGATTTCTACAAGGCCGACCGGACCGGCGCGCGCACCGACGTGAATGCCGGCGGCTCCTATGACGCGACCTTCGAGGCGAAGCTGCCGACTGGCAAATATGTCGGCGTGGCGGCACTCGGTAATGTGACCCGCGAAGTGCCCTTTGAGGTAAAGGAGGGAAGCATCGCGCGGCCGAAGGTGAATTTCGACGCGACGGAACTGACTGTCGTGCCGAAACGCAGCGCGGGCGGCGATGTGGAAACGCAGGCGAAAACCGAAATCACCAGGGGCGATTTCAAGGACAGTGTCTACGGCCAGAATACCGTCTTCGTGCCGGCGGGCGAGATCACCCTTACCGGCAGCATAGGCCCGGCGCGGGCTGAGGAAACCCTTGCCATCAAGGCCGGCGAGAAGATCAGCCACGAACTGGTCATTCCGAGCGGGGTGGTCGTCGCCAAGGCGGTTTATGCGGAAGGCGGCAGGGCCGTCGAAACGGATGATATCCGCTTCGAGGCCATGTCGGCCAAGGAAACGCTGGATGGCACGCGCGAGACCATCAACGGCATTTACGGCACCGGCAAGATGATGGAAATGCCGGCCGGGGATTTCGTCATGCGCGCCCGTCTCGGCAAGGTGACGGTGGAACAGCCTTTCACCGTGACGGCCGGAAAACGCACGGAAATCACCGTCGATCTCGATGCGGGCGTTCTCGCAATCACCGCCCCTGGTGCTGAACGGATCGATATCGTTGAAACGACCAGGGATATTCAGGGCACGCAGAAGGAGATTTCCGGCCGTTACGGCACGAAACATCAGGAAACCCTGCATCCCGGCGATTATTCGGTGAAGGTAAGCTACGACAAGAAATCCGGCCGTGACCCAAAGGAGATCAGGGCGACCGTCAAGGCGGCGGAACGGACCGAAACGACTGTGGCGGAGTAGTCGCGTTGGGGCGTCACAATTTCCGGCCCGATGGTCCATATTTGGGCCTGAGCATCGGGTGCATCGAAGGACGCGTCGCATCCTTCGGCACGACCTGTAACGGCGCACCGATTTTCACGCCGGCAAAACCCGAGGCCGCGATGCGGTCGCAAAGCCTGATCCACTGACAGCCGCGACAGGCCTGCCGGATGTCTCCGGCAGCGAAAGCCGCGCGCATTTTCGCGAGAAAATCCGGCGTCGCCTGCAGCCTTTTGCCCGCGACTGGTGTTTCGCCCAGAAGCGCCGAAACCGAGAGACGGGCCGTCTCGTCCCGTTGCACCACGCCTTCGTTGAAACAGTGCGCATGGCTTTCGCAGAGCAGGCCTTCGCAGATGTCGTCCGCCCCTTCCACCAGTTCGATATCTTCGCCCGCATTCAACCGGGCGGCGACACGGTCGTAATTTTCCACGAAGCCGGATGTGTAGCCCTTGCCGATATAGGTCAGCATGCAGAGAAGGTGGTGGGGCCGCAGGCGGACGGTCACGGGCCCCGCCCTATCCAACGATGGCGAAGGCGTCACGCACCGAGCCGGACGAGGTGCGGATCGCCTTGCGGCCGATCCATTGCACATGTCCGTCAAGAATGCGCACCGCCTCCTCGGCGCGACCGCCGCGCAGCGCATCGATGATGGCGCGGTGATCGGTATCGGTGCGGCGCTCCCAGCCGGCCCGCCAGGCGGAAAACAGGAAACGGGCGCTCGCCGCATGCAGGCCGTCGATCGCCTCCATCAGGCGCGGCATGTTGCAGGGCGCGGTGATGAGGCGGTGGAAACGACGATTGGCCTCCTCCCAATGCTGCACATCGACGGCGCTATCGCCTTCGAGCGTCGCAGCCTCCGCCTGATCGAGGATGGCGGGTGTCATGTTGGGAATGGCGTGGCGCAGCGCCAGCACCTCGAGGGCTGCGCGCATTTCCGCCACTTCACGCACGTCGTCGAGGCCGAAATCCGCGACCCTCACACCCCGGCGCGGAATGCTGGCGGCCAGACCCTGCGCTTCCAGCCGGCGGAAGGCCTCGCGCACTGGCACATGCGAGGCGCCAAATTCGGCGGCGATATGATCCTGCCGAAGACGTTCGCCCGGCGACAGCTCGCCGCGAACGATGCGGTCGGCCAGCGTGCGGCTGATGCGTGCGGCAATGGTGTCTTCAGGCGTGTTTTTCACTGTCTTGGGCATAACATCCCATAACGCATATGGCGCGACTGTGTGTAGCGGTTTTTGCGCGCCCCATATACGCAAAGCCGAATATTGGAAGCGCGGCTTGCTTGCCGCATCCCCACCAAGCTATGAGCCGGGCGGGACCGACCCTTGCGGGTGAGCCGGTTGAGCTTGGCGCGGACATGGTCTAAAAGCCCGGCATCATTTCTTCCAAACAAATCCGATACGGGAGCGCCCATGAGCGGCTTCGACCTCATTATTTTCGACTGCGACGGCGTTCTGGTCGATTCCGAAATCATCGCGGCGCAGGTGGAATCCCGCCTTTTGACCGAGGCCGGTTATCCGATCTCCGTCGAGGAAATGGGCGAGCGCTTCGCCGGCATGACCTGGAAGAACATTCTCCTGCAGGTGGAAAACGAAGCGAGCATTCCGCTTTCCGCCTCGCTGCTCGACAAATCGGAAAAACTGCTCGACATGCGGCTGGAACGCGATGTGAAGATCATCGAAGGCGTCAAATTCGCACTCTCGCGTCTGACGACGCCACGCTGCATCTGCTCCAACTCCTCCAGCCATCGGCTTGACATGATGCTGACGAAGGTGGGCCTGAAGCCCTATTTCGCGCCGCATATCTATTCCGCCAAGGACCTTGGCGCCGACCGCGTGAAGCCGAAACCGGATATCTTCCTGCATGGTGCGGCGCAATTCGGTGTTTCTCCCGACCGCGTGGTCGTGGTCGAGGATTCCGTGCACGGCATCCATGGCGCGAGAGCCGCCGGCATGCGGGTCATCGGCTTTACCGGCGCATCCCACACCTATCCGAGCCACGCCGACCGACTGACGGATGCCGGCGCCGAAACGGTGATCTCGCGCATGCAGGACCTGCCGGCGGTGATTGCGGCGATGGCGGAGTGGGAAGGCGCTTTTTGAGTTGTGAAAGCGCTTCTTTCGTGATCTGACTTGCTGCATTGATATTTTAATAAATGTAGCTACATTAATTCATGAAAATCACATGGGACGAGCCCAAGAGGCTCGCCAATATCGAGAAGCACGGTTTCGACTTTGCGGATATCGATGGCTTTGACTGGGATAACGCCATCATCGAGAAAAGCCTGACCGGACCTGGAAGTTCGCGCTTCAAAGCGATCGGATATTTTCGGAACGGGACTATGGCTGTCGTTTTTGCGACTGTCGGAACAGAAGCGATATCCATCATCAGCTTCCGACGGGCAAGTTCCAGGGAAAGAAGGAGGTTGCCATGGCCAAAGTTGCAAAACTAAAAAAATTCAAACCCGGACGCGGCTATACCGAAGCGGATTGGGACGCTGTCGATTTCCCGGAAATGACCGATGAGGAACTCGCAAATGCGCGTCCTGCCCGAGAGGTTCTGCCCCCCGCCTTTTTCGAGGCCATTGACGAGTTTCGTAAGTCGCGTGGTCGCCCGGCGTTGGAAAAGTCAAAAAAACAGGTAACTTTACGCCTTGATGAGGACGTGCTGGAGCGTTTTCGCGAGGGCGGCAGAGGGTGGCAGAGCCGCATCAACGACGCTTTGCGGAAAGCTGCCGGAATCTAAAGGCGCCATTCCATTTAAGGCCGGAGCCTGCCAAAGCAGCCTCCGGCTTCGCTTTTTGCCCGTCAGATCACCGGCGCTTGGTCTTCGCCTTCGCGCCCTGCTCGGCAAAACCGATATAGACGCTGACCGATTTCGGTGCGCCGCCCGGTCCGTTGGGGATGGCGACGTGGTCGTTGTTGAAGATGAACTGCGTGCCGGCCCCGCCTGCGGGGACATCGATGGCGAAATTGGTCGTTTCGCCGTAAATCTCGCCATCGCCATCCTTCACCGTCACGCGGATCGGCACGGTGACGCGGCCGGGCTTGGCCATCGGGCCGGGAACGAGGCGGCCCTGGGCCAGCACGTTTACGGTGAGCGTCGATTCATTGGCGGTGCAGGAGCGCGTGGTATCGGACAGCGAGACCTGATAGGCGAGCTTCTGCGGATCGTCCTTGGCGCCACCGGTGTAGACGCGGTGAACGGCACTGGCGTCGAGAACCGTCACAGCCGGGCAGTTGGCCTGAACCACGGCAGCCGTCGGCGCAGCCTGCGCTGTTGGCGGGTTGACGGCAAGCGAGTCCGACGGGTTGGAGGAATTGCATCCTGCAACAACGGCCAGAAGCGACATCGCGGCGGACAAACGCAAGAAATTCCCTGACACTCTTCTAATTCCCTCTCCATTGTCCCGGAACAGAACCGGAGACGCTGTTTATTGACCTTTCACCCAGGTTGGCGATGGTCTATAGCAGCGACGCCGGAAAAAATCGATTGGCATGTTCGGTTTTGCTTGAATTTTCAGAAAAGCCCTTCATTAGCTGCCCAATCGCCTCATTCCGGCGAGACGCTGCGCAAAAGATGCCGATCACACCGGCAACGGATAAGGGACTATCTCGTGGAATATGTATCGACCAGGGGTGCGGCCCCTTCGCTTGGTTTTTGCGACGCGCTTCTGGCGGGCCTTGGCCGTGACGGCGGGCTTTATGTTCCGCGCAAATGGCCTTCCATGTCGAAGAAGGAAATCCGCAACCTGCGCGGCAAGTCCTACCAGGACGTCGCCTTTGAGGTCCTCTACCGTTTCACCGGCGGCGAAATTCCGGCCGACAAGTTCAAGGCGATGATCGACGACGCCTATGCGACCTTCCGCCATCCGGCCGTCGTTCCGCTGGTCCAGACCGGCCCGAATACGTTCGTTCTCGAGCTTTTCCACGGCACCACGCTCGCCTTCAAGGATGTGGCGATGCAGCTTCTCGCCCGCCTGATGGATTACACGCTCACCCAGCGTGGCGAGCGCGCCACCATCGTCGGCGCCACTTCGGGTGACACCGGCGGTGCAGCGATCGACGCCTTTGCCGGGCGTGAGCGCACCGATATCTTCATCCTGTTCCCGAACGGCAAGGTCTCGCCGGTGCAGCAGCGCCAGATGACGACCTCGACGGCTTCCAACGTGCATGCGCTGGCGATCAACGGCAATTTCGACGATTGCCAGACGCTGGTGAAGGAGATGTTCAACGACGTGAAGTTCCGCGACGGCGTGAAGCTTTCCGGCGTCAACTCCATCAACTGGGCGCGCATCATGGCGCAGGTGGTCTATTATTTCACCGCCTCGCTTTCGCTGGGCGGCCCTGACCGGAAGATTTCCTTCACCGTTCCGACCGGCAATTTCGGCGATATTTTCGCGGGTTACGTCGCCAAGAAGATGGGCCTGCCGATCGACAAGCTCATCATCGCCACCAATGACAACGACATTCTGGCGCGTACGCTGAAGACCGGCCGTTACGAGATGCGCGGCGTCAAGCCCACCACCTCGCCTTCGATGGACATCCAGATCTCGTCCAACTTCGAGCGCCTGCTGTTTGAAGCCTATGAGCGCGATTCCGCCGCGGTGAAGGCATCGATGGATGGCCTGAAGCAGTCCGGCGCATTTGAAATTCCGCCGCACGCGCTGAAATTCATCAAGAAGGATTTCCGCGCCGGCCGTGCCACCGAAAAGCAGGTGGCGGCGACCATTCGCGACACGCTGGAAAAGACCGGTTATCTCATCGATCCGCACACGGCGACCGGTGTTTTCGTAGCGGAAAAGCACGAAAAGGCGGGAAGCCCGATGGTGGTTCTGTCGACCGCCCACCCGGCTAAATTCCCGGCCGCCGTAAAATCCGCTTGCGCAATCGACCCGGCGCTTCCAGTATGGTTAGCTGACATTATGAACCGGGAGGAGCGTTTCGATATTCTGGATGCGGAACTGAAAGCCGTGGAAACCTTCATCGGCAAACATGCACGCGCCGGCAAATAGAGACGCGGAAAGACGTTGAGTATGAGAGTAAATTTGACCCGGCTTTCGTCCGGGTTGACCGTTGTTACGGAAAGAATGCCACATCTCGAAAGCGTCGCTCTTGGGGTGTGGATCAAATCCGGTTCCCGCAACGAGACGACTGCCGAGCACGGCATCGCCCATCTTCTCGAACATATGGCGTTCAAGGGCACGGCGCGGCGCACTGCCCGGCAGATCGCCGAGGAGATCGAGAATGTCGGCGGCGAAGTCAACGCTGCGACATCGACGGAAACGACCTCCTATTATGCCCGCGTCCTCAAGGATCATGTTCCGCTCGCCGTCGATATCCTTGCCGATATCCTGACGGAATCGCTCTTCGACGAGGATGAGCTGGAGCGCGAGAAAAACGTCATCCTCCAGGAAATCGGCGCTGCGACCGATACGCCTGACGACGTGATCTTCGACAATTTCTCCGGTGTCGCCTATCGCGACCAGACGATCGGCCGGCCGATCCTCGGCACGCCGGAAACCGTGCAATCCTTCACCAGCGGCGAGATCCGTCATTATCTTGCCCGCAATTACACCACGGACCGCATCTTCGTCGTCGCGGCCGGCGCGGTCGATCACGAAAGCTTCGTGAAGCAGGTGGAAGAGCGTTTCGCTTCGCTGCCGCTCGTGCCCGCGGCACCGCCCGTCATGGAAAAGGCGATCTATACCGGCGGCGAAATCCGCGAGACCCGCGACCTCATGGACGCGCAGGTGCTGCTCGGTTTCGAGGGCAAGGCCTATCACGCCCGGGATTTCTACTGTTCGCAGATTCTCGCCAATATTCTCGGCGGCGGCATGTCCTCTCGCCTCTTCCAGGAAGTGCGTGAGGCGCGCGGCCTGTGTTATTCCGTTTATGCCTTCCATTGGGGTTTTTCCGATACCGGCATTTTCGGCGTGCATGCGGCGACCGGCGGCAACGACCTGCCTGAACTGATGCCCGTCATCGTTGACGAATTGCGCAAGTCTTCCCAGATCATCCATCAGGAAGAAATCGACCGCGCCCGCGCACAGATCCGTGCGCAATTGCTGATGGGACAGGAAAGCCCTGCCGCCCGCGCCGGCCAGATCGCCCGGCAGATGATGCTTTACGGCCGCCCCATCCCCAATGAGGAGATGATGGAGCGCCTGGAACACATCACCCGGGAACGCCTGACCGATCTTGCGGGCCGGCTGTTTTTCGATACAGTTCCGACATTGTCTGCAATCGGCCCGCTCGAACATCTGCCGCCGCTTTCAGACATCACTGCCGCGCTTTCCGCGCAGCAGCCCGCAAGGATAAAGGCGAACGGATAAACCGATATGAGGGCGGGATTTAAAGGCGAAGACCGCTCACCTTTTTCGCCATCCCGTTCGCGGATGGCGATGTCTGCCGCACAGGGATCGTGAATGCTGCGTTTTCTTTCCCGACATAACGATACGCCCGAACTGCGCAGCGCCAATCACCTTCTCAGACTGCCGCGTTACGGCGACTTCAAGCAATGGCATGTGCTCCGCTCGGAAAGCCGGCAGTTTCTCCAGCCCTGGGAACCGACCTGGCGTCCGGACGAGCTGACGGAAGGCGCCTTCCGCACACGCGTGGTGCGCAACGGCCAGGAATTTTCCTCCGGCACCGCCGTCTCGTTCCTGCTCTTCGAAAAGGAGACGCTCTTGGTCGGCGGCATCACCATCGGTTACATCCGCCGGGGTGCGGCGCAGAGCTGCATGATCGGCTACTGGATTGGCGAGCGCTACGCCGCGCAAGGCCATATGTCTGCCGCATTAAAATTGGTAATACCATACATCTTTAACGGACTTCAGTTGCACCGTATCGAGGCAGCCTGTATTCCGGAAAACTTCAAAAGCATCCGGCTTCTCGAAAATGCCGGGTTCCAGCGGGAAGGTCTCTTGCGGGAATATCTGAAAATCAATGGCCAATGGCGGGATCATATGATGTTTTCCCTTCTTGCCGACAAGCAAAGCTCCGGCGGAACGAAGTACGATACATGACCTACACTCACACTGCGCCTTGCCTTGCGAAACGTCTGGCGGCAATCGCGCTGGCTGCGCCGTTTTTCCTGCTGTTTCTGCTTTTCGCTTCCCATTCCTTTGCTTTCGAGCCGGTGAAGATTTCCCGTGACGACACGGCGCTCGATCTCACCGCGACGACCGATATCTATGCCAATCAGGGCGAAGCCTTTCAGGTCTCGACCGCGCCCGGCCCGGACGGCATCCGCCGCCGTATCGAAGTGCGCGCCAGTTCCAACGACCATCAGGGCGACTGGGCGGTCTTTGCGCTCGCCAACGTCTCCGAAGAGCAGCTGGAGCGCGTCATCGTCGCCCCGCATTTCCGCCTCGTCAATTCCAAGCTGTTCTGGCCCGATCTCGGTTCGCAGCGCATCATGGCCATCACCCCGAGCGAGGGCTTCGCGCTTGACCGGCAGCCGAGCCCGGATGCCGACGTTTTCCGCATCACGCTCAATCCCGGCTCCGTCATCACCTTCGTCGCCGAGCTTTCCACGCCGCAGCTGCCGCAGATCTATCTGTGGGAACCGGAAGCCTACAAGGACACGATCAACGCGTTCACGCTCTATCGCGGCATCGTGCTCGGCATCGCCGGCCTGCTGGCCGTGCTTTTGACCATTCTCTTCGTTGTCAAGGGCACCTCGGTGCTGCCGGCATCGGCCGCGCTCGCCTGGGCGGTGCTGGCCTATATCTGCGTCGATTTCGGCTTTCTCGAAAAGCTCATCACCGTCACATCCAGCGATCAGCGAATATGGAGGGCGGGCGCGGAAGTGGCGCTCGCCTCCAGCTTCGTGGTCTTCCTCTTCACCTATCTCAATCTCAACCGATGGCACGCGCATCTGGGTTATGCGACCTTTGCCTGGGTGGTGGGGCTGGCGCTGCTGTTCGGCGTTGCGATCTACGACCCTTCGGTCGCCTCCGGTATCGCCCGCGTCTCCTTCGCGCTGACGGCGACGGCCGGTATCGCGCTGATCATCTATCTCGGTTTCAACCGTTACGACCGGGCGATTTTGCTCGTGCCCTCCTGGGCGTTGATCCTCGTCTGGCTGTTCGGCAGCTGGCTGACGGTGACGGGACAGCTGGACAACGACATCGTGCAGCCCGCACTTGGCGGCGGGCTGGTGCTGATCGTGCTTCTGATCGGCTTCACCGTCATCCAGCATGCCTTTGCCGGCAGCGCCTATCAGCAGGGCCTGTTCTCCGATCTCGAGCGGCAATCGCTGGCGCTGACGGGCAGCGGCGATACCGTGTGGGACTGGGACGTGACGCGTGACCGCATCGTCACCACGCCCGACATTTCCAACCGGCTGGGGCTGGAACCCGGCACCATGCATGGTGCGGCCCGCAACTGGCTGCCGCGCCTGCACCCGGATGACCGCGACCGCTTCAAGGCAACGCTCGACGTGCTGCTCGACCATCGCAAGGGCCGCCTCAACCACGAATTCCGCATCCGCGCCGAGGATGGCCATTTCCACTGGCTGCAAATCCGCGCCCGTCCGGTTCTCGGTTCCAACGGCGAAATCATCCGCTGCGTCGGCACCATCACCGATATCACCGAACAGAAGAACTCGGTGGAGCGGCTGTTGCAGGATGCGATGAACGACAATCTGACCGGGCTTCCGAACCGGCAGGTCTTTCTCGACCGTCTGCAATCGATATTGAACCTCTCTCCCGACAGCGAGGGCGTGCGCCCGACCGTGATGGCGATCGATATCGACCGTTACAAGCTGGTCAATGACACACTCGGCATTGCTGCCGGCGACAATATCCTCATCGCGCTCACCCGCCGCCTGCGCCGCCTGCTGAAACCGCAGGATACGCTGGCGCGTCTCGGCGGTGATGAATTCGGCCTGATCCTGACGTCCGAGCGCGATCCGCAGCGTGTCGCCGATTTCGCCGATGCGGTGAACAAGGCGATCATGGTGCCGATCAATTTCGCCAATCGCGAAATCATCCTCACCGCCTCGATCGGCCTCGTCTCGTGGATCGACCAGCAGGAAAGTGCTGCCGGACTGCTCAGCGATGCGGAACTGGCCATGTACCGCGCCAAGCGCGCCGGCGGCAATCGCGTCGAGCCGTTCCGCCCCGCCTTCCGCACCTCCGGCACCGATCGCCTGCAGATGGAAAGCGACCTGCGCCGCGCCATCGAGCGCAAGGAACTGTCGCTGGCCTATCAGCCGATCGTCAAGCTTGACGATGGCGAACTGGCCGGTTTCGAGGCCCTGATGCGCTGGGAGCATCCCAAGCGCGGCAATATTCCGCCGAGCGAGTTCATTCCGATTGCGGAGGCCTCCGGCCTGATCGAACCGCTCGGCATGTTCGCGCTGGAACGGGCCGCGACCGATCTGATGGACTGGCAGCACGCCATCGAGAAGATGCCGATCTTCATTTCCGTCAATATTTCCAGCGCGCAATTGCTGAACAACGAATTGTACAACGACGTGCGCAGCATGCTGACCCGCACACGTTGCAATCCGCAGCAGCTGAAGCTGGAACTGACGGAATCGGTCGTCATGGAAAACCCGGAACAGGCGAGGCTCGTGCTTTCCAAACTCAAGGAAACCGGCCTCAGCCTCGCCATGGACGATTTCGGCACCGGCTATTCGTCGCTCGCCTATCTCACCCGCTTCCCCTTCGACACCATCAAGCTCGACAAGGCGCTGGTGGCCAATACCAGCGACAAGCGCAACGTGCTCTTGCGCTCCGTCATCGCCATGGCGCGCGCGCTTGACATGCAGGTGGTGGCGGAAGGCATCGAAACACCTGAGGATGCGGCGGAACTGTCGCGCATGAACTGCCATTTCGGCCAGAGCTTCCTGTTCGGCACCCCCGTCTCGGGCGATGCGGCGCTGAAGCTTCTGCGGGAACGGTTTCAGCCGACGAAGCGGGCTTCGTAAGGGGTATTGAGGCGGGAAGTAATAGAAGGTCACTCTATTACTTCCGTCAACCGGCCTTGAGCCGGAATCCAGCCGACGCGCGTCTGCGTGGCGGAAAGAGTCTTTTCAGCCCAAAGACTTGGGCTGGCTGGATACCGGCTCAAGGCCGGTATGACGGAGATGGGGAAGCGCGCTTTCCCAGACTATCAACTCTCGTATTCGCTAACCCATTGCCGCCTGCGGCACATCCGCCGCCACCTTCCCATGCAGGAGGTCGTGAATGAATTCCATCTTCGTCACCACCGGCGGCTTCAGCACGAAGGGATAGAGGTCCGCCTCCCCCATGCTGCGCTGGATGGAGTTGATGGCAACGCTGAGCGGGATCCAGGCCTTGACCAGCTGTGCGGCGCTGCGGGCATTGTAGGGGTCGAAGGTCACCTCCGCCGCCATTTCCTCATGTCCGTCCGGATCGATCGCCACACCGAAGGCGCGTGCGGTCTCGAGTGTATCGACGATATGCAGGTAATGGGCGAAACATTCGGCGAAATCCTCCCAGGGGTGGACCGAGGCATAGGAGCTGATGAAATTCTCCTGCCAGTCGGGGCGCGGCCCGGCATCGTAATTGCGTTGCAGCGCCGCGTCATAATCCTCGCGCTCGTCGCCGAAGACGGCACGGCAGGCCTCCAGCCGGTTCACGTCCCGCACCAGCTTGTTCCAGATGAAATGACCGACCTCGTGGCGGAAATGGCCGAGCATGGTTCGATAGGGCTCGTTCATATTGGCGCGCACCTGCTCGCGCGTCACATCATCGGCTTCCGCCGCGCGGATGGCGATCAGGCCTTCATCATGGCCGGTCATGGCGGGTATGACGGAACCATCGGGCGCCACCTCATCGACCAGAAAGTCGAAAACGAGACCACCGGCCGGATCGGCATCCCGATTGGGATGCGGCAGGCCAAGGCGAAGGATCGAATAAAACAGGTGCCGCTGCGCCTGGCTGATGCGGCGCCATTGCGCAATCCCCTGCTCGGTCGCAATGTCAGGCACCAGGCGATTGTGGCTGCAGGCCGGGCAAAAGGCGCTGGCGCTTTCCGCAGGCACCGACCAGTTGCAGATATCGTTGACCTCATTGGCACAAAACCGCACCTGTTTTTCCGGCTCCGCGACGATCTGCCAGTTCGGTTCACCCACAGGCGCCAGCGCTTCCATGGCAAGCCGTTCCGGCACGAAGGCCAGACGATGGCCGCAGGAGACGCAGAAGCGATTGTCGAAATGAACCGGCTGGCCGCAGGATGCGCAGGAGAAAAGCTTCATGGATGAAACCCTTGCGATGATCGGGAGGAGGCAGACATAAAATGCGGTCGTGACGGCGTGACGACCGGGTCGCCCTGGCCCATACACGACAAGAGCGCATGTGCGATGACACATGCGCTCCATGCGCCCTGCCGTGGGAGAGGCGCATCACTTCATGCAGGATTACATGCGGTCGATGGCACCCTTGACGGCATCCTTTGCCTTGCCGACGGAGGTCTGAACCTTGCCCTTGGTTTCCTGGGCGGCACCCTTGGCGCGCAATTCATTGTTGCCCGTCGCTTCGCCGATGTTCTTCTTGACCTTGCCAGCAACTTCGTTGGCTTTACCGGCGATCTTGTCGGATGTGCTACCCATATGACTGCTCCCTAGTTGAGCCGTACTGTCTGTCCGGCTTTCCAGGTGAGTAACGTCAGGGGGCAAGTTTTGGTTCCAGCCCGCAAGCGCAGGCGGTGCTGCGGAGTGTCAGGCGTGGCCCGCATCCGTGGAGAGCATGCGGGCATCGACGCCCATCAGGGCCAGCGCCCGCTCGTATTTATTGTCCAGCCCACGGTCGAAGATCAGCTCTTCCGCCGCCGGGCAATTCAGCCAGCCATTATTGGCGATCTCGTTTTCCAGCTGGCCCGGCCCCCAGCCGGCATAACCGAGCATCATGGTCGCCTTTTGCGGGCCGCGGCCGTTGGAGATGGCGCGGACGATATCGAGCGTTGCCGTCAGCGAAATATCGTCGCTGACCGGAATGGAGGATTCGCTCAGATAATCATCCGAATGCAGCACGAAACCGCGACCGGATTCGACCGGGCCGCCGCACTGGATCGGAAATTCGCGGGTGCGATTGGGCAGCATGATGGCGTCATTGCTGTCCACCAGCTTCAGATGCAACAGGATATCGGTAAAGGTGATCTGCTGCGGCCGGTTGATGATGAAGCCCATGGCGCCGGCATCCGAATGGGCGCAGATATAGATCACCGAACGGGCAAAATTGCCATCGTCCAGCCCCGGCATCGCGATGAGGAACTGACCATCGAGAAAGCCACGTTCGCGTTTGTCCATCAGGGTTGAAAAGCTCACCGGCGCCTCCAGCAGACCGAATTCCGTCATTCAAACGGTAAACGGCGTTCGCACTTCGACAAAGGACAGGATGCGACATAGCGCCCGATCAATCAACCGAAAATGATGAACCGCACGAATTCGTAACTGGTCCGCCGGGCGATGTTGGGTTAGACGGAAAGTATGAGCGTCAGGATATTCTTTCGATTTTCACATCTTCGTCTCGTGGCCGCATTTGCCGCCCTCCTCGGCGGCGCTGAAGCTGCCCGGGCCGAAATTACCGACTGGGCCAGAAGCGAAGGCGGCCAGATGCGCGTGGCAAGCCTTGCCATGGATGCGAATGGCGTGCTGCGCGGCGTGCTGCAGATCGAGCCGAAGGACGGCTGGATAACCTATTGGCGCGAGCCCGGTGAAGCCGGCATACCGCCCCAGATCACGCTCGATCCGGCCAGCGGCGCGACGCTTGCTGCCATGGCCTATCCCGTTCCGAAGCTCATCAAGAACGGCGACATCACCGATATCGGCTATGATCACGCCATCAGCCTGCCCTTTCAGCTGAAAGCCGCCGACCCGGCGGCGAGCGGGAAGATCGACCTCACCGCCTTCATCGGCGTGTGCCAGAATATCTGTATTCCCTTCGAGGCGAAGTTTTCAATCGAGCGCGGCAATGCTGGCGCTGACGACAATGAGGAACGCCGCCTTCTCGAGGAGGCGCGCGAGACGCTGCCCGAGGCGGCTTCCGACGATTTCAAGGTGATCGATTTCCACATCACGCCCGACAAGACCATGCTCGGCGTGCAGCTGCAATTGCCGGAAAACGCACCGAAGGAGACCGAGATCTTTATCGCCGGCCCTTCCGGTTTTGCCTATTACGAACCGCAGAACATGGTGCGCGACAAGCGCAAGCTCTCCTTCTACATGAACATCAAGGGCCTGCCGAAAACCTATCAGGTGCAGGGCAACAGCTGGCCCATTCTGGTCAAATCCGGCGACCGGGCGATGGAAACGATGCTGAATTTCCCCAAGCCCTGAGCGGGTGTCCGGCATGCGGCATTTCAAACGAAAACCGCATGACAGATTTCATGTCCCTGCTCTATAGTCGCGCCGAACCGAACGGCCACAGGAGCATGGACATGACCATCAAGATCGGCGAAAAACTGCCTTCCGCAACCTTCAAGGAAAAGACGGCCGATGGCCCGGTGGAAACCACCACGGACGCCCTTTTCGGCGGCAAGAAGGTGGTGCTTTTCGCCGTGCCCGGCGCTTTCACCCCAACCTGCTCGCTGAACCACCTGCCGGGCTATCTCGAAAACCGCGATACCATTCTCGCCAAGGGCGTGGATGACATCGCCGTCGTCTCCGTCAATGACTGGCACGTCATGGGCGCCTGGGCGCAATCATCCGGCGGCCAGGGCAAGATTCACTTCCTGGCGGACTGGGATGCCGCCTTCACCAAGGCGCTTGGCCTCGACGCCGATCTTTCCGCCGGCGGCCTCGGCGTGCGCTCCAAGCGATATTCCATGCTGATTGAAGACGGCGTGGTGAAATCTCTGAATGTCGAAGAGAACCCCGGCCAGGCGACCGTTTCGGCCGCTGCGGCGATGATCGAGCAGCTTTAAAAAGCTCGCCACTTAAATACAAATAACGCCACACATTCATCAGGCCCGCGAATATAATTTCGTGGGCCTGGACCGCCACCACGGAGGGCGACGATGCCGACCTATGGGTTCGGCCGGGTGGCAGGTCATAGTCTGACCGGCCGCGCCCTTTTTATACATTCATGTCGAACACCAGAAGCCCGGCCAGACCGCCATCGGTGAGCGAAACCAGCCGCTCCCCCACATCCATGTGCTTGGGATGGGCGAGATAGGCGTCACGGGCTTCCGGGCTTTCCAGCGTCACGATAAAGCCGTCGACGAAACCGCCGTTCAGGCCTTCGGGCGAGACATTCTGGCCGTATTTAACGTCGATGATCCCCGGTATCTCGTCCTTCAGGGCTGCAATCGCCTCGAAAACGGCATGTTTTTCAGAGGATGCCGTCGCAGCCTTGAACCTTAGAAATACACAATGCAGGATCATCCGATGTCTCCTCCGCTGGAACGCCGTCCGGCTGTTTGACGACAAGATAAGTCGGGTTTCGGTTTTCACAACCCCCAATCGGTCTCAATCGGGTCCCAATCGGGATTGTGCGTCGCGCCCATTCCGGGCCTGTCCCACCGGCAAGAAAGCAGGCTTGCATTACCGGCGTTTGAAGGGCTCCATGCCCTTGCGCGCCAATTCATCGGCACGTTCGTTTTCGGGATGGCCGGCATGGCCCTTCACCCAATGCAGCGTGACCTTGTGGCGCTCCTGCGCCGCCTCCAGCGCCTGCCACAGCTCGACATTCTTGACCGGCTTGTTGTCCGCGGTTTTCCAGCCCTTCTTTTTCCAGCCGAAAATCCACTTGGTGATGCCGTCCTTCACATAGGCGCTGTCGGTATAAAGATCGACCTCGCAGGGGCTCTTCAACGCATTGAGCGCCGAAATCGCCGCCAGCAGCTCCATGCGGTTATTGGTGGTCTCGGCCTCGCCACCCGACAGTTCCTTCTCCACCTCGCCATAACGCAACACGGCGCCCCAGCCGCCCGGACCGGGATTGCCGGAACAGGCGCCATCCGTGAAAATATCGACGTGCTTCATTCGCCCGCCAGCCCATATTCGGCGACATTGGCGATGGAACGGTGGAACCGCAGCTTGCGCAGATATTCCAGCGGGTCCTTCTTCACCACCAGCGCGCCTTCCGGCGTCGTCAGCCAGTCGTAAAGGCGGGTGAGGAAGAAACGCAGCGCCGAACCGCGCGCCAGAAGCGGCAGCGCTTCCAGCTCCGCTTCGCTCAGCGGCCGCACCGACTGATAGCCTTCCAGGAGCGCCTTGCCCTTGGTGACGTTGTAAGCGCCATCCTTTTCGAAGCACCAGGCGTTGAGGCAGATCGACACGTCATAAGCGAGCAGATCATTGCAGGCGAAATAGAAGTCGATCAGGCCGGAGAGTTCGTCACCGAGGAAGAATACATTGTCCTGAAACAGATCCGCATGGATGACGCCCGCCGGCAGATCCTTCGGCCAATGGGCGGCGAGATAATCGATTTCCGGGCGGATTTCGGCCTTCAGGCCCTTTTCCACCTCGTCAGCGCGGGCTTCGGACTTGTCCCACAGTACCTTCCAGCCCTCGACGGAGAGCGCGTTCGGGCGCTTGATTTCGAACCCCTCGCCCGCAAGATGCATGGCGGCCAGCGCCTTGCCGACTTCGCGGCAATGTTTCGCTTCCGGCTTTCTCAGCCACATGCCTTCGAGGAAGGAAATGAGCGCCGCCGGCCGGCCCGACAATTCACCGAGCAATTCGCCATCCTTGCGTGGCAGGGGCAAGGGGCAGGAAAGGCCCTTGGCGGCCAGATGCTGCATGAGGCCGAGGAAGAAGGGCAGATCGTTTTTCTCCACGCGCTTTTCATAAAGCGTCAGGATCAGCGGATCCTTTGTGGTGTGCAGCAGGAAATTGGAGTTTTCAACGCCTTCGGCAATGCCCTTATAGGAGGTGAGGCTGCCGACGTCATATTGCGTGAGGAAATTCCTCAGATCATCTTCGGTGATGTCCGTATAAACTGCCAATTTCAAATCTCTTGATGAAGGATGGAATGGAAATCTCGGGGGAGGATGACACATGTGAGGCGAAACCGCCCCCATTCAGTGCCATCCCGCTTTAGATACCGGCGACGCTTTTCGGCGGCAATGCGTTGCTGGCATCACCATTGACGAAAGCCATGTCGTCCGTCGTCAGCTCGATGCTGCGCAGCTCGCGGTTGACGAGGAAATGTTCCGTTTCCTCCACCGTCACCGCAAGATCAAGCGTCGTATCGAAACGCGCCTTGAAGGCTTCGATGATCTCATCGACGATGACTTCAGGTGCCGATGCTCCGGCCGAGAGGCCGACGGTGCGGATATCGCCGATCGCGTCCCAGTCGATTTCCGACGCTCGCTGCACCAGCACGGAGCGCTTCGCGCCGGCCCGCAGCGCCACTTCCACCAATCGCTTGGAATTTGAGGAATTGGGGGCGCCGACGACGATGAAGAGATCGCAGCCGGGGGCCGCCTGCTTCACCGCATCCTGACGGTTGGTGGTTGCGTAACAGATGCTGTCGGCGGCGGGTGCCTGAATGGCGGGGAACCGCTCCTGAAGCCTGACGATGACGCCGGCAGTATCATCGACCGACAGCGTCGTCTGGGTGACGAATCCGAGATTTTCACGGTCGAGCGGTTCGTAGCGGTCTACGTCTTCCACCGTTTCGATGAGCGAGACCGTGCCTTCGGGAAGCTGGCCCATGGTGCCGATGACTTCCGGGTGGCCGGCATGGCCGATCAGGATGACGTGGCGGCCGAGACGCTGGTGGCGCATGGCCTGCTTGTGGACCTTGGAGACCAGCGGGCATGTGGCATCGAGATAGAAGAGGTTGCGCGCCTGCGCATCCTCCGGCACGGATTTTGGCACGCCATGGGCGGAAAAGACCACCGGCTGTTCGCGGTGTTCGGTCGGGATCTCATGCAGCTCCTCGACAAAAACCGCGCCCTTGGCTTCCAGCCCTTCGACAACGTAACGATTATGCACGATTTCGTGGCGAACATAGACCGGTGCGCCATAGGCCTTCAGCGCCAGCACGACGATCTGGATCGCCCGGTCCACGCCCGCGCAAAAGCCGCGCGGTCCGCACAGCCTTATCGTCAAAGGGGGTTTGGAAACGGCGATGTTCATTCGTGCTCCTTGGCCAGCGCCCTGGTCTTGCCCGATAGCCTGCCTTACCGGACGGGGCGGGCTTTATTCGCCCTGCGCCTTACCGTTCCGGAAATAGGCAAAACCGGCGACGATGACAAGGGCCGCCGCCAGACCATACCACGTTATCGCATATTGCAGGTGATTGTTGGGCAAATCTATCAGCGTCACACCGCCCTGCGGCCAGCCGCCGGGATTGGGCGCATTGTCTGCATCCACGAAGAGTTTGACCAGCCGGTCGGACGGGACCGCTGCGCTGGACGCCATCGCCGCCAGATCCTTCCAGTAGAAGATATTCTTGGCGATATCATTGTCCGGCAAAAGCGAGGAGGGTTTTGCCACCAGCGGCGCGCGCGCCAGCCCGGTGATCGTCACCGCGCCGGCCACCTGCCCGTCGGGCCGCTTGGCCGGGTCCTTCATCTCGAAGGGCACGAAACCACGATTGACGAAAACCATGCGGCCATCGGCGAGCATCAGCGGCGTATAGATATAATAACCGGTCTGGCCCTGATGGGTGGCGAAGAAGTGCCGCTCGCGGGCATGATCGAACACCCCGGAGAGGCTGACATGGCGATATTCGATATCACCGCCGCTTTTCGCGATGGCCTCGATATCTGAAAGCGTGGCGGGACTTGCGCTGCGCCTTTCTTCGATATCGGCCAGCAATGCCTCTTTCCAGTAGAGCCGTTTCACCTGCCAGGTGCCGAGCCCGAGAAGAATGGCAAGCGCGAGCAGCACCAGCGGCGCGGCGAACCAGACCCGCCGTTCCGCAGCCTTCATGTGAGACACGTCATTCACGATCAAGCCTGCCTTCGCTTGCATTGTTGCGGTATTGCAGCGCAATCATGATCCCTTTCAGCTTGCGCAGCAGCACGAGGGAGACAATCACCGTAAACGGCAACCACAGCATGACATGCACCCAGACGGGCGGGGCAAAACGCTGATCGACCCAGAGCGCCAGACCGACCACCAGAAAACCGACAATCAGCATGACGAAGACGGCCGGACCATCCCCCGCATCGGCAAAGCCATAATCCAGCCCGCAGGCGCTGCAGCTGGGTTTTATGCTCAGAAAACCGTCGAACAGCCGGCCATTGCCGCAGCGCGGGCAGCAGCCCTTCAGCCCGACCTTGATGGGATCGACCGGCGCGAAATTGCCGTTTGATGGTTCAGACATGACGACCTCCCGCAAAATTGCCCAAAGCCCGAGAATGACGTCGAGTCTGTTGGAAGACCGCCTCAACCAAGGCATCGTCTTCCGCCCGGTTTTGCGGCTTGTTTCTTCTCCCCGCCGGGGAGAAGGTGGCCCGAAGGGTCGAATGAGGGGCGACGCTGCCGGAATTCGGAGACCTCTCCCCCCTCACCCCGCTGTCGCGACCCTCTCCCCGGCGGGGAGAAGGCGACAAACCGCACCCTCTCGTTTCACAGGCAGATAACCTGCCTGGACCTCAATCCACTACCGTAGGCAATCAGCCATGCACCGGCGCGCCCCAGCCACCCCAGATATAGATGGCGAAGAACAGGAACAGCCAGACGACGTCAACGAAGTGCCAGTACCAGGCAGCCGCTTCGAAACCGAAATGCTGCTTGGGCGTGAAACCGCCGCCAATGGCGCGGAACAGGCAGACCAGCAGGAAGACCGTGCCGACGAAGACGTGGAAACCATGGAAACCTGTGGCCATGAAGAAGGTGGCGCCATAGATCGAGTTCTTGAAGTCGAACGGCGCGTGCATGTATTCGTAAATCTGCACGGTGGAGAACAGGATGCCGAGCGCGACGGTGAGCAGCAGGCCGGTAATCAGGCCCTTGCGGTCATTGTGCAGCAGGGAGTGGTGCGCCCAGGTGACACAGGTGCCCGACAGAAGCAGGATGACGGTGTTGTAGAGCGGCAGATGCCAGGGATCGATGACCTCAATGCCCTTCGGCGGCCACTGCCCGCCGGTATATTGCAGGCGCGACGCCTGGATGGCTTCACTCGGGAACAGGCTGGCATCGAAATAGGCCCAGAACCACGCGACGAAGAACATCACCTCGGAGGCGATGAACATGATCATGCCGTAACGCAGGTGAAGCGAGACGACGCGGGTGTGGTTGCCCTCATGGGCTTCCTTGATCGTGTCGGACCACCACGCATACATGGTGTAAAGCACGATGACGAGACCGATATAGAACAGCCAGGGATTGGCCAGTTCCGCGCCGAACAGCTTGAAGGAGCCGCCCGACAGGAAACGCATGTAACAGACGCCGCCGAAGGTCAGAATGAAGGCGCCGATCGAGGCCAGAAGCGGCCATGGGCTTGGATCGATGATGTGGTAGTCGTGGTTCTTCTGATGCGTATCTGCCATTGCGACAATCCCCGAATGTCTCTTCCCTGATCCGGCCTTAACGAAAAGGCCAGACCTCCTCTCACAGTTTGCTTTCGCCAGATTCAGTTTTTACCGGCAAGGACGCAACCGGTTTTTCGGTTTTGGCCGGATAAAACGTATAGGACAGCGTTAAAGTATGAATGCTCTTGGTCTCGCGCGCCGTGGCGATGTCAGGATCAACGAAAAACACCACCGGCATTTCCAGCGTTTCGCCCGGCTGCAGCGTCGTTTCGGTGAAGCAGAAACACTCCACCTTGTTGAAATAGGCCCCGGCTTCCATCGGCGTGACGTTGAAGACCGCCGTGCCCGTGGTCGCCACAGGCGAACGGTTGGTCGCCTTGAAGGTCACCTGTATCGTTTCGCCGATCTTCGGCTTGACCATCTTGTCGACAGGGCGGAAATCCCAGTTGAGGCCGTTCGACGTATTGGCGTCGAAGGTGACGTTGATGGTCTTGTCGAGAATGATGTCGGAATATTGCTCCACACGCTGTGTCGTGCCGTTGTAACCGGTGACACGGCAGAACAGGCTGTAAAGCGGCACGGCGGCATAGGCCATGCCGATCATGCCGCAGAAAAATACGAGGCAGAGCACGAGGATGGAGCGGTTGCTCACCCGCTGCGTACCGGCCCGCGTCGTTTCTGCTTCCATATTCGCCATGTCCTCCCCTCCTCTCCTGCGCTCAGACGATCAATGTGAGCCGATCTTGATGATGGTGATGACGTAAAACAGCACCACCAGACCGGCAAGCACGACGCCCAGCGCGATATTGCGCCCGCGTCTCGATTTTTTCTGTGCCGCGCTCAGTTCCACCGTTTCCATCACAGGACTCCCGAAATCACGGCCTTCAGGGCCGGCGCGAAATGATCGGCCAGAAGGCCGGAGAAAATAGCGAAGAGATAAAGCACTGAATAGGCGAACATCTTCTTGGCGGGCAACATCTTCTCGTCGCCTTCAGGCATGCGCCGGACATCGAACGAACAGTAGACGAAGATCGCGCTCAGCACGGCGGCGAAAATGCCATAACCGACACTCGCCAGACCCGTGAAATAAGGCGCAACAGCCGCCGCCGCGGTCAGCACCGCGTAGACGATCATCTGGTTCTTGGTGGAGCGCTCACCCGCCACATTCGGCATCATCGGAATGCCGACGGCGCCGTAATCGCGCATCTTGAACAGCGCCAGCGCCCAGAAATGCGCCGGTGTCCACAGGAAGATGATGAGGAACAGGATGATGCTGTCCAGCGAAACGCCGCCAGTGACGCAGGCCCAGCCGAGCATGGGCGGGAAAGCGCCGGCGGCACCGCCGATGACGATGTTCTGCGGTGTCGAGCGCTTCAGCCACATCGTATAAACGACGGCGTAAAAGAAAATGGTGAAGGCGAGCAGGCCGGCCGAGAACCAGTTGACCGCAAGGCCGAGGATGACCACCGAGAAGGCCGACAGCGTCAGACCGAAGGCCAGCGCCTCGCCCGGCGCAACGCGACCCGACGGGATCGGCCGCTTGGCGGTGCGGCTCATCACGGCATCGATATCGGCATCGTACCACATGTTGAGCGCACCGGAGGCGCCGGCGCCGACCGCGATGCACAGAATGGCGATGATGCCGAGGATCGGGTTGATTTCTCCCGGCGCCAGCACGAGGCCGGCAAAGGCCGTGAAGACGACAAGCGACATGACGCGCGGCTTCAGCAGCTCGAAATAATCGCGTGCGCCGGCTTCCGAAAGTTCGGAGCCTTTTTCGCCCAGCAGTTCGCGATTGTCGATAACGGTCATTTCCTGTCCTGTTTCCTTCGGACGCCGCCTGCGGCGACATCCCTTGCACCGGCCCGAAAAACGAATGTGATTTCCGGCATGCGCGATGCGTCAATTCATCGGTCCCGAATGTCCTGGCAGGGAGGGCATCGGACCAAACCGATGCCAGCATGTGCCGGCCATTCGCCGCACCCCGCCGCCATTCGTCTGCGCTTGCTTTTCATAAAGGCCAGATTTGGCATTTATCACGTCCGGGGGCATGTATCACGTCGGACGGCAGGCATCGCTTGGACAAAATGTCACGCGGCAGGAGAAGCTGCCCGTTCGGGAAACGGCACGGACCGAACCGCGCCGTCCCTCTTTTTCAGCAACCGGAACTCGCGAGCCTTGCCCGCGATTTCCGGCCCGCGCATCAGCGAATGCGCGGAAGCTGTTCCCACTGGTGGTATGGCGGCGGCGAGGATAGCTGCCATTCGAGCGTCGTCGCACCTTCACCCCAGGGATTGTTGCCGGCGATCCGCTTCTTGGCGAAGGCTTCCCAGACGCAGAAGAGGAAGATCAGCACGCCGACGGCCGAGATATAGGAACCGTAGGACGATACCATGTTCCAGCCGGCATAGGCATCGGGATAATCGATGTAGCGGCGCGGCATGCCGGCAAGGCCGAGGAAGTGCTGCGGGAAGAACACCAGGTTCACACCCACGAACATGACCCAGAAATGCAGCTTGCCGAGGAACTCGCTATACATGTAGCCGCTGATCTTCGGGAACCAGTAATACCAGCCGGCGAAGATCGCGAAGACGGCGCCGAGCGACAGAACGTAGTGGAAGTGGGCCACGACGTAGTAGGTGTCGTGCAGCGAACGGTCGAGACCGGCATTGGCGAGCTGCACGCCGGTGACGCCACCGACCGTGAACAGGAAGATGAAGCCGATCGCCCAGACCATCGGTGTCGAGAAGGTCAGCGAACCGCCCCACATGGTCGCGATCCACGAGAAGATCTTGATACCCGTCGGCACCGCGATGACCATGGTGGCGAAGACGAAGTAACGCTGCGCTTCGAGCGACAGGCCGACCGTGTACATGTGGTGTGCCCAGACGATGAAGCCGACGGCGCCGATGGCGACCATGGCATAGGCCATGCCGAGGTAACCGAAGACCGGCTTCTTCGAGAAGGTGGACACGATGTGGCTGATGATGCCGAAGCCCGGCAGGATCAGGATGTAGACTTCCGGGTGGCCGAAGAACCAGAACAGGTGCTGGTAAAGGATCGGGTCACCGCCGCCTTCCGGCGAGAAGAATGCCGTGCCGAAGTTGCGGTCGGTCAGGAGCATGGTGATGCCGCCCGCCAGAACCGGCAGCGAAAGCAGCAGCAGGAATGCGGTGACGAGAACCGACCAGGCGAAAAGCGGCATCTTGTGCAGCGTCATGCCCGGAGCGCGCATGTTGAGGATGGTGGTGATGAAGTTGATCGCACCGAGGATCGACGACGCACCCGAAACGTGCAGCGCGAAGATCGCCAGATCCACCGCCGGTCCCGGCATGCCGTTGGTCGATAGAGGCGGATACATGGTCCACCCGCCGCCCACACCATAGGCACCCGCGGGGCCTTCGACGAAGAGCGAGAGGATGAGAAGGATGAAGGCCGGAACGATCAGCCAGAAGGAGATGTTGTTCAGGCGCGGGAAAGCCATGTCCGGAGCGCCGATCATGATCGGGATCATCCAGTTGGCGAAACCGCCGATCAGCGCCGGCATGACCATGAAGAAGATCATGATGAGCGCATGCGCGGTGGTGAAGACGTTGAACATGTGCTTGCCGCCATCGATGGCAGCATCACCCTCGAAGCCGTAAACCATGGATGCCAGACCGTGGAAGATCTGGATGCCCGGCTCCTGAAGCTCCATGCGCATGACGACGGAAAGCCCGCCGCCGACGATGCCGGCAATGATCGCGAAGATCAGGTAGAGCGTGCCGATGTCCTTGTGGTTGGTCGACAGGAACCAGCGGGCGAAGAAGCCCGGCTTATGGGAATGATGTGCATCATGCGAATGGTCGTCATGAGCGTGCCCATCATGTGCGGAATGACCATGCGAGTGATGATCGTCGTGTGCGGAAGGTCCAGCCATTGTCCTCACTCCAGAGTCAGTTGGTTTCGTTGGCGGCAACGTCGACGGTGCGCGGAGCGCCATCGACTGCGGCCATCAGCGCCCGGTTCGCGCCGTTCAGGTCAGAAGCGGCGGCGGCGTGCCAGGCGTTGTACTGCTGTTCGGAAACCACCCGAATGGCGATCGGCATGAAGGCGTGGTCCTTGCCGCAAAGCTCGGAACATTGGCCGTAATACAGGCCTTCCTTCTCCGGCTTGAACCATGTTTCGTTGAGGCGGCCCGGAACGGCATCGATCTTGACGCCGAAAGCGGGCATGGCGAAGGCGTGGATCACATCCGTCGGAGCCGCCGTCACCAGAAGGCGAACGGTCTTGCCGACGGGAACGACCATTTCATTGTCCACAGCGAGAAGACGCGGATAACGGGCCTTGTCTTCCTTGCCGGCGGCGGCGCGGTCCTGATCCTTCAGCAGATAGCTGTCGAAGGAGAGCGGCTCTGCACCCTCGGCGGCGGCATATTCATAGCTCCACAGCCATTGCGTGGCGGTCGCCTTCAGCGTCAGGTCCGGGTTTTCCGGCTGCGTCAGCTGCGCGTTCAACAGATTGAACGAAGGGAAAGCAAGGAACAGGAGAATGAGCACCGGCGCGAGCGTCCACACCACCTCGATCGCCGTGTTATGGCTGGTCTTGGACGCCACCGGATTTTTCGCGGCGCGGAATTTCAAGGCAACGATGATGAGCAGCGCAAGAACGAAAAGCGTGACCGGAATGATGAACCACAGTGTATATTGTTCAAACCAGCGTATTTCGTGCATGATCGGCGTGGCTGCCTCCTGCATGCCCATTTGCCAATGCACCGGCTGATCGGCGTGGGCGCCGACAGCCGTGAGCAGACAGGTCATCCCCGCCAGTGCTGCGTAAATCCTATTCCTCACGGTACCCTCTCCCTCACGCGTCTGATCTAGATCAATCACAGACGCAGAATCCATGCTAATGGTACTAACTTCAAACCACAGTTTGCCCTCTGCCGCAATATGCGTCGGGACACGGATGCGCCCCAATTTTGCCATTGATCAATCCACGGTCGACTTTCCCGCACCCTATGTTCAAGCTGACCGGCCGAACGCGATTTCGAACATCCCAAATGCGACAAAGCCCCGTCCTCCAGCCGGTTTCATCGCCGGATAACAAATGACGCGCCCGGCAAACTGGACGCCTGCGCAGGCCAACAGGTCCTATTTCCGCCCAACTCCGCTGGAATTGAAGGCTCAAGGCTTTTTTTTCCGGATTATGGCGTCAAAATAGCCGCACTGATTCGAATCCCAGAGGTATCCATGCGTCTTTCCCCGCTCGCGCGCACTTTTCTTGCCGCCGCCGGTCTTGCCATCATCGCCCCCGCCGCTGCGGCGCTGGCGCAACAGCAGCAGCCCGGAACGCCGAAGTCGACGCATGGGGCATGGTCGGTCATCTGCGACAAGCCGGCCGGCGCATCAGAAGAACAATGCGCGCTGATGCAAAACGTGATTGCCGATGACCGCCCGGAAGTCGGCCTTTCGGTGGTGGTTCTGAAAACCGCCGACCGCAAGTCGCGTATCCTGCGCATCCTCGCGCCGCTCGGCGTGCTTTTGAAGGATGGCATGGAGCTTTATATCGACAATAACAATATCGGCCGCGCCTATTTCACCCGCTGCTTCTCCGAAGGCTGCTATGTGGAAGTGGATATTGACGACGAGCTGCTGAAGGTGCTGCGCGCCGGCAAGAACGCTGTCTTTGCGCTGCGCGAATCCGTCGATCAGGACCGGGTCGGCATTCCGATCGAGCTTTCCGGCTTTGCCGAGGGCTACGACGCACTTCCCTGAGGCATCGTTGGTAAAGGGCAGCCTTGCGTCTGCCCGCTCCAGTGCCTAAATCGGTCATGAACGATCATGACTGGAGCCTGAGATGACCGACGACCTTGTAAAACTCTTCGATTGCGATGAAACGCAATTGCGCAAGCTCGTTGGCGAGGCGCTTGCCGGGGCCGATGATGGCGAGCTTTTCATTGAACATGCCCAGGCCGAATCGCTGACCTTCGACAATGGCCGCCTGAAGGGCGGCTCCTTCAACACCGATCAGGGTTTTGGCCTGCGCGCCGTTGCCGGCGAGACGGTGGGTTACGCCCATGCGGGCGAGCTTTCGCAAAGCGCGCTGAAGCGCGCTTCGGATGCGGTCGGTGCCGTTACCCGAGGTTATTCCGGCTCCTATGCCGCCGCCCCCCAGCGCACCAACAAGAAGCTTTATGGTGACGAGAACCCGATTGGCAGCCCGAGCTTCGAGGAGAAGGTGAAGCTGCTTACCGATATCGACGCCTATCTGCGCGACAGGGACGACAAGGTGCGGCAGGTGACGGCGACGATTTCCGCCAGCTGGCAGGTCGTGGATATTCTGCGCGCCGATGGTCATCGGGTCAGCGACATCCGCCCCATGACCCGCATCAACATCTCGGTGGTGGCGGGCGAAGGCGACCGGCAGGAAAGCGGCTCCTACGGCATTGGCGGCCGCGTCGGCTTCGGCGATTTCATTACCACGGAAAACTGGCAGCGCGGTGCGGATGAAGCGCTGCGGCAGGCGCTGGTCAATCTCACCGCCATCGATGCGCCGGCGGGCACCATGGATGTCGTGCTCGGCTCCGGCTGGCCGGGCGTCATGCTGCACGAGGCGGTCGGCCACGGTCTGGAAGGCGATTTCAACCGCAAGAAGACCTCGGCCTTTGCCGGCCTGATGGGCGAGATGGTGGCAGCACCGGGCGTGACGGTCGTGGATGACGGCACCATCGACAGCCGCCGCGGCTCGCTGACGGTGGACGACGAAGGCACGCCATCGGGATATAATGTACTCATCGAGAATGGCAGGCTGGTGGGCTATATGCAGGACCGCCAGAACGCCCGGCTGATGGGCGCGAAAGCGACCGGCAACGGCCGCCGCCAGGGTTATGCCTATGTGCCGATGCCGCGCATGACCAACACCTACATGCTGTCGGGCGACAAGACGCCGGAAGAAATCATCGCCTCCGTGAAGAAGGGCATCTATGCCGTTTCCTTCGGCGGCGGCCAGGTGGACATCACCTCCGGCAAATTCGTGTTCGGCTGCACCGAGGCCTATCTCATCGAAAACGGCAGGATCGGCGCGCCGGTGAAGGGCGCGATGCTGATCGGCAACGGCCCGGATGCGATGAAGCGCGTCTCGATGATTGGCAATGATTCCAAGCTCGATACCGGCATCGGCAATTGCGGCAAGGCCGGGCAATGGGTGCCGGTGGGTGTCGGCCAGCCGCATCTGCGCATGGACCAGATCACCGTGGGTGGCACGAAGGCGTAGGGCTTTCGGCCGGCAGCTACGGCTCGCACTGCGGCCTGTGTCGTCATGTGGCGAAACCAATATCCGTCATTCCGACCTCGAGCCGGAATCCGGCCCCGCGTGTCTACGCGGCGAGAGGGGTCCTTCCAGCCCAAAGGCCCGGGCTGGCTGGGGGGTGCCGGATCAAGTCCGGCATGACGGCACGGAGAATTGCGGCTGCAAGAAAAGTGGAACCGGTCTCGGTCACCCCCAGCCCACAGCCCCGCACATGGCTGCCATGATGAGGTTTCCTCTGGCGTGTCGCCCGGAAGACGCTAAGATCACCGTTTATGGCGGGCCATCCTCCCATCGCCGGGGCCTGCGCGACAAAGGAGACCCTGACCATCATACGAAATGCCCTCGTTCCTGAACTTGCCGTCAGCGACTGGCAGAAGAGCCGCGCCTTTTATTGCGATCTCATCGGTTTCCACGTGGCTTATGAACGCCCCGAAGAGGGTTTCGCCTATCTGGCGCTGGGTGATGCGCAGCTGATGATCGACCAGATCGGCGCAACCCGGACCTTCGTGGCGGGCAATGCCGCGCTCGACGTGCCGCTTGGCCGCGGCATGAACCTGCAGCTCGCCGTTCCTTCCCTGCAACCCATTCTTTCCCGGCTGGAGCGATCCTCGATCGGTCTCGTGATGCCGCCGGAGGAAAAATGGTACAGGCGCGGCACGGTTGAAGTGGGCAACCGGCAATTCATCGTCGCCGATCCGGACGGGTATCTGATCCGCCCGTTCGAAAGCCTCGGCGAACGCCCCTTCCGGTTCGGTTGAGCGACCATGCTGCCCTTTCTGCCGCACGCAGTGGTGTTCGACATGGACGGATTGCTGATCGAAAGCGAGAGGCTCTATCGCGATTCGTTTCTGGCGGCCTCCGAGGAAGGCGGCCATGGCATGAAGGTCGAGACCTATCAGAAGGTCTGCGGCAGCCCGTGGGATGTGATCACCGGCACCATTTTTGCCGATTATGGCGCGGATTTTCCGATCGAGGCCTTCCGGGACGCCTGGCTTCGGCATCTTGGCCTGATGATGGCGGATGGCGTGGCGCTGAAACCCGGCGTCGTTGAAATCCTCGATCTTCTCGACAGGCTCGATATCCGCCGCGCCATCGCCACCTCGTCACGGCACGATTCGGTGACGCGCCATCTCGGCCCTTACGATCTTCTCAGGCGTTTCGACACCATCGTCGCGCGCGGCGATTATACCGAGCCGAAACCCGCACCCATGCCCTATCTCACCGCCGCGCGGCGGCTAACGCTTGAGCCTCGCCTGTGCCTGGCGCTGGAGGATTCCTATTCCGGCGTCCGCTCCGCCTCCTCAGCAGGCATGATGACCATCATGGTGCCGGATGTCGCACCGCCGACCGATGAAATGCGGGAAAAATGCATTGCCGTTGCGAGCGACCTGCATGCGGTGGCGGACCTGCTGCAAAAGCTGCCGCTTCCAAAGACCTGAAAACCACGTCACATGCCTTTAGCCATAGGCCCTTATGGTGAAACCCATATCGGCTGGGGGCCGGTTTGTTCGAATTCATTGTCGCGACCCATGAACGGAGGGGTCATGCAGCTTCTCGCCGTATCGTTCGCAACATTTATATTGCTCGCTCTTTCCGTATTTCAGATTGCCCTTGCGGCCGGTGCGCCCTTCGGTCGTTTCGCCTGGGGCGGAGAATACAGAGTTCTGCCCGCCATGCAGCGCATCGCCAGCGTGGCCTCTGTGCCGATTTATGCCATTGCCGCTTCTTTTCTGCTGCAAAAGGCAGGTTTCGTCAGTTTCTGGCCAAGAGCATGGATCGAGCCCGGCATCTGGACCATCGCCTGCACTCTCGCGGTAAGCATCGGGTTGAACGCCATGTCGCGAAGCCGCGCGGAGCGGAGGGTCATGACGCCCATATCCGCGGTTCTTGCAATTCTGTTCTTTGTTGTCTCGCTCTCATGATGGCAAAACCGTCAGACCTGTGGCTTGAAGCGCCACTTCCGCTCGATCGATCCTTCGATATCAAGACCGTTATGATGCGCAAGTAACAGCACATGGCCGAGGAGATCGGCTGTCTCATCGGCCAGATCCCGTTTCATCTCCTCTTCGCTCCTGCCTTTGCTGCGTCCCCTCCCCGTCAATCTGTTCCAGGCCTGCGTGACCTCGCCCACCTCTTCCTGAAGCTTCAGCATGTACCAGTCCGGATCACGGGCGATCCCGTTGTCATCGGCATATTTCTGCGAGGCGGCCTCGAACCGGTGCATCAGGGCAGAGAGCATTTGTTCATCCTTTGTTCGTGCGCTACAACTCTAATCATGATTCTCGGGCAACGTCGATTCGAAAGGACGGCGCGATTACCGCGAAAGAGAATTTCCGCGACAGCCCCCGCAGCCGGGATTAATGAAGAGCTATTCGAAACCGTGCCGTCCCCCATGTCCCATCTCGATTTTTTCTCATCGCTCATCACCGCGCATAGTCCGATGCTGCTCGCCATGTTCGCCGCCGCTGCCTGTCTTGCCGGCCTTGCCCGCGGTTTTTCCGGTTTTGGTGCAGCGCTCATCTTCATTCCGCTGGCGAGCGCCATCGTCGGGCCGCGTATCGCCTCGGCGGTGCTGCTGGTGGTGGACGGCGTCCTGACGCTCGGCATGATTCCGCCCGCCTTTCGCATGGCGGACCGGCGCGAGGTCTTCACCATGGCGGCCGGTGCCTTTGTCGGCGTGCCGCTTGGAACCATGCTGCTTTCGAAGGGTGATCCATTGACCCTGCGCTGGCTCATCTCCGGCGTGGTCGTGGTGCTGCTGGTGTTTCTGGTGTCCGGCTGGCGTTACAGCGGTCGGCCGAAAACGCCGCTCACTCTTTCCACCGGGCTTCTAGCCGGGCTGTTTTCGGGGGCTGCGCAACTGGGTGGCCCGCCGGTCGTCGCCTATTGGCTGGGCGGGGCGCTGAAAGGCGCTTTCGTGCGCGCCAATGTCATTCTTTATTTCGCGGTTTCGACAGTGTTTTCCATCGCCAGCTATTTTGTCAGTGGCCTGTTCACCGTGGAAGTCTTCGTGTTTTTCCTGCTGGCGCTGCCCTTTTATGCGGCGGGTCTTTATGCCGGCGCGCGACTGCACGGGCTTGCCAACGAAGCGGCTTTCCGGCGCATCTGCTACGGGCTGATCGCCATTTCCGCCGTGATCGGCCTGCCGCTGTTTGATTCGCTGCTGAAATAGGCAGGCCGTGACGGCCTGCCCTGATGGCCCTTAAGGATACATGCGGACCTTGGACCATGCACCGTCCGGCGTCTCGCGACGGAATTCGATGCGGTCATGCAGGCGGAACTTGCGGTCGTGCCAGAATTCGATACTGACCGGGCGGATACGAAAACCGGACCAGTAGGACGGACGCGGAATTTCACCGATGGCATATCTGGCGGTATATTCGGCCACCGCTTTTTCCAGCGCGAAACGGCCTTCCAGCGGCCGCGACTGCTTGGACGCCCAGGCGCCGATGCGGCTGCCGCGCGGGCGTGAGGCATAATAGGCGTCCGCCTCCTCGTCGGTGACGATCTCCACCTCGCCGCGCAGACGCACCTGCCGGCGAAGGCTCTTCCAGTGGAAACACATGGCCGCTTTTTTCTGACCGAGGATCTCCTGACCCTTCTGGCTTTCGAAATTCGTGTAGAAAACAAAGCCGCGGTCATCGACGCCTTTCAGCAGCACCATACGCACATTCGGCAGGCCATTTTCGTCCACAGTGGCAAGCGCAACCGCGTTCGGATCGTTGATTTCGGAAGCCGTTGCATCCTTCAGCCATTCGGCAAAAAGCGTGAACGGTTCATTTTCTTCCGTGAAGTCACTGGATGTTAACCCCGTTTCCGACATATTGACTAAAATGCTCCCGAGCTGATTTGGACCCCAGAGATGATCTCTGGCGAAAGATGGTGACCGTCATAGCAAAGTCGAACAGTCGAACAAAGGGCCTCCTTTCGTCGATAGCGGAAGTTTCCGCCGTCGTGTCAATGCTTGTGGTGCTGAGCGGATGCGTCAGCCTCGATCTGTTCGGCGGCGACAAGGTCGACCGCTCGCTTTCCACGGCTTCCGTTCCCAACCAGCCGAACAATGCACCGCAGACGGACGATGCGACGATCCGCAACGCCGTGACGTCGGCCGATCTCGCCAAGCTCGCCGACCAGCCATTGCCCTGGGCCAATGCCGCCACCGGTAGTGCCGGCGTCGTTACCGCCATTCACGAAGACAAATCGAGCGGTTTCGTCTGCCGCGATTTCAGGACGACGCGCCACTCCTTCGATGGCGTGGCGAGCTATTCCGGACAGGCCTGCCTGTCGGAAACCGGCGAATGGCTGCTGACCCGCTTCGAGCAGAAATAATCTATTTACCTTGGTACATGGAATAGAGCCGGCCCGGGTGCGGCGCGCTTCCTCCGTAAAGGAGTGATTAGCAACTTATTGCAACAGTCGACGTTGATTAAACCGAGGGCGTGCAGGCGAATGATCGCGGGCACCCCTTTTCGGAGGGGTTAGTTTCAGGATTGCGCCATGAAGGGCGGCAGCGCCTGAGCCAACGTAACTGGTGTTTCGCATGCGCGATCCATATTCGATCCTTGGCGTGAAACGTGACGCCCGCCACGAGGAAATCAAGGCCGCCTGGCGCACGAAGGCGAAAACCGTCCATCCGGACGCCAATCGCGACGATCCCGATGCTTCGGCGCGATTCGCCGAGATCGGCCAGGCCTATGACCTTTTGAAAGACCCCAGGAAGCGCGATCTTTACGATCAGGCCCGCAAGGCGGCCGAGAAGAAGCAGCGCGACCAGACCATCATGCAGCAGCGGGAAGCCGCCCGCGAGGCCGCCGAGCGCGCCAAGGCCGCAGAAAAGCTGATGGAGGAACTGGCCCGCGCGGATGCCCGCAACCGGGCACAGACCGGCCAGAAAACCGACGCCAAGGCGGAAACCGCCGAAGATATCGTCGAGCGGATCTTTGGTGCGGAAGCGCAGAACGACCCCAAGGTGCAGCAGGCTGCGGAAGCGGCGAAGGCCGCGGCGAGTTCCGCGAAAGGCGACATACCCGCCGCCGGCGAACCCATCCAACCCGGCACAGGCGATGACAGGACAGCACCCGCTTCGCTGGCCGCCAATCTCTTCAACGCTCTCGTGCGTCGTTTCCGCCCCGCGCAGCCCGCTGCGGAAAAGGCGCCGGATATTACGGCGGAGGCCACCGTCACCGTCGCCGATCTCCTAGAGCACCGGTGGATCACCGTGTCGCTTGCCGACGAACGCGAGATCCGCTTCCAGCTCGAAGCCGGCATGACGGACGGGCACGTCGTGCGGCTGAAGGGACAGGGGCTGAAGCTTGCCAATGTGCCGCGCGGCGATCTTGCCGTGACATTGCTGGCCGCCCGCGACGATGCCTTTTCCCTGCGTGGCTTCGATATTCACACCACCTTGCCGATTTCGCTCAGCGACGCGGTTCTGGGCTGCGAAACGAAGGTCGGAACACCGCTCGGTGAGGAAAACATCACCATCCCGGCCTGGTCCGGCTCGGACCGCGTGCTGAGGCTCGCCGGCAAGGGCCTTGCCGATGGCGAGGGCGGAAGGGGTGATCTCGTCATCGAATTGCGCATCATCCTGCTCGAAAAGCCGGATGAAAAGGTGACCGACCTGATGCGGCACATGCGCGAAGGCCTTTATTTGTGAAAGTTTTGCGAATAGCCGGGACAACGCACCCTTTGTTACGTTCCCTAACAGTTGATGATCTTTGGCAATCTTGAACAGGATTGCAGCCTATGCCATAGGCAGGACCGATCAAAAGTACTAGGGAGCATAAAATGGCTCAGGCATCCGGCCTCATGGCTGGCAAACGCGGCCTCATCATGGGTGTCGCCAATAATCGTTCCATCGCTTGGGGCATCGCCAAGGCCTGTGCCGACGCGGGCGCGGAAGTTGCGCTGACCTGGCAGGGCGACGCGCTGAAGAAGCGTGTCGAACCTCTGGCACAGGAACTGGGCGCCTTCATGGCCGGCCACTGTGACGTGACCGATCTCGAGACGATCGATGCGGTTTTTGCCGGGCTGGAAAAGCACTGGGGCAAGATCGACTTCGTCGTGCACGCCATCGCTTTCTCCGACAAGGACGAATTGACCGGCCGTTACCTCGATACCAGCCGCGACAACTTCAACCGCACCATGGACATTTCCGTCTTCTCGCTGGCCGCCGTCGCCAAGCGCGCAGAGCCGGTCATGAATGATGGCGGCTCGATCATCACGCTCACCTATTACGGCGCCGAAAAGGTCATGCCGAATTACAACGTGATGGGCGTGGCCAAGGCCGCTCTCGAGGCCAGCGTGCGTTATCTCGCCGTCGACCTCGGCAATCGCGGCATCCGCGTCAACGCCGTTTCGGCCGGCCCGATCAAGACGCTTGCCGCTTCCGGCATCGGCGACTTCCGTTATATCCTGAAGTGGAACGAATATAATGCGCCGCTGAAGCGCACCGTTTCCATCGAGGAAGTCGGCAAGTCCGCACTCTACCTGCTGTCCGACCTTTCGACCGGCGTGACCGGCGAAATCCACCATGTCGATTCCGGTTATCACACCATCGGCATGAAGGCGGTGGATGCGCCTGACATTTCGGTCGTGAAGGACTAAGCCTGCGAAGTTTGAAAACGGGGTATCGCCTTGCTCGTCTATGTGATCCGGCACGGACAAACGGACTGGAATGCGATACGCCGGCTTCAGGGCCAGAAGGACATTCCGCTCAATGATTTCGGCCGCCAGCAGGCGGTCGGCAATGGCATGCTTCTCGCCCGCCTTCTGGGCGAACGAGCCATGGATTTCGACTATGTGGCAAGCCCGCTCGGGCGCACGCGCGAGACCATGGAACTGATGCGCGACGCGATGGGTCTCGATCCCAAGGCCTACCGCACCGACGACCGCCTGATCGAAGTTTCCTTCGGCGACTGGGAAGGGCAGACCCTGCCCGAGCTGAAGAAGGAATTTCCCGACCGGGTGAAGGCACGCAAGGCCAACAAGTGGGATTTCATTCCCCCCGGCCAGGATGCCGAAAGCTATGAAATCCTCTCCTGGCGCATCGGCGCATGGCTTTCTTCCGTGGAAAGGCCAACCGTCTGCGTCTGCCACGGCGGCGTCATCCGCTCAATCTTCCGGCTTGTTTCAGGTATGGACAAGGATGAGGCGTCGAGAACGCAGATTCCCCAGGACCGGATTTTGAGGGTCGAGATCGATGGGAATAGTGCGGAGTGGATTTCGTGAGAAATCGCGGAACATAACCCTCCGCATCGTCCTCCTTGAGACGCTTGTATTTTGGCAGGGCCTTGCCGCTCGTTTCTTCTCCCCCAGGGAGAAGGTGGCCCGAAGGGTCGGACGAGAGGGCAAGCTCTCCGAACATCTCTACCCTTGCCCCCCTCGTCCCGCTGCCGCGGACTTCTCCCCGGCGGGGAGAAGAAACGGATGCAAACGCTCGTTTCACAACGAACGTTTGACATAAGGGTTAAGCAGGAGGGCCAAGCCTTATTGCACGACCTGAAGATCGTCGACCACGCGTTTTCCATCCACTTCCGTGTAGAAAACCACGACCTTCACGCCCGCCTTCAGACCTTCGAAATTGAACTCTTCCGGCACGCGATAGGTCTTGCCGTCGCTCAGCGTAATGCTCAGGCCATTCGCGTCGATCTTGCTGATCGTGCCTTCCACATCGACGCTCTGGGCGAAGCTGTTGATGGGCATCAGGAGGTTGGTGGCGGCCAGAAGGGCGGCAATCATCATACGCATCGATCTAGCTTTCGTGGATTTGCGTGAAAACCTTACATGCATGAAGAATTGCCTTTCGAATGTGGCGGAAATTGCCCGCAACCATGACATTTTCGGCCCAATTGATGAACGGATTTGGGATCACGTTCAAGCCGTTAGTGATTTTTACACCGCATTTCCCGGCAATATTGGAAAACTCCGGTTTAAGGTGGAAAACCTCAGCTCTTTTACAATTTCGTCATCTCGAAAAAACCCAGTCGATACGGTCGAATCACTTTTCACCGCCCATGGCCGGGACTGTCGTTTTTCGTCCGTTCCCAAGTCGTGAACGGTACGTCACCTGCTTATCCCGTTTGCGATGAAAGAAAGGCTTTTGCCTTGCCCGGATTTTCCACTAAGACAAATCCGCTTGTTTTAAACGGCGCCGTCCACAGGCGCCCTGTTTCCGGTCTTGAGAACTATGTCGCATAACAGTTTCGGTCATCTTTTTCGCGTTACCACCTGGGGAGAAAGCCACGGGCCGGCACTTGGCTGCGTGGTGGATGGCTGCCCGCCCGGCATCCGGTTTACCCTTGCCGAGGTGCAGCACTGGATGGACAAGCGCAAGCCCGGCCAAAGCCGCTTCGTGACCCAGCGCCGCGAGGATGACATCGTCAAGATTCTCTCCGGCGTGATGCTGGATGAGGACGGTGAGACGATGACGACCACCGGCACGCCGATTTCCATGCTGATCGAAAATACCGACCAGCGTTCCAAGGATTACGGTGAGATCGCCAAGCGTTTCCGCCCCGGCCATGCGGATTTCACCTATGACCTGAAATACGGCATTCGTGACTACCGCGGCGGCGGGCGCTCCTCGGCGCGCGAGACGGCGGCGCGTGTCGCCGCCGGCGCAATCGCCCGCAAGGTGGTGCCGAGCCTGAATGTCCGCGGTGCGCTGGTGCAGATCGGCAAACACAAAATCAACCGCAATAATTGGGATTGGGACCAGGTCGACCAGAACCCGTTCTTCTGCCCGGATGCCTCCATGGTACCGGTGTGGGAAGAATATCTCGACGGCATCCGCAAGGCCGGATCCTCAATCGGCGCCGTGGTCGAAGTGGTGGCGGAAGGTGTTCCGGCCGGCATCGGCGCGCCGATCTATGCCAAGCTCGATCAGGATATCGCCTCCAGCCTGATGTCGATCAACGCCGTCAAGGGCGTGGAAATCGGCGAAGGTTTTGCCTCGGCAGAGCTTTCCGGTGAGGAAAATGCCGATGAGATGCGCATGGGCAATGACGGCAAGCCGATCTTCCTTTCCAACCATGCCGGCGGCATTCTGGGCGGCATCGCCACCGGTGAGCCGGTCATCGCCCGCTTCGCCATCAAGCCCACCTCCTCCATCCTGACGGAGCGCCTGTCCATCGATACCGACGGCAACAATGTCGATGTGCGCACCAAGGGCCGCCACGACCCCTGCGTCGGCATTCGCGCCGTGCCGATCGGTGAAGCGATGGTCGCCTGCACCGTTGCCGACCATTACCTGAGAGACCGTGGCCAGACCGGCCGACTGAAATAAGGGGGACCACCATGGCTTACGACCAGAAACGCGTCGTCGACGCCATCCGCGCTTTCGAAGCCGGCGAAATCGTTGTCGTGACCGATGATGACGACCGCGAGAACGAAGGTGACCTGATCATTTCGGCGGTGCATTGCACGGCGGAAAAGATGGCCTTCATCGTGCGCCACACCTCCGGCATCGTCTGCGCGCCCATGCCGCGCGAAGAAGCCAAGCGGCTGAACCTCAATGCCATGGTGGCGGAAAATGACAGCGCCCATACGACGGCCTTCACCGTCAGCGTCGATTTCAAGCACGGCACCACGACAGGCATTTCCGCCGATGACCGCACCCTGACGGTGCGCAATCTCGCCAACCCGAATGTCGGCGCTGCCGATTTCACCCGGCCGGGCCATATTTTCCCGCTGATCGCCCGCGAAGGCGGCGTGTTGATGCGCTCCGGCCATACGGAAGCGGCGGTCGACCTCTGCAAGCTCGCCGGCCTGCCGCCGATCGGCGTCATCTGCGAACTCGTCAATGATGATGGCACCGTGACGCGCGGACCGCAGGTCTCCGCCTTTGCGGAAAAGCACCAGCTCAAGCAGGTCTCCGTCGCCGATCTCATCGCCTATCGCCAGCGTAAGGAAACGCTGGTGGAACTGGAATCCTCCTTCACCATCGAAACGCCCTTCGGCCCTGCCAAGGCGCACACCTATTCCCTGCCCTGGGATCCGATGCAGCATATGGCGGTGATCTTCGGCGACATTCGCGACGGCATCGACATTCCCGTGCGCCTGCATCCGGAAAACGTGGCCGACGACGTGTTCGGCGATCGCCAGCCGGTGCGGCATTACATGCAGAAAATCGCCGAGGAAGGCCGCGGCGTCATCGTTTATCTGCGCGAAGGCTCCGTCGGCGTTGGCCAGGTGGCCGGACGCCGCAAGGCACGCGATCCCGATGAGGCCCATGCGCAGGCCCGTTCGCGCGAGAATGAATGGCTGGAAATCGGCCTCGGCGCACAGATCCTGAAAGACCTCGGCATCAGCTCCATCAAGCTGATGACCACCCGCGAGCGCCATTATGTCGGCCTCGAAGGGTTCGGCATCAAGATTTCTGCGACGGATATCGGGTGATTTCTAAGCTTCACTGAGGACGAGCATCAATCCGCCCGTCGGTGAATATGAAGCGATCGGGTACCGCTTGTTTCTTCTCCCCGAGGGGGAGAAGTCCGCGGCAGCGGGATCAGGGGGCGCGGTCAGCGATAGATCGCAAGCTGCCCCCTCATCCGACCCTTCGGGCCACCTTCTCCCCGGCGGGGAGAAGAAATATGCCGCCAATGCCGTGCTCTCGTCCTGACTCAAGGGCTGGGATGACGTTGCGATAGAGCGACCGCCCTACTCCTCCCGCCACCCCTCCAGATAAGTCACGCTCTCCACTCCCGTAAACTTCGCAAGCCGCGACAGTTCCGCGTCGAGCTTCTCCAGCCGTCCGGCGGAGGCGCGCACACCGGGCTCCAGCCACAGGCGACGCACATCCAGCGTGCTGCGCTTGCGGTCCGCCTTCATGTCGATGCGGCCGATCAGCCGGTCGCCTTCCAGAAGCGGGAAAACATAATAGCCATATTGCCGCTTCGGCTCCGGCACGAAGACCTCGATGCGGTAATAGAAACCGAACAGCCGTTCCGTGCGGTTGCGGTCACGCAACAGCGGATCAAACGGGCTCAGCACACGAACCCGGGCGGAGGGTTCCGGCACGTCGGAAAGGTCTGCGGTGAAACCGGCAAAGGCATAGGACGGGCGGGCACTCTCGCCATCGCTGGAGAGGAGCGAGACCTCACATAATTCACCGCGATGGTTCTTGACCCAGTCCCGCGCCTCCTGCGGGGTGACGAGATCAAAAAAGGCGGCGATTTCGCCGTGGGTGGCAAAACCCAGCCGCTTCAGCGCCTCGCGGCAGGCCCAGTCGACGAATTCGGCGTGCTCTACCTCGGTTTCGTGATGTTCGCCGGGAATGACCCGTTCGGCCAGATCATAGACCTTCTGGAAATTCACACGGCCGGCAATCGCCAGCTTGCCGGTGTGCCAGAGATATTCGAGTGCCGTCTTGGACGGATGCCAGTTCCACCAGCCTCCGGATTGATGCCCCTTCTCCTTCAGCTCCCGCGCCAGAACCGGGCCGGTGGCGGCAATGCGCTCCAGCGTTTCGCCGAAAGCCGCATCGAAACCCTCGCCGTGCCATTTGCGCCAGCGCTCCTGAATGATTGGCTCGCGGCGGCGGAAGCGGTGTTTCCAATAGGGGTAAAATTCCGTCGGCAGGATGGAAGCATCATGCGTCCAGTGCTCGAACAGCGCCCGGTCCTTTTCCAGCAGCGTGGTCAGATGGCCTCGCCTGTAGGTCTGGTTGCGGGAGAAGATGATCTGGTGGTGGGCGCGCTCCACCGTGCCGATGCTGTCCACCTGCACAAAACCGATATCGGTGATGAGCTGCAGCAGCCCGTCCTTGGAAAGCGCCTTGCCGGGCGGAGAGGAAAGCCCCTGCCGCGCCAGAAAAATCCGCCTTGCCGCTTCGTTCGAAACCTTGATCGTCATGGAGGGGAAGGTAGAACGGCTTTTTCGCGATTGCAATGTTCTTTTTTTGTTCTTTATTTCACTTCTGTTGATGATGGGATCGGGGTCATGCCCGCTGCTTCCCGTCATACCGGCCTTGAGCCGGTATCCAGCCAGCCCAAGTCCCTGGGTTGAAAAGACGCTTTCCGCCGCGTCGACGCGCGTCGGCTGGATCCCGGCTCAAGGCCGGGATGATGAAAGCAGTGCGGTTCGCTCTAGGAAATCGTTGCGCCGTGGATTATGCGAGAAAGCATGGAAAACTTGGGAATCCGTTTCGACGCCGCAGGTGTCGCCTTCGAGGGCCGGCAGGCCTTGCGGCCATTGTCTCTGACGCTGACGGAGAAGCGCATCGGCGTGATCGGCCTCAACGGCTCGGGCAAGACCACCTTCGCGCGGCTGATCAACGGGCTGACGAAGCCGAACGAGGGTAAGGTGTCGGTCAACGGGCTCGACACCGTGAAAGACGCAAAAGCGGTCCTCCAGACGGTCGGTTTCATCTTCCAGAATCCGCAGCACCAGATCATCCTGCCGATCGTGCGGGACGATATCGCCTTCGGCCTCAAGCGGCTTGGCATCGGCAAGGGGGAAACCGAAAGTCGCGTGAAGGCCGTTCTTGCCCGGCTCGCTATTTCCCATCTCGAGGAACGGCGCGCGCATGAGCTTTCCGGCGGCGAACTGCAGCTTGCGGCGCTGGCGGCCCTGCTGGTTACCGAACCGCAAATCCTCATTCTCGATGAGCCGACTAATCAGCTTGATCTCAAAAACCGGGCAATCGTCGAGAAAACCATGGCCGCGCTGTCGCAGTCGCTGATCGTCATCACCCACGACCTGCCGCTGCTTCAAGGTTTTGACCGCGTGCTGGTTTTCCACGAGGGCGCCCTGATTGCCGACGCCGGCCCCGAAGAAGCGGTCGCGCGGTATCTCGCGGCGGTGTCGCGATGAAATCGCTGCATGTGGAAGGCACCGGCTGGCTCTACCGCGTCTCGCCGCGCATCAAGCTCCTGACGCTCATGGGCTTCAGCATCGCGCTGTTCCTTACCCGTGACCTGCTGCTTCTGGGAAGCGCCGTGGGGCTCGCTGCCCTCATCCTGCGTGAGACGCGGCTTTCTTTCCGCGAAATCGGTCTGCGGCTGCGGCCGGTGATGCTGACCATCCTCCTTGTTGCCGCCTTCAGCTATCTGCTGCTGCCGGCCCAGGATGCGAGCGTCAATCTTCTGCGGCTCACGGCGCTTGCGTTTCTCGCCACCGCCGTCACCATCACCGTCAGCATTTCGCAATTCATGGATGAGATTACCCGTGCCGCGGCACCGCTCGAAAGGCTGGGGCTGGTGAAAGCCGCCGATATCGGGCTTGCGGTCGGGCTCGTCGTGCGCTTCGTGCCGGAGATCGTCAACCGTTACCATGCGGTGCGCGACGCACACCGGGCGCGCGGCCTGCCCGTGCGGATGGCCACCATCATCGTGCCGCTCGTCATTATGACGTTGAAGGATGCCGATGCCATTGCCGACGCCATTGACGCGCGCGGTTTCAGAGGCCAAAGCTTGGCGCCAGACAACCATCCGGAGTTTTGAGCGCCATGACGACCCGCGACCTTGTGCTGATTTCGCTGTTTTCCGCCATCATCATCGCACTCGGGCTTCTGCCGCCGATCACCCTCGGTTTCATTCCGGTGCCGATCACCGCGCAGTCGCTCGGCGTCATGCTGGCCGGTGTCGTGCTGGGGGCAAAACGCGGCACGCTCGCGGTTCTGCTGACGATCCTGATCGCCGCCATCGGCCTGCCGGTGCTCTCGGGCGGACGCGGCGGCCTTTCCATCTTCACCACACCGACGACGGGCTTCCTGATCGGCTGGATCGCGGCCGTTTTCGTGACGGGCTTTCTCTCGGAAAAATTCGTCCATCGCGGCCAGTCGGCTTTGGCGCAGGGCGTCGGTTTCTTCGTCGCCAGCCTGATTGGCGGCGTCGTCGTGCTTTATGCTTTCGGCATCACCTATCTGGCGCTGGTCGTCGGGCTCGGTTTCGAAAAGGCCTTCATGGGCTCGCTCGCCTTCATTCCGGGCGATGCGCTGAAGGCCGTACTTGCGGCGCTGGCCGGCCGCGCCGTAATGGCCGGTTATCCGCTTCTGCCGCAGCGCGCCTGAACACACTTTCTTCGGGAGGAAAAGAATGGCGACGCGTTTATACGAACATCCGATCTTCCTGGAGCACATCACGCCCGAAGGCCACCCCGAGCGGCCGGACCGGCTGCGCTCACTCAACATCGCGCTTGAACACCCGAATTTCGAACGGCTGATCCGGAAAGAGGCGCCGCAGGCCAATGAGGATGCGGTGCTTCTGGCGCATCCGGAAGAGCATCTTCTTGCCGTCATGCGGCAGGTGCCCGAAGAGGAAGGCGAGATCAACCGCATCGAGGCCGACACCTACGTTTCGCCGAAAAGCCTGCAGGCGGCGCTGACCGGCATCGGTGCTGCCATGGCGGCAGTGGATGATGTGTTTACCGGTGCTGCCGACAATGTCTTCGTCGCCGCCCGCCCGCCCGGCCATCATGCCGAAACCGCCAAGGCCATGGGTTTCTGTCTTTTCAACAATGTGGCCATCGCCGCCCGCCATGCGCAGAAGGCCCATGGGGCGGAGCGCATCGCCATTGTCGACTGGGACGTGCACCACGGCAACGGCACGCAGGAAATTTTCTGGAACGATACCTCCGTGCTGTTCTGTTCCACCCACCAGATGCCGCTTTACCCGTGGAGCGGTGACAAGAACGAGACCGGCGTAAAGAACAACATCGTCAACGCGCCGCTTTCGCCCAATACCGGCAGCGAGCATTTCCGTGAGGCGTTCAAATCCCGCGTCCTGCCGGCGATCGCCGATTTTTCGCCCGATCTCATCCTCATCTCCGCCGGTTTCGATGCGCATCACCGCGATCCGCTGGCGCAGATCAATCTCGTGGGCGAGGATTTCGACTGGGCGACGGGCCGGCTTCTGGAAATGGCCGACAAATACGCATCGAACCGGGTCGTCAGCCTGCTTGAAGGTGGTTATGATCTGGAAGGGCTGGCGGAATCGGCAGCCATGCATATTTTGAGAATGATGAAGGGTTGAACATGACGGAAAATGCCAACGCAGCCGATATAAGCGGATACTCCTTCGAGAAGGCCGTCGCCGAGCTGGAAAGCATTGTCGCCCGCCTGGAACGCGGAGATGTTGCGCTCAATGAATCTATCGACATCTATGACCGCGGCGAAGCCCTGAAGAAGCACTGCGAGACGCTCCTGAACGCCGCCGAGAAGCGAATCGAGAAGATCCGCCTCGACCGTGCGGGCAAGCCGCAGGGTGTGGAGCCGCTCGACGGGGAGTAAACACGTCCTGTTGAACGGTGTGACGCTGCGTTCACCATTCCGACGCTCCCACCCCGTTCCGTTCGTGGTAAGCTTTCGTGTAACGCTACGAGGAGCAAGCCATGTCCTTCTTTCCCGGTAACGATCCTGTCGCGGGTGATGCTTTTGCCTGCGATGCCATCGAGAACCTCATCATTCCCCGTACCAGCGATATTGGCGGCTTTGCGGTGCGTCGCGCGTTGCCCACGCGGCAGCGGCGGCTTGTCGGTCCCTTCATCTTTTTCGACCGCATGGGCCCGGCGATCCTGAAGGCGGGAGAGGCACTGGACGTCAAACCGCATCCACACATCGGGCTTTCCACCGTCACCTATCTGTTCGACGGGGAAATCAAGCATCGCGACAGTCTCGGCACCGAACTCGTCATCCGTCCCGGCGACATCAACCTGATGACGGCCGGGCGTGGCATCGTGCATTCGGAACGCACGCCGGAAAACCTGCGCGGACATCCGCTCTCCATGTCCGGCCTGCAAACCTGGCTTGCCCTGCCCGACCATATGGAAGAAATCGCCCCGGCCTTTGCCCATACGGCGAAAGAAGACATGCCGCTGATCGATATCAGGGGCGCTTCCGGCCGGGTGGTGATCGGCGAATTCGAAGGCCTCACCTCCCCCGTTTCGGCCTTTACCGATACGCTTTATGTCGACCTGACCCTAGAGCCGGGCGTGAAATTCCCCTTCTCCGCCGATCATGAGGAACGGGCGATCTATATTCTGTCCGGTTCGCTCGATGTGGCCGGCGATATCTTCGCCGCCGACCAGCTTCTCGTCTTCCGGCCGGGTGACGACATCACGCTGCAGGCCGGCAGCAATGGCTGTCACATCATGATCTTCGGCGGAGCGGCGCTCAACCAGCGCCGTTACATCTGGTGGAACTTCGTTTCGTCATCAAAAGAACGCATAGAACAGGCCAAACAGGAGTGGAGAACCGGACGCTTCGATATCGTTCCCGGCGACGAAGAAGAGTTTGTCCCTTTGCCGGAAGGTTGAAATTCTATAGAAGTGTACGACATGCAGGGCTGACCCGCCGGCTTTCGCGGCGGAGGTTGCCCTGCGGACCACCAGAAAAGGCCGAACGATTGACCGGAATGCCACAGACACCATTGCTCGACCGGGTGAATTTTCCCTCCGATCTCAAGGAGATCGATGATCGCGACCTGCCGGAACTGGCACGGGAACTGCGCGACGAGATGATTGATGCCGTGTCAAAAACCGGTGGCCATCTGGGCGCCGGCCTCGGCGTGGTGGAACTGACGATTGCCATTCACAAGGTTTTCAACACGCCCGAAGACCGGCTGATCTTCGATGTCGGCCATCAATGTTATCCGCACAAAATCCTGACCGGCCGGCGTGATCGCATCCGTACCTTGCGGCAGGAGGACGGGCTTTCCGGTTTCACCCGGCGGGCCGAAAGCGAATATGACGATTTTGGCGCCGGCCATTCCTCCACTTCCATTTCCGCCGGTCTGGGCATGGCGGTGGCGGCAGGGCTCGATGGCAGCGACCGCAAGGTGATCGCCGTAATCGGCGACGGTTCCATGTCGGCCGGCATGGCGTTTGAGGCGCTCAACAATGCCGGCGCGCTCGATGCGCGGCTGATCGTCATCCTCAACGACAACGATATGTCGATTGCGCCGCCGACGGGCGCGATGAGCGCCTATCTGGCGCGTCTTGCCTCCGGCCGCACCTATATGGGCTTTCGCGATTTCGGCAAGAAACTGACGGCCTATCTCGGCAAGACCATCGACCGCGCCATTACCCGCGCCGTGACCCATGCGCGTGGTTACGTGACCGGCGGCACGCTGTTCGAGGAGCTTGGTTTCTATCACATCGGCCCGATCGACGGTCATTCCTTCGATCACCTGCTGCCGGTGCTGCGCAATGTGCGCGACAACCAGAAAGGCCCCGTCCTCATCCACGTGGTGACGCAGAAGGGCAAGGGGTACGCGCCGGCGGAAGCGGCAGCGGATAAATATCACGGCGTCAACAAGTTCGACGTCATCACCGGCGCGCAGGCGAAAGCCAAGCCGAATGCGCCGAGCTATACCAGCGTCTTTGCCGAAGCGCTGATCCAGGAAGCCACCCTCGACGACAAGATCATCGGTGTGACGGCCGCCATGCCGAATGGTACCGGCCTCGACAAGATGGCCGAGCTTTTCCCGTCTCGCACCTTCGATGTCGGCATTGCCGAGCAGCACGCCGTCACCTTTGCGGCCGGGCTCGCGGCTGACGGTTACAAGCCGTTCTGCGCGCTTTATTCCACCTTCCTGCAACGCGGTTACGACCAGCTGGTACATGATGTGGCGATCCAGAGCCTGCCCGTGCGTTTCCCCATCGACCGCGCCGGTTTTGTCGGCGCGGATGGACCGACCCATGCCGGCTCCTTCGACACGACGTTCCTCGCCACCCTGCCCGGCATGGTGGTGATGGCGGCGGCCGACGAGGCGGAGTTGAAACATATGGTCCGCACGGCGGCGGCTTACGATGAAGGCCCGATTTCCTTCCGTTATCCGCGCGGCGAAGGTGTCGGTGTCGAAATGCCGGCACGCGGCGAGATCCTTCAGATCGGCAAGGGTCGCATTATCAAGGAAGGCACCAAGGTTGCGCTCCTTTCCTTCGGCACCAGGCTGGCGGAATGTCTTGCGGCCGCCGAAGATCTCGATGCCGCCGGTCTTTCCACCACGGTTGCCGATGCGCGCTTCGCCAAGCCGCTCGATCTCGACCTTATCCGCCAGCTTGCCGCCCATCACGAGGTTCTGGTGACGATCGAGGAAGGTTCCGTTGGCGGTTTTGGCGCGCATGTGCTGCATTTCATGGCCAGCGCCGGTCTGCTCGACCATGGACCCAAGGTCCGGACGCTGACCCTGCCCGACCAGTGGGTGGAACAGGCCAAGCCCGAGACCATGTATGCCAATGCCGGCCTCGACCGCGCCGGCATCGTTTCCACCGTGTTCGATGCGCTTGGCCAGCGTCAGGCCGGTGTGGGATTTGCTGGCTGAAGCAAGCTTCCCGAGGTGAAGGAGGCGGGCAGATGATCCCGCCCCTCGTCACTGTTTTATGCCGCCGCGCCATCAAGGAAACCGACGACATTGTCGATCCGTCCGTCGGCATCGCGGCTGACGACATCGGTACCGCCAGCGACATCGTCTCCATCGGGCGAAATCAGGCGCCATGAGAAACGGGTGAAATCGCCGTGGCCATCTGGGGTGCCGGTGAGCACGAAGCGATAACCCGGAAATTTCTGCCGCGCCGCCTCGATCATTGCGGCTATTCCCTTCTGGCCCTCACCCTGCATCAGGGGGTCGATATAACGGGCCGTTTCCGCCCATGCCTTGCCGATCAGCTGCCTGCGGCGTTCGCCGTCTTCCTCGTTCCAGACCGCGAGATAGGTTTCGGCGATTGCGAGATGCTGTGTCATGATTGCGCTCCTTTGGGTTGACGGCCTGAGCATGGCGGGGATGGGGAAGCGGAACAATTACCTGCGAGGTAATCGCATTGGCGATATCTTCTGCTAGGTTGCGGGGCATGACACATCATCGAGAACATGTCGGCCAGGTGCTGAAGGAATGGCGAGCCCGTCGCAGATTGAGCCAACTCGATCTGGCGGTAGAGGCTGAAATATCCGCACGTCACCTGAGTTTTGTCGAAAGCGGGCGCTCGTCCCCCAGCCGCGAAATGCTGGTGAGGCTGGCGGAACAGCTTTCAATGCCCGCCCGCGCCGCCAACCGGCTGATGCTGGCGGCGGGTTATGCGCCTGTCCATTCCGAACGATCGCTGGATGCGCCGGATATGGCGGCAGCCCGGCAAGCCGTCGAAACCGTCGTGCATGGGCACATGCCCTTCCCCGCCCTTGCCGTCGACCGGCACTGGAATGTTGTCCTTGCCAATGATGCGATCACGTCGCTGCTCGCCGGCGTTTCCCGGGACCTGCTTCAGCCGCCACTGAACGCACTGCGGCTGAGCCTGCATCCGGATGGCTTAAGTTCCCGCATCGTCAACCTTGCCGAATGGCGTCACCATCTGCTTGAACGGCTGAAACGACAGGTGGAAGAAACCGGAGACGTGGTGCTTTCCCGCCTGCATGCGGAGCTTGCGGTCTATCCCGCACCGAAGCTTTCTGCCCATGCCGCCGGGGCAGATCCGCTGGCGATACCGCTCCAGCTTCGTGATCCGTCTTCGGGCGCTATCCTGAGCTTCATTTCAACCACAACGGTTTTCGGCACGGCGACGGATGTGACGCTGTCGGAACTGGTGCTGGAATGTTTCTACCCCGCCGATGCTGCAACCCGCGCGGCACTGATGCAAGGCACCAAGGAGTAAGACCCGTGCACACCACCTATCTCATTGGCTTTCAGGTGCGCCCCGGCCAGCGCGAGCGTTTTCTAGAATTGCTGAACGCGCTGCTCGACGCCATGCGGCACGAAAAGACCTTCTTGAACGCAACCCTGCACCGGGATGGCGCAGACGAGAACCGCTTCCTGCTGCACGAGACCTGGAGCGACCATCAGGACGTCATCGACGTTCAGATCCACCGCCCCTATCGGCAGGCATGGCATGACGCCCTGCCCGATCTTCTGGATGCGCCGCGGGATATTTCCGTCTGGCATCCCATGCGGGCCGATCACGCGGCATAACAAAATGGACCGCGAAGAGGCCCCGCGCACGAGGCGCGGGTCCTCTGCCCACGTTAGGATTTTTGCGACAATATCCGCGGCTCGCCTATTTTGAACCACGCCTTGGCGATCCTGCCGTTTTCGACTTCATAAATGCAGGCAACGTCGACCTCTCCCTTTCCTTCCGGAAAGTTCCGCGTGACCGTTTCGTGGTCGATGACGAGATTTCCGACAATAACGCGCGTCAGCAGTTCCCCGTGCAAATCCGGCTCCTTGAAGCGCTCGATGTGGCGCGCTCGTATCTCTGCCGCACTTCCTGCCAGAAGCGTCGCCGGGAAGGCATAATACTGACAATCATCCGCCCACCAGGCCATGAATGCATCGATGTCGCGGGCATTATAGGCCTCCAGCTGCTGTTGCACCGGGAGTTCGATTTCACTGTTCAAAACGCACCTCTTCAGAAAAGCCGTCGTGGCAAAATGGATTTTTAAATGAGTGAATGCCCTGCATTTGCCAAGAGGTCGACCGTTTTCTCCAGATCATTCGATTTCACCAGCAGGTGGTCGCCATCGAAAGTCGAAACCACGAATATTCCTATTCCATTGGTCGACAACGGTTCGATGACCGACAGAACGATGCCGGTCTCATCAAAGGCAAACGGACCCTGAAACTTGAAACACGACCAACCCTGATCAACCCGCACATCCTGCGGTATGCGATCTCTCCTGCAGACGATGGAAAGTTCATCATCGGTCCGGGTGATACTGACAAACCCGCCACCATCGGCCCATGCCGGAATGGCCTCGGACGCAGCAAGCCGGGCAATTCCATAGGAACCATCCAGAATTTTCAGTTTAACGCGAGGCGCCATCTGGAAATTACCTTTCTGAAAAACCGCGACGGTTCCGGTTAAAGCCGGATCGCGGTTTCCTCTTTCGCCGTCTTGATGACGACCATGGTGAAGAAGCGCGCGACATTGTGCTGGTCGCGGAACAGCCGGTCGCAGAGCGCGTCGAATTCCTCCATGTCGCGCAGCCGCAGCATCAGCACGACATCGCTCGCGCCGGTGACCGCATAGGCTTGCGACACCGCCTCTTCGGCGCTCGCAATATCCAGAAAGCGGCGCATATGCTGCTCTCCATGCAGTTTCAGCTCCACCGTCACCAGCGCCTTGAGAACGCGCCCCGCCTTGGCGGGATTGAGGATCGCGACAATGCGGTCGATCACGCCCGATTTGCGCAGCCGTTGCAGGCGGCGCAGGCAGCTGGAAGGGGACAGCCCCACCTCATCGGCCATATCCACATTGGTGCGCGATGCATCGTTCTGCAAAAGATTCAAAAGTTTCAGGTCGATCCGATCCATGCCGGCAGCATATCCACCTGCGGCCAATTTGCAATAAAATTGCAAGATAGTGCAATCTTTGACCACAAATGCGAATGGCTTCAGCCTAGAGAAAAGGGACAAACCTTCAGGGAGTCTCACATGCCATTTTTCGCAACCGTCCGGCAGAAAACGCGGGAAACGCTCGGAATTTACTGGGTGCTCGTGCGGATCACGGTTCCGATCGCCATATTGACCGAAGTTTTATCGAGAATGGGGGCAATCGAGGCGGTGGCACCTGCCTTTGCGCCCGTCATGAACCTTATCGGACTTCCCCCGGAGCTCGGTCTTGCCTGGCTGACGGCCATGCTGGTCGGCATATGGGGGGCGGTGCCGCTCATCTTCACCCTCGTTCCCGCATCGTCATTGAGCGTCGCGGATATCACCGTTTTTTCCGCACTCATCCTCTTTGCGCATGCCCTGCCCATCGAACAGAAGATCATCGCCAAGGCGGGACCGGGCATGCTCGTTTCCACGCTGCTGCGCATCGCCGGCGGCCTGCTTTATGCGTTTCTCCTGCACCAGATTCTGGAAGCCACGGGATGGCTGTCCGCCCCGGTGAACCCGGCCTGGATCGCAATGGGCGCCACACCCGATTGGACGGGTTATTTCCTCGGCCTTGGGGAAACCATGGTCTGGATGTTTGTCATCCTTCTCGCTTTGTCGTTCGGACTTGAAATCCTTCGCGTGACCGGCCTGCTGGCGCTGATGATGAAGGCGCTTTCACCGCTCCTGCGTCTTGCCGGTATTCGCGGCGAGGCGGAACATCTCACCGCCATCGGCCTGTTTCTGGGGATTTCTTATGGCGCGGGTTTCCTGATCCGCGAGGCGCAATCGGGGGCGGTCTCACCACGCCAGGTGTTTCTCTCCTGCGTGTTCATGGGCTTTGCCCATAGCGTGATCGAAGACACGCTGGTGGTGATGTCGCTGGGCGCCGATGTCTATGGTGTTCTCGTCGGGCGGCTTGTTTTCGCCGTTGCGGCAACCGCCGTTATTGCCGCCCTGCTTCACCGACTGTCCGATGAGCAGTTTTTCGCGCGGATGTTCCGGTTGCAGGGAACGTAACTATGTCCCCGTCTCAAGAGCTGATGCAAAAAAACGGGGCCTTGCGGCCCCGTTTTCCATTACTCAGTCTGAAAGACGATCTCAGAATTCCGTCCAGTCCTGATCCTTCGCGGCCGGTGCCTCGGCGGCACCGCCAAAGGCGCGGGCAAGGCTCTGGCCAAGCGCGCGGGCGGGAGAAGCGACAGGCCGCGCAGCTGCGGAGGCAGGCTTCACCGGCGCCTTGCGCATCGGTGCGGCGGGCGCGGGCTGGAAGGCGGGCTTGGCGGAGGACTGACGCGGCGCCGAATATCCGCCGGCACTCGCGACAGCAGCGCGCATACCGTCCATTCTGAACTGGCCGAGCAGGCTGTTCAGCGCTTCCGCCTCGCGGGCCAAGGAATGGCTGGCGGCGGTCTGCTGCTCCACCATGGCGGCGTTCTGCTGCGTGCCCTGATCCATGGTGTTCACGGCCGTATTGATTTCCTGCAGGCCGGTCGCCTGTTCGCGGGCGGCAACGACGATGGCGCTGACATGGGCGTTGATCTCTTCGACTTCCGCGACGATGAGTTCCAACGCCTTGCCGGTCTCGTCGACCAGATTGACGCCGTTTTCCACCTGCTGGCTGGAAGCGCCGATCAGCGTCTTGATTTCCTTGGCGGCATTGGCGGAACGCTGGGCAAGCTCACGGACTTCCTGCGCAACCACCGCAAAACCCTTGCCGGCATCCCCGGCACGGGCCGCTTCCACACCGGCATTCAGCGCCAGCAGGTTGGTCTGGAAGGCGATGTCGTCGATCACGCCGATGATATTGCCGATCTCGCCCGAGGATTTCTCGATCTCGCGCATGGCGGCAACCGCCTTGCGGACCACGACGCCGGACTTTTCCGCACCGGCACGGGCGCGCTGGACCAGATTGCCGGCATCTTCCGCGCCGCGGGCGCTATCACGCACGGTGGTGGTGACTTCTTCCAGTGCTGCGGCGGTTTCCTCGATGGACGCCGCCTGCTGTTCGGTGCGGCGGGACAGGTCGTCTGCAGCCGACAACATTTCCGAAGCACCCGCATTGATGGCGGCGGCATTTTCGCCGACCGTGCGCAGCGCCTGCTGCAGCTTGTCGACAGCGCCGTTGAAATTGAGACGGACAGGATCGATGGCAGGCGCAAAAGGCGTTTCGATGCGATAGGAAAGATCACCATCCGCAAGGGCGGCAAGACCCTTGCCAAGCTCGGCGCTGGCGAAGGCGCTTGCGGCCTCGTCTCTTGCCTTTTCTTCCTCGTTGCGGCGGCGTTCGGCCTCGGTTGCCGAGCGCATGCGCTCGGTTTCGCCGGCAAGGCGGGATTTTTCCAGCCCGGCCTGCTTGAAGACCAGAACGGCCTTCGCCATCTTGCCGACTTCGTCACCGCGATCGACAGCCGGAACTTCCGTGGTCATGTCGCCATCGGCAAGCCGGCTCATCGCCGCCGTCATGCCGACGATCGGCGTGACGATGGAGCGCGACAGCGCCCAGATGAGGGCGACGGCCAGGAGACCGGCAACGGCGCCACCACCCAGAAGGGCGTATTTGAGATTGAGGGCCGCGGCCTGCTGCTCGGCCGCATAGACGGCCGACAGGCCGTTCAGCTGATCCTTGATCTTGGCAGCGGAAGCGCGGAAGCCATCGAGCTGGCCCTTCGCCTGGTTACGGCCGATCTCGATGATTTCGGAAATCGGCGCTTCCGTCGTCTTGCGGGCGGCGATCTGCGGTTCCGCCAGTTCCTTGAAGAACACGGTAGCAGATTTTTCCATATCATCGATAGATTTCAGGATATCCGACTGGCCGGCGGCGAGAGCCCGGGCTTCATTGAGCTTCTTCAGCATCAGGTCGCGCTGGGCGAACACATCATTATAGGTGCTGTCGCTGCGGAACAGCAGGAAGCCGCGCTGGTTGACGGCCTGTTCCAGCATGGCAGCCGTCGCGCCATCCACGGCCTGGATGATATCCTTGGTCTCGTTGTTTTCGAGCGTGACACGCTCGCTCCCCAACGTCTGCCAGAACACGACCGCGGAAGCGAGCAGGCACACGCTCATCAAGGCACAGAAGGTGGCTATGAGCTTCAGGTTAATGGGGAGATTTTTCAACGACATCGCAAACTCTCTCGGCGACCCGATGCCTCGAAGCAGGCGTCTGCGCTGCAACGGTCGCAATTTAAGGAATGGAAGGAGATGCCATCATGGCGGGGTTCCGGTGGCCGCACAGGCCTTGCGGACAAAGTGCAATACAAGCCTTTATATTGGATTAATCGAACTTTCTCATTTTGCGGTGCAACAGCGCCTTCCGCAGCGATGGCGCACGCCGACAACCCCTTCCCCGCGATAAATCGCTTGCATCGGCGGAGTTTGACGGTCATTGACACGGGACCATGTCCAAAACATCTGAAAATGAACGGCTTGACCAGCTTCTTGTATCGCTCGGCCACTTCGCCAGCCGCTCGCGTGCGCGCGACGCGGTTTCGCGCAGCACCGTGAGTGTGAACGGCAAAATCGTCACCAAACCCAGCCAGACTGTCGCCGGAAATGCCGAAATCGCCATCAGCGACCCGGCGCAGGCCTACGTTTCCCGCGCAGCCCTCAAGCTCGTGGCCGCACTCGATCATTTCCGGCTCGATCCATCGGGCAAGGACTGTCTCGATGTCGGCGCATCGACCGGCGGCTTTACCGAGGTGCTGCTCGAGCGGGGCGCAAAACACGTCACCGCCATCGATGTCGGCCACGGGCAGATGCATCCGAGGATCGAGAACGACCCGCGCGTAACCAATCTCGAAGGGCTGAATGCGCGGTCTCTGACGTCGGAAGACCTGGACGACAGGCCCGTCACTTTCATCGTCTCGGATGTTTCGTTCATTTCGCTGAAGCTTGCGCTGGCCCCGGCGCTTGAGCTTGCCGAAACCGGCGCTCTGGCGGCTTTGCTGGTGAAGCCGCAATTCGAAGCCGGGCGCGATGCCATCAGCAAGGCCGGGCTTCTGAAGGAGCCCGAAACCGCGCCTGCCGTTGCGGCAGAGCTGGAACGCTGGCTCGTTGAAGACATGGGCTGGAAAAGCCTCGGCCTCATTCCCTCGCCGATTTCCGGCGGCGACGGCAATMTCGAATTTCTTCTCGGAGGCGAAAAGCCATGAGCACACAGACCGTCACCATCAAGAGCCTCGGCGCGCAGGGCGATGGCATCGCCCACTGTCCCGACGGCCCGGTCTACGTGCCCTTCGCGCTGCCAGGCGAAACGGTGGCCATCGCCAAGGTGAAGGATCATGGCACCGTCATGTCGATAGCCGAAGCCTCGGCGGATCGCCGCGAGCCCGCCTGCCGCCATTTCGGCCCCGAAGGCAAGAACGGCACCTGCGGCGGCTGTTCGCTGCAGCATCTTGCCGACCAGCCTTACCATGCCTTCAAACGGGAGCTGGTGGTCTCGGCACTGAAATCAAAGGGCCTGACACCGCCGGTGGACGATCTCGTCATCTGTCGCCCCGGCGAGCGCCGTCGTGCGGTGTTTGCCGCCCGCAGGACGGAAAAGGGCCTGCTGCTCGGTTTCAGCCAAGCGAACAGCCATCACATCGTCGCCATCGAGGAATGTCCCGTGACTTCACCGGGCATCGTCTCGCGGCTCGATGCCATCCGCGCCATCGGCCTTTCCATGGTGGCGAATGCCGAGCCGTTCCGCATCACCGTTCTCGAAACGCTCTCCGGTCTCGATATTTCCGTCGAGGGCATCAAATCGGTCAGCGACAAGCAGCGACGCACGCTCACGGAAACGGTGCTTGCCATGCGCGGCATTGCCCGCGTTTCACTCTCGGGTGAAATCCTGATCGAACCGCAAAAGCCGATCATCGAATTCGGCGGCGTTCCGGTTTCGCCACCGGCCGGCGGTTTCACGCAGGCGACGAAGCAGGCGGAAGATGCCATGGCCGAGCTTGTGCTTGCCCATGTCGGCAAATCCAAACGCATTGCAGATCTCTTCTGCGGTTCCGGCACATTTGCGCTGCGGCTTGCGCGCGTCGGCAAGGTGCATGCGGTGGAAGCGGAAGACAAGCCGCTGAAGGCGCTGGATTTCGCCGCCCGCAACACGCAGGGCCTGAAGCCGGTGAGCGTCGAGAAGCGCGATCTCTTCCGCCGGCCGCTGATGGTCAGCGAACTCAAGAATTACGATGCCGTCGTCTTCGATCCACCGCGCGCCGGCGCGGAATTCCAGTGCAAGGAACTCGCCCGCAGCACGGTGAAGAAGATCGTTGCGGTAAGCTGCAATCCGCTGACGCTCGCGCGCGATCTCGCCATCCTCACGGAAGGCGGCTATCGCATCACCCGCGTCACGCCGGTCGACCAGTTCCTGTGGTCGCCGCATGTGGAAGCCGTGGCGGTACTGGAGAAATGATCACCAGGCCGTATCGACCGTGCCATTGCCGACCACGCCCGAGCAGCGGCAGGAACCGCCAACACGACCCCGTTCCAGCGGGCAGATATAAGGCCGGCGGCGATTGGCGCTTTCCGGCGGGGTGATGACGCAGACGAAACGGGCGCGGCGCTGGTGGTCACGATTATTGCCGGAATAAAAATTCGGACTATCGTCATCCGCGGACTGCGCCAGGATGACGTCGCTGCTCGAAACCGACAAAGGCGCAGTCACGGCCGCTTCTGCAACGGTTACGGCGGAGAGTAAGACGGACAGAACAAAAACGACGTGACGCATGCGGAGGCCTTCACCTTTACTGGACCGGTTGGCGCGACCATACATAATCCGCATTCACAAGCACAGGGCTTCGAACGCAGGGGATGCCGCCTGTTTTTTCTCCCGCGGGGAGAAGAAACAAGTGGCGCGCACTCCCGAATGACAAGCAACGTCCCGTCGTCTTGTGCGCGCTCAACGGCGCATGAAGGCCTCGAAGGCGGCGCGCGCTTCCGAACTTTGCAGCTGCGCGATGAAATGGCGGCCTTCTTCTTCGATGCGGGCAAGAACATCGTCCGGGTTGCCGCGCACCAGATCGCGGGCGATCTTCAGCGCCTGCTGTGGTTTGGCGGCGAGCCGGGTGGCGAGCGCCAGCGATTCGCTCTCCACATGTTCGGGGGCGACGACTTTCCAGATCAGCCCGGCATGCCATGCCTGTTCGGCGGAAAAACCCTCGCCCATGGCCAGCAGCGCAAAGGCGCGCTGGTGGCCGATGAGCTTCGGCACGAGCAGGCTGGAGGCCGCTTCCGGCACCAGTGCCAGATCCACGAAAGGCGTCTTGAACAGGCTGCGGCTGGCGGCAACCGTCAGGTCACAATGAAGATTGAGCGTCGTGCCGATGCCGATGGCGAGCCCATCCACGCCGGATACCAGCGGCTTTTCGAAGGCGACGAGCGCTTTCAGAAGTTCGAGTGCCGCAAGCTTGCCCTTGCCACCGGACATGGCGAAGGCCAGGAAATCGGCCATGTCGTTGCCGGCGGAAAAGCAGCCTTCCGTGCCGAGAAATACGACCACCCGGATTTCGGGATTCGCATTGGCGGCATGCAATGCCTCGGCCATGCGCAGATACATGGCATCGGTGATGGCGTTTTTCTTTTCCGGCCGATTGAAGCGGATGGTCAGAACCTCCGGCGCATGGCCGACCCGCTCGACGAGAATGTGATCGTCCGACATCTGAAACTCCTCAAGCCAACAGGGTGCGGGCGGCGGCAAGGCTTGCCGCGCCTGAGATGACGCGGTCCTTCAGCGCAGCCGTTTCCGCCAGCAGGTTTTCCGCCGTGAAACGGCAAAGGGCTGCGCGGTGCTCGCCCCTGCCATCATCGACGGAGGCCAAAGCGCCTTTAGCGAGATAGGCGCCACTGAGCGCTAGGCCGAAGAGGCGCTGATAGGCCGTCGCTCCGGCAAGCGCGGTTTCAGTTTCGCCCGCCTTGATGCGGGAGAGCAGCCAGTCGGTCACCGTTTCCAGATCGTTGAGGCTGGCTTCGAGATAACGGGCGGTCTCGCCGAGATCGTCGCGGTTCGAAGCCGCTGTCCGGGCGGCGATCTCGCGCAGTTCGGCGATAAAACCGCGCACCTGCGCACCCTCGGAGAGCGGCAGCTTGCGCAACACCAGATCGATGGCCTGAATGCCGTTGGTGCCTTCATAAATCGGGGCGATGCGGGCATCGCGCAGATAACGCGCCGCGCCGGTTTCCTCGATGAAGCCCATGCCGCCATGCACCTGAATGCCCATGGAAGCGACATCGACGCCGGCATCGGTGGAGAAGGACTTGGCAATCGGTGTCAGAAGGGCAGCGCGCTCCTGCCAGTGAGCGCGCTGATGGGCGTCTTCGGTCGCATGCGCCATGTCGATGGCATGGGCGCAGCTGAAGGAAATCGCCCGTGACCCCTGCGTCAGCGCCTTCATCGTCAGCAATGTGCGGGCGATATCCGGATGTTCGATGATCGGGCTCATGCCGGAGCCCTGCCAGCCGGGCGCCTTGCCCTGCGTGCGCTCCTTCGCATATCCGATCGCCTTCTGGGTTGCCGCCTCGCAGATCGCCACGCCCTGCATGCCGACGGCCAAGCGGGCGTTGTTCATCATGGTGAACATGCAGGCGAGACCTTTGTTCTCCTCGCCGACCAGCCAGCCGAGAGCACCCTTTTCGTCACCGAACTTGCCGTCGCCGAAAATCATCGTGCAGGTGGGGGAGCCATGAATGCCGAGCTTGTGCTCCAGCGAATGGCAGAACAGGTCGTTGCGGCTGCCCGGCGCGCCGTTTTCATCGGGCAGGAATTTCGGCACGAGGAACAGCGAGATGCCGCGTGTTCCGGCCGGCGCATCCGGCAGGCGGGCGAGGACGAGGTGGATGATATTGTCCGCCGCGTCGTGTTCGCCCCAGGTGATGAAAATCTTCTGGCCGAAGATGCGGTAGGTGCCGTCACCATTGCGCTCCGCACGGGTCTTCAGCACACCGAGGTCCGATCCCGCATGCGGTTCGGTGAGGTTCATGGTGCCGGTCCATTCGCCGGAGACCAGCTTGGGAAGATAGATGCGCTTCAGATCATTGCTGCCGTGGGCGACGAGCGCTTCCACGGCCCCCATGGTCAGCGTCGGCGCCAGCGCAAAGGCCATGGAGCCGGAATTCCACATTTCGAGCGCTGCGACATTCAGCATATGCGGCAGGTTCTGGCCGCCGAATTCTTCCGGCGCGGTCAGGCTGTTCCAGCCCGCTTCCGCCCAGCGGCGATAAAGATCGGCCCAGCCATCCGGCGTCGTCACCTTGCCGTCAGCGAGCTTCGCGCCCTGGCGGTCGCCAATCTCGGCGAGCGGCGCAACCTCTCCGGTTGCGAAGCGACCGGCTTCCTGCAGAATGGCATCGACGAGATCTTCGCTGAGGTCTCCCAGCACACCCTTTGACAGCGCGTCTTCAAGACCCGCCACATGTTTGAGTGTAAAGGCGATATCATCCACCGGCGCGCTATACATGCTGCCTCCTCCCGAAGCTCTTGCATCTTGCTACTGCCCTCGGGCTAAATGATTTTTACGTAAACGTCAATTTGAAAATTCCCACCATTTCGGCAGGTTTGTTATAAAACTGTCATATGAATTTGCTCAGCATGCGCTGAAAGGCGCCTCGCCGCTGCCGCTCCCACACCGGAACGACGGGCGCCTCCCCTCCTCCCATCCAGCCAGTCAGGACTGCCACGATGGATCTCATAACGCCCACCATTCCCGGCCTTGTCTGGGCCTACCACTTCCAGCCGGGAACGGCCCCATGCCGCCGCCTAGCACCCGATGCCGGCTTCGACGAAATGGCCGGTTATGAGGGGTTCTACTGGCTGCATCTCAACCTCGCCGACCAGCGGGTGGCGGGCTTTCTCGAAACGATCGTCGGTCTCGATCCGGCGGCACGGGCAAGCCTCACCACCCATGAGACCCATCCTTCCATCGTGGTCGATGAAAAATCGCTCTATGGCACGCTGGTCGATTTCCAGCGGGAATTCGACAAGGAAACGCGCGATTTCGGCTGGCTGCATTTCGCGGTGAGCGACCGTTTCATCATCACCACCCGGCTACAGCCGCTGCATTCGGTGGACCGGCTGAAGGCGGCGGTCGACAAGAATTCCAATCGTTACCTCACGCCGTCGCATGTCTTCGAGGGGCTGGTGGCGGAATTCCAGCGCTCGCTCATCAATCTGGTGATGGAGACGACGGAAGAACTCAACGCCATCGAGGATATGGTCTATGACAGCGAGAACCGCGACGAGCGGCGGCGTCTTGCGCCGCTGCGCCGCACGGTCGTTCGCCTGCACCGGCATCTGCGCACCGTGCTTACCCTGATGCGGCGCGCTTCCGCCGCCGATGACGACGAGATGCCGGATGGTTTCGAGGATGTCGCCTCGCGGCTGATGAGCCGTCTGGAGGCTGTCGATCACGATGTTTATGCCTTGCAGGAGCGCGCAAGGCTGCTGCATGAAGAAATCGATTCCAAACTCTCGTCGGAAACCAACCGCCACCTCTATATCCTGTCGCTGATGACGGCATTCCTGCTGCCGCCATCACTGGTGACCGGCTTTTTCGGCATGAATACGGATGAGCTGCCGTTTACCGTCGGCACGGGCGGCACGCTTTCGGCCAGCGTCTTCATCGTGATTTCGGTCCTGCTCGCCTGGGTGGTGTTGAAGCGCGCGCGGATTTTGTGACAGCAAAAAGCCGCCCGGTGGTCACCGGACGGCTCTCTCGATTTAAACCTCGCTTCTATCAGCCGTAGGGCGAATAGCAGGGCTGGCGCGGGCCGTGATACGGCTGGAACGTGTTGCTATAGGCATCGTAGGAACGATAACGGCCATAGCACCAGTTCACATGTGCGCGGCTCATGCCGCCACGATAGACCGGGCGGTATTCGCGATAGACCGGACGCGGGCGATATTCCGGCACCGGACGGTAGATTTCGCGCGGCTGCGACAGTGCGCCGCCGATGATCGCACCCGTCGCAAAGGCTGCGAGCGGGAACCAGTAACCGTCATGGTGACGATAACCCGGGCGATAATCGCGATAACCGCGATGGCCGCGATACCAACCACGGCGGCCGCCCCAATCGTCACGATCGCGCCAATATTGCACATTCACGATATTCTGGCCGGCGTCATTGCCCACGGCCTCGACGCTCTTTGGCGCCACTGGCAACGGCATCGCTGCTTCTGCCGGAACGATCGCTCCTGCAACCACGATTGCAGAAAGACCGACAGCCAGGATATTCTTCACATAGCTTTTCATCTGACTTCCTCCATTCACGACGGTCGACAGGCCGTTCTCCGTGAATAATAGCAGTTTTTTCTTCTCGTTTGGCCAGTTTGTCGGGTCTGGCTGTAACTTTACCACCTACAGGCTAGGCGTCCGCGCCTGAACCCAGCATTAACGGCCCCATCACACCTGGTTTATCCAGATCGGCAGCCTTAAAACAAAAGCCCGGAATGAATCCGGGCTTTCCAAAACCGTCATCAGCGGCTGTAGGGCGATACGCATATGCGGCGTGGACCGCTGTTCGGCTGATAGGTATTGTCGTAGGCGCGATAGGAGCGCCAGCGGTTCTGGCACCAGGAGACATGGCTGCCGCCATAGACCGGCCGCGGCTGCGACATGGCGCCGCCGATGATGGCGCCTGCGGCAAAGGCTGCCAGCGGGAACCAGTAACCATTGTGATAACGGTAACCCGGACGACGATCGCGATAACCGCGGTGACCATTATACCAGCCGTCACGCGGCGGGCGCGGGCGATACATGCGGTCGCCATAACGGCGATCGTATCTGCGGTCCCATTCGCGATATTGCACCGGCACCACGTTGTCGGTGGAAACCGCCGGCTTGGGCATCGGAACAGGGACCTGGAACGCCTGCGACGGCGTAAAGCTGGTGAGGAACACGACGATCGCTGTAGCGACACTCGTTGTCCGGAAATTCATCATGATCTTCCTCCGTTTGCTTCAGCGCGTTGGCCGCGCCTTTTCACCCATGCGTTCTCGTCGGAGAGAGGGGCGGACCCCGTTCATGCCCGAAAAGAATTCGATGACGTGCAAACGAGTTTAGGGAAATTTGGTTCCAAGACAACTATCCGGTGAAGGAAAGGGGCGTGACACGACGCTGGATCGTTTTGGCTTTTCGTCGAATTGCCAAAACGATCCAGCTCCTTGTCTCATGCCTGTGTCTCATGCCTGTCTTTTTCCCGAAACCGATGAGAGTTTCGGGAGACTGCCTGTGTCAGGCTTCCACCTTCACATCGGTCAAGGGCCGCGAACAGCAGGCCAGAATATAGCCTTCCTCGATTTCCTCATCGAGAATGCCGCCATTGTGGTTCATCTCCACCTCACCGGAAAGCTTCAGCACCCGGCAGGTGCCGCAGATGCCGGATTCGCAGGCGGCACCGATGCGAACGCCGGCGGCGCGCGCCGTCATCAGAACCGTCTGGCCGGGCTGGCAGGGCATCTCTTTTCCGGAAAGGGTGAAACCCACCATCGATAGCGCTTCGCCATCCGCCAGGGGCTGAACGCTCTCGCCGACGACAACGGGAGCGGCTGGCGAGAAACTTTCCTGGTGGTAACGGCTCATGTCGAAGCCGGATGCGTCGAGCATGGAACGGACGGCGGCCATGAACGGCTCCGGTCCGCAGCAGAAAACGGTCCGCTCCATGAAATCATGCGCGAGCAGCGCGATCTTGGCCTTGTCGACCATGCCCTTCAGGCCAGACCAGAGATCGGTGCGGCCACATTTCTCGACAATGAAGCCGAGCGACAGGTTCGGCATGAAGCGGGCGAGATATTCCAGCTCATGACGGAAGACGATATCGCCGGGGGTACGCGAGCAGTTGATGAAGGCAATGTCGCTCTGCGGCGCACGGTCGCTCATGTCGCGCACCATCGACATCATCGGCGTGACGCCGGAGCCTGCCGAGATGAACAGATATTTGTCACCGGGATGCTTGACGTAGGAAAAGTCGCCGAGCGGGCCGAGCGCCCGGATTTTCATGCCGGGCTTCAGATTGTCGAACATCCAGCGCGTGCCGATGCTGGTGGCCTGCGCCTTGACCGTGACCGAAAGTGCATAGGGCCGCGACGGGCTGGAGGACAATGTGTAGGTGCGGTAGAGCGGCTCGCTGCCCACGGGCAATTCCAGCGTGACGAACTGGCCCGGAAGATAGCGGAACCAGTTCTGATCCTCGGAGCGGAACAGGAATGTCATCACATCCGGTGTCTCGGGTGTCACCGAGATACATTCCAGCAGGTGGAGCTTGTCGCTCCACGGCTTCATCTCGTCTATGTGCTTGTAGGTCACAACCATATTCATCTTCGCGTTACGCTACGGCCGAAAGCCGGGCCTTGTCGCCCGAAAGCCGGTCGATCATGAAATCAGCATACCAGTTGACGAACTGCATCACACCGCCTTCGTCTTCCATGGAGTAAGGGCCGGGCTGGTAGGCGGGCGAACGGATGCCGAAAGCGTTTTCCTCGACGATGCGGCGGTCCTGGTCGTTGGTTTCGTTCCAGACGTGGGTGAGGTCTTCCAGATCGTAGTCCACGCCTTCCACCGCATCCTTGTGCACCAGCCACTTGGTGGTGACCATGGTCTCGTTGGCGCTGAGCGGCAGCACCCGGAAGGAAATGGTGTGGTCGCCGAGGAAATGGTTCCAGGTCGTCGGATAGTGGAACAGGAGCAGCGCGCCGATATGGCTGATGCTGACATCTTCCGAAAGCGGCCGGCGCACGGCGCGCTTGCCCGACATGGTGTAGCTTTCCGCCTCGCCGATCAGCGGCATGCGGGCGACACGGAACTGACCCTTCGGATCGATCTTGAAACGGCTCGGCAGGCCGGCCGCCTCGCAGCGCGCCCAGTGACCGCCGATTTCCGGATCGCTCGCGCCGCCATCCGTTCCCGTCACGCTCGGGTTTTCGGGATAGGTGCGGCAGAGTTCCGGATGGTTGGCAGCGCAATGGTAGCACTCGCGGTTGTTTTCCCAGACGAGCTTCCAGTTGCCCTTTTCGATGATCGTGCTCTCATGCGCGACCTTGGCTTCCCAGATGCGGTGCGGAGCCATATAGCTCTCGACTTCCTTGCGCATCGGCTCGAACTCCGCCGGCTGGTCGGCAAGGCAGATGAAGACGTAACCGGCGACGGTTTCGCAGGCGACCGGCTTCAGGCCGAAATCGCCCTTGTCGAATTCTTCGCCCATATGCCGCGCGAACAGCAGCTTGCCGTCGAGATCATAGGTCCACTGGTGGTAGGGACAGACGAGACGCGCCGACTGGCCCTTTTGCGTCGTGCAGACGCGGGAACCACGATGGCGGCAGGAATTGTGGAAGGCACGGATCTCTCCGTCGCGGCCACGCACGATGACGACGGAATAGGCCCCGACCTGAACGGTGAAATAGCTGCCGGATTTCTGCACTTCGCAATCATGGCCGACGAACAGCCAGTCGCGATACCAGATGGTTTCCATATCCAGCTTGAAATAATCCGGGTCCGTGTAGAAGGGCTGTTCCAGGCTGAAGCCTTCGCGGCGGTTCTTCAGCTGGCGCAATACGGTGTCACGCAATTCCATGGCCAAATCCTCGATCAAACCGCCCTGCCCGGCACCATTTGCGGGGTTGCGGAAGCATGTCCTCATCTAAACACCGGCGGTCATTTGCGGCAGCACAAACAGCGACATCGGCTTCCGCATTGGCGACAAATTGCGACATGCGCAATTCGCCCTCGCTGCCCATTCCGCTGGGAAATCTAACGGCTATTCAGCGCCGGAAACGACGTCGCAATATGACGCATGATAGCGCCTGCCCTTCTCTCCACCCATCAAAAAACAGGGGGTGCGGTGCAACGGAGTATTAATACCGACTAAACTATCTTTCCGGATTGACAGCAACGAGGGCGTTCCTGGTGGAGAAGGCGACACGCATACGTTATTTCGATGCCGGCAGACACTCCGTCGCGCCGATACGCTCCAAGACCGCGCATTCGGATTTCCTGCGGACCGGGCGCATCAGCCGTTACGAAGAGCGCTGGCTGCCGAGGGAGCGCGTCTATTACAGCCACGACGAGGTCGCGGCGCTGACGGGACGCAAGCTGGAGGCCGCGGCCGACGCCACCCATACGCGGCTTAATGCCTTCCACCAGTCCATCCGTTTTCCCAAGATGGTGTTTCACCATCTCCTCAACGACCGCCCGCATCTCGGCTATTGCCACGTCACGGCGGCGAGAACCAGCTTCGATGCCGAGCGCCATGTGCTCTGGTCCTTCTATTTCGCCAATTTCTTCGCGGAGTTGAGCGGGGCTGAAAACTTCTTCGAAAACATCGATGCGCGCTATTCGCGCATGTATTTCGCCGTCGCCATCAATGCGCTTCCCGATCGGGAGATGGCCATCGACACCTCCTTCCATCGCGGCGGCCTGCTGTTCCAGACCCATGATCCGCGCGAGGCGCTGAAAAACGTGCTGATGCTCGGCGCGCGTTCGCAGGAGATGCGCAAGATCATCAAGGCGATATAAAAGCCGCGATAAAGCGCCCCGGGCGCTTTATCTTTATTTGTTTTATGTATGTCGTTATCCCGAAACCGCGGACCACTTTCGGGCGACATGCATTAGCGCTTCCCAGTATGGCCTGAAATACGCTATTGACCGCCCTGAAAGGCAGCATCATGGCGCGTCATATCAACATCGAAAACGAGCGGGAAACCGCCCTGCAGGCATCCGTTGCCGAGCTTGCGGATGGCCAGCCCATCGCCCTGCCGACGGAAACCGTCTATGGTCTTGCCGCCGACGCCACCAATCCGGCGGCCATCACCCGCATTTACGAGACCAAGGGACGGCCGCAGTTCAATCCCTTGATCTGCCATATGGCCGATATCGCCATGGCCGAACGTTACGCGGTTTTCGACCCCATATCGCGGAAGCTCGCAGAGGCCTTCTGGCCCGGCCCGCTGACGCTGGTTCTGCCGCTGAAACCTGCAAGCGGCATTCATGCACTGGCGACGGCCGGGCTCGATACCGTCGGCATTCGCGTGCCGCAGGGTTTTGCCGGCGATCTGATCCGCCGCTTCGGCAGGCCGCTGGCCGCCCCCAGCGCCAATAGTTCCGGCAAGATCAGCCCGACGAGTGCGACCCATGTGGAGGCCGATCTCGGGCAGAAGATCAATCTCATTCTCGATGGCGGTGCCGCCGCCGTCGGTGTCGAATCCACCATCGTCAAGGTGGAAGCGGATGGGCGGGTGCGGCTGCTTCGCCCCGGCGGCATCGTCACCGAAGATATTGAGCGCGTCGCCGGCACGCAGCTCGAGCGGCCGGAAAAAGCCGCCGCCGCCATCGAGGCACCCGGAATGCTGGCCTCGCATTATGCGCCGGGCGCCACTGTCCGCCTCGGCGCCATATCCGTTTTGCCCGGCGAAGCGCTGATCCGCTTCGGTGGCATCGCGGTTTCCGGTGAGGCGACGGCGCGCACCGTTCTCGATCTCAGCCCTTCCGGCGACCTTGCCGAGGCCGCCGCCAATCTGTTCGACTATCTGAAAGCCGCCGATGCGAGCGGCGCGGACACCATCGCCATCACCGCCATTCCCACCCATGGTCTTGGAGAGGCGATCAACGACCGCCTTTCCCGCGCCGCCGCGCCGCGAGGTTGACGGCACTCTACCCTTTCGCCCATGTTTCAAAAGACAGCGAGACGCCCATGACCGCCATCCCTTCCTCCGACATCCTTGACCGCTTCACCGCCATTGTCGGCGAAAAAAATGCGGTTCGTGACCCGGCGGAGATGGCGCCGCGCCTGGTGGAAAATCGCGGGCTTTATCACGGTACTTCGCCGCTGCTGCTCAAGCCCGGTTCCGTCGCGGACGTTGCCGCCATCCTGAAACTCGCCAGCGAAACCGGCACGCCCATCGTGCCGCAGACCGGCAATACCGGCCTTGTGGGCGGCCAGACGCCGCGCGCGGACGGCACCGATATCATCCTGTCGCTGGAGCGCATGAACCGCATCCGCGACATCGACCCCGTTGCCAACACCATCGTGGCGGATGCCGGCTGCATTCTCGACGACATCCACAAGGCAGCCGATTCCGTGGAGCGCATGTTCCCGCTGTCGCTCGGTTCGCAGGGTTCCTGCCGCATCGGCGGCAATCTCGCCACCAATGCCGGCGGCACGGCGGTGCTTGCCTATGGCAATATGCGCCAGCTTTGCCTCGGGCTCGAAGTGGTGCTGCCCACGGGCGAAATCTGGAACGGGCTGCGCCGACTGAAAAAGGACAATACGGGTTACGATCTGCGCGATCTCTTCATCGGTTCCGAAGGCACGCTGGGTGTCATCACCGGCGCGGTTCTGAAGCTGTTCCCCAAGCCACTTGGCCATCAGGTCGCGTTTGCCGGTCTTCGTTCCACCGAAGACGCGCTGAAGCTGTTCGAAATGGCCTCCAATCTCTGCGGCACGGCGCTGACCGGTTTCGAGCTCATGCCGCGAATCGGCGTCGAATTCACCGCCAGACATATTCCCGGCGTGCGCGATCCCCTGGAGCAGCCGCATGACTGGTACACGCTGATCGATATTTCCACCTCCGATTCGGCCGAGACGGCCGACACCATGATGCAATCGCTGCTGGAGCGCGGTTTCGAGGCCGGGCTGGTGGAAGATGCGGTGATCGCTGCCTCCGAAGCCCAGCGTCAGGCGCTGTGGCACATGCGTGAAAGCATGTCGGATGCGCAGAAGCCGGAAGGCGGATCAATCAAGCACGACGTTTCCGTTCCGGTGTCTAAAATACCGGAATTCATGGCGACGGCGGAAAAGGCGGTTCTCGCCGCCATTCCCGGCGCCCGCGTCTGCGCCTTCGGCCACCTCGGCGACGGCAACATCCATTACAACATCTCCCAGCCGGTGGGCGCGGACAAGGCCGAATTCCTCGGCCGCTGGCGGGGCATGAACGAGATCGTGCACGGCATCGTGCTGTCGCTCGGCGGTTCCATTTCGGCCGAACATGGCATTGGCCAGTTGAAGCGCGATGAGCTGGCCGCCATCCGGCCCGGCATCGAAATGGAGCTGATGCATCGCATCAAGCACGCCTTCGACCCCGCGGGCATCATGAACCCCGGCAAGGTTCTGGTGTCGTAACAGTTCAGCGGAGCAGCTGATAAATACAGGCTTCCCTGCGCTGGCGGGGTGTTTGGGCGGCATCATGCCGCCCATTTACTTACCCGCAGCTGGCGCCTCAACGGGCGCATTCCACCAGTTTTCTAACGCCGCCCCATTGCTCAAACTGGGCTTTCCCCTTGGCGGCAATTTCCTCTCGCCACTTTTTTGCATCGACCGTCGGATGCGTCGTTTTACCAGGGAAAATAACGGTTAAGATGGCGACTGGCCCGTTTCTGGTCTTATCGGCGATCCCCGACTTGGCGCGCATCACGCCTCCATAGTTCACCAGCGGATTATTGCCGATATCCTGATGCAGCCGCACCGAGGCCTCGCCAAGATCACCGCCATCGCCATAAACCGCATAGGCAAATTTTCCCGTCGCCGGACGATAGATGACAGCTATATCGCCATCCTTCACGCCATACCTGCTCACGAAGCTGCTGGAGAGAACCACGTAGGGAATTTCGTTGGCATCCACCCAATGCCTCTGTGTTCCAACAGGACCGTCTGGAACCGGGACGGAGGTTTCCGTGATGAAGGCTTTTCCAGGAAAGGGATCACCAGCTTTCTGGACGATCGGTCTATTGTTCTCGTCTTTGGAAAATCCAAAAATTCTGACTTTTGAGTAATCACCTGTTGCGACGGCTTTTTTCCAGGCTGCACGGCACTTATCCTGCCAGCGATCCGGATCCGTCTTCGGCGTGGAGCCGACCGCCGTCACACCATCGCAGGTGTAGGATAACCCCTTGCCATCGACGAGATAGGAATTCGGAGCACCGTCAGCATCGACTTTGAGTTCCCTGCTCTTAAACACGATCCCCCCGGCCCCACATGCCGCCTGGGACATCGCCGCCGTCGGCGCGACAAGGGTAATGAAACCGCAAAAAACAGTGACAAGCATCGAAGATTTAGAGACTTCACAGAGCATGCGACCCTCCTTTGGAAAACGGGTCGAGACTGCTCTTTATTCCCTCATAAGTCGAGTATAATCTTATAGTATCGCTTAAGTTTAGTGTTCGCTTAGGCTACCATCTCTTTTGGCAAATTGGGAACCAATGCGCCAAAGGCGCCACTGACCTCAGGCCATGGCCCGCAGCGCCCAGGCGGGCACCATTTCCGCATTCAGCCGGCGCGGCTTTTGCGCGCCGACGAGCTGCGTCAGGCCCATGCCCGATTTGGCGATCGAGACGGCATGTTTCTTCGGCAGAAGATATCCATGCTCCAGCGGCGGAACGCGGCGCAGCACGCGGCTAAAGACATTGCGGCGATGATAACGCGACGGCGAAAAGCGGGCCGGCTGCGCGCAGATCGCCACATATTCGAGAATCTCGTCGATCCAGCCTGCCTGCGGGCGCGCGCCGGGCTCTATCAGCAGCAGCCAGCCGCCGCGGGCGGATTGCACGATCTCCTCGATGTCCCACTGCCCATAAAAACGGCAGCCGGCGGCATCGGCGACGCGCGACGACCCATCGCGCGAACCGTGATCGAGGATCACCACATCGCTTACCAGCCCTTCCACGGCCCCGGTGACGAGCGCAGACAGCGTGTGCGCCAGTTCCGGTTCCTGATCCCGGCATTCCATAATCACTGTCAACATAGGCATAGCTCTAACGCATCGCACAATAAATTGCCACTACGCTCATCACGGTAAAAACCACCGCCACCCATTCGAACATGGCCTTCTTCAAACAGGATCCGGAGCCCGCCATCTTCGCCGCAGGCTGTGCGGCATGTCACGAATTCACAATTTTGTTCTTGTATTGTTCTCATTCCTGATGTAGGAATTTAATCATTCGGACGGCGAGGAAACGCCGGTCCGCATGGAAACGGTTTAGGGCGTTGAGCGTGCCTCGATGGGTGTGCAGCGTCCTGGGAGCATCCAGATGAGAAACCATACGCTTTCGGGGCAGGCTGCCTTCCAGCCGAGCCATATGCCGGATATTGCCAATGCGCTCGCCGATGCATCCGGCCTGCGCATCGAGATCGACCGTCGTCGTGGCAGGGGCGCCGGGCTGAACCCGGACGGGCGCTTCGAGACCTTGCAGCACGAGGTTTTCGACGATGGCTGGCAGACGCTCGAAGACATGCCGGAATTCCGCACCGAGGTGCAGGTGGAAAAGCCGCGCAGCATCATCACCCGCAACGAATCGCCCGATATCCCGTTCGACCGCTCCATCAATCCCTATCGCGGCTGCGAGCATGGCTGCATCTATTGTTTCGCCCGCCCCACACACAGTTATATGGGGCTTTCGGCCGGGCTCGATTTCGAATCGAAACTCTTCGCCAAGCCGGATGCGGCAAAGCTTCTGGAACGGGAGCTGGCAAAGCCCGGCTACAAGCCGCGGGTGATCGCCATCGGCACCAATACCGATCCCTATCAGCCGATCGAGCGTGAATGGCGCATCATGCGGCAGATACTGGAAGTGCTAGCCAAGGCCGATCACCCTGTCGCCATCGTCACCAAATCGGCGCTGATCAAGCGGGATATCGACATTCTGGCGCCCATGGCCAAAAAGGGCCTCGCCAAGGTCGGCATTTCCGTAACCACACTGGACCGGAAACTCGCGCGCAACATGGAACCGCGCGCCGCAACGCCGGAGAAGCGGCTGGAGTCGGTCAAGGCGCTGACGGAAGCCGGCATCCCGGTCGCCGTGATGATGGCGCCCATCATTCCCGCCCTCAATGATCATGAGATCGAACGCATTCTCGAGGCCGGCAAGGCAGCGGGCGCCACCGAAGCTTCCTACGTGCTGCTGCGCCTGCCGCTGGAGGTGAGCCCGCTCTTTCGCGACTGGTTGCTGCGCAACTATCCGGACCGTTACCGCCATGTCATGTCGCTGGTGCGCTCCATGCGTGATGGCAAGGATTACGACGCGGAATTCGGCAAGCGCATGAAGGGCGCCGGCCCCTATGCCTGGCAGATCGGCCGGCGTTTCGAGATGGCGACCAAAAGGCTCGGCCTTATTCGCCGCGGCATTCACCTGCGTGACGATCTCTTCGTGCCGCCGGGCGGTGCCGGCGTACAATTGTCGCTGCTTTGAAAACGGGCACGGAAAGCGCTCCCTGATCGAAACCGCCGCATCGGCGTGCCGATATCGGGAAGAACATTATGAGAAGCGCGGCCCTTCGTTTTGGCCGACCACGCTCTCGACGAAATGCCCGGCGGGTTTTCCCTGGCTCGCCGGACATTGCCCCCGGAACCGCCGCCTCGCGTGCGATCATTTTTCCTCCGCCGCCCCGTTGGAGGATCAAAGGTCATGATGACCTGAGGGGCACGGTGAGCCACGCCCCTTGACCCCGGCTCCCCGCGCCTGTCATCGCCCGCTTCCGGGGGCTTGCAGGAGATCGGGTGTGTATGCGAGTTTCGCCGCATGAAACGCACCGCCACACCCGATTCTCCTGCCCTTTTCGATCTTGCCGATACCGGTCCGGATTTTTCCTTCGAACTGGAAGCGAAAAAGAAGGGCCTCTGGCCCGTGGCCGGCACGGATGAGGCGGGACGGGGGCCTTTGGCCGGACCGGTGGTCGCGGCAGCCGTCATTCTCGATCCGGATAATATTCCCAAGGGCATGGACGATTCCAAGAAGCTGACCCGGCAGAAGCGGGAAAGCCTTTTTGTGCAGATCATGGAAACCTCGATCGTGTCCGTCGCCTCCTCCGGCCCCGGCCTGATCGACAGCATGAATATCCTGCGCGCCAGCCTCGATGCCATGCGCCGCGCCGTGCTCGGTCTCGAAATCTCCCCTGCCCTCGTGCTGGCCGACGGCCGCGACAGGCCGCCGGGCATCGCCTGCGAAGCCAAGGCCGTCATCAAGGGCGATTCCCGCTCCCTCTCCATCGCCGCCGCCTCGATCATCGCCAAGGTGACACGCGACCGGATGATGGAACGCGCCGGCGTGGTGCATGCGTCCTATGGGTTCGAAGGCCATGCCGGTTACGGCACGCCGGCCCATCTGCGCGCCATCGAAAGCCACGGCCCCTGCCCGCTGCACCGGATGAGCTTTCGGCCGCTGAAGCGGGATTGATTGCGGCTGAGAATGGAGGTTGAGCGATAACTTCCGTTACTAGGTCGCTGTTCGACGGTCCGGCTTTGGGCACCGAAGAGGAGCTGGTCATCATTCACCCCAACAACTACTTCCGGCCCATTGCCTTCGACTGACTATGCTTCCCTCGACTAAGATGTCCGGGTCTACGAATTTCGTTTCAGGTATGAAACAAGTGTTTCTAATGATACCGTCTGCGGTCTATTAAAGCTCTTTTGCCGTCAACAAATCTTCGATCCGCTGTCTTGTGTCATCATCAGTTTCAAATTCCTTCAGCCGCTTTAATGCAACAACGGCTTCCTGGGGCCATTCTTTTCGATCCCAGCTAGATAGAGCCCGAATTGACATGTTGCGGTTTCTTATCACTGGGCTTTGCAAACCCGCAGAAATGAAGGCCCAACCTTTTCCGGGAAACTTTTCAAGGTCCTGTAAAATGAAATCCAAAGCGGCATGCGCTGAGTATCCCGGGCCGAGGCCCATTTCGGTAATCGGGCCTGTCGCAATTTCATCGAGGGGAATGCATTTCAAGCCAAGCTCAAGCACTTGATCAATACGATCCACATCAGAGCTGCGCATCAAATCCCACCAATATTCCTCACCCGCTTCCGTTCGAGCATAACAGTAAGGCCATGGATCGATGCCAAATTTCTGGCATACCCTGCTTGCATTCCAGAACTCTTGCCTGTCGCCGCCTTCCAAAGCGCTGCATATCGCCGGCTTCCAGTGATCTTTGGCGAGCAGGTTAGAGACATTCGCGGAGATTTGATCGACCGCGTCGGTAGACCAATCATGCCGCAGTTTCCCTTCACCGGACTGATGCTCATCGAGCCTGTCTCGAAGCCGGGAAAGGAAAGAATAGTGTGAAACGGAATCAAATCTGTCTTTTCCATGCTCCAACAGTGCCCCAACGACCACGCAACCGTGTTCGTAATCAGATAATCCTTCAGCCGGCCCACCGTCGCCGAGTATTAGGGTATCGACGATTTCGAAGGCTGAATTGAACAAGTCGTCATCTATTCGCGCCGCCTGAAGCGCAATGTGAAGATCACCCGCTCTGGCACAAATACAGGCCAGATATTCATACATTACTACGTTCTTATAGCCTTCACGAATTAGCCAACCCTTGATTTCGGGGTCAACTGTATTGACAAGCCGCTCCACTGCGTGAATTCGTCCCCATCCTTCAACGGCCTTGGCCAACTTCCACAGTACTATTTCGCCGTAGCTATCGTTACCAGCGATTGCAACTGCCGCATAAAGTGTGAACTCGTCGTGTCGACCAAGCGTCAGAAAAGTCATTGTTTCATCGCTACCACGTAACAGGCCGAGCAATGCCATTGAAAACTTCACTGGCTCTCTGTGAGCTGCGTGTGTCGTGAACCAATGTACGATCTCATACAGCCGGTCGGCGTCCAAAGCCCTTTCAAGCCGAATTCTCTCGACCAGTGGATCGATGACGCCGAGGGCAAAGCCCTCCTTGATCATCAAATATAAGGATTTTATGTTGCTTTCCGACGCATTTTCAGTAGCGCGCTTCAACGCCGCATATAGTTCTGCGACAATCTGGTCTTCCTGTTTTGAAACACCATGATGGCTCATCACCCCGTCCATAGCACCCGGTGCGAATGAAATTTTATTCGGATTACTGGCAGGCTCATCGGGAAGCCGATACCCCTCTTCCAACAAGCCTGCCGGCTTTGCCGGATCAATATGTGTAGCGATATGGGTATAGATAGACGCAGCGCTTCCCCAAGGTGGGTTCTGCTTGTTAGGAGGCCATATCTTTTTCTTGAAGAAGCTAAACATGAGGACCTCTATGCAATTTCAGATTTCAGTCTGCTTACTTAAATAGCAGATCGATTGCAATTTTTGCCGGTTCTTGAGTAGATTACTAGGCTCCACGGCTCGCTTCCTTCCCATCGCATATGTCGGCGGTGAAGTAGAACAACTTTGTTGCGAGCATTTAAGTATTGTGTAGTGACTGAGAAAAGGTATCAAAGCGGAGATGTAACTGGATATACGCGTTGCGAATGCAAAGCGCGCTGCCAATGATTGCCCGGCGACGCATCCCAAACTCGCCTCTAAAGGCCAAACAAAAAACCCCTCACGGCTCGCGCCGGAGGGGTTTTGAAAAGCCGAGATAAATCTCAGTTCAGCTTCGACTTCACTTCGCCAATCGTGGCAGCGAAAAGCTTGGCCTTTGCGGCAGCCGTTGTCTTTTCCGCCAGCAGCTTCTCGGAAGCGGCGATGGCGATGTCGACGGCGGCGGCGCGGACGGCGCCGATGGCGTCTTCTTCGGCCTGCCTGATCTTCTGTTCCGAAAGGGCCGTGCGGCGGGCGACGAATTCTTCCGTCTTCTGCTTGGCTTCTTCGGTGAGCGCGGCGGCTTCGCGTTCGGCGGCGGCGACGATGCCGGCGGCTTCCGCTTCAGCTTCCTTGCGCTTGCGCTGATATTCGGCCAGCAGGTGCTGGGCCTCTTCACGCAGACGCTTGGCTTCGGCCAGCTCGTCCTGAATGTTCTGCGCACGCTCGTCCAGAGACTTGGAAAGCATGCCCGGAACCTTGAGATAGGCGATCAGGACGAAGAAAAGGACGAGACCGACGAGAGCGAAAAATGATGCATCAAATGCCATATCAGGCTCCCTTCACGGCAGAAGCGGCGACGATGGCTGCCTTGACGTCCGTGTCCTTGACCTTGGTGCCGACCAGCTGGTCAACGATCGCGGTCGCGGTTTCTTCGGCAATGGCGCCGACATCGGCGAATGCCTGTTCCTTGATGCCCGCAATGCGCTTTTCAGCGGCGGCGAGCTTCTCGGCAAGACCGGCTTCGATCGCGGCGCGGTCGGCATCGGCCTTCGCCTTGGCGGCGTCACGAGCCGCGGCGCCGATGGAGCTTGCCTTGGCGCGGGCTGCCGCGAGTTCTTTTTCATAGGTTTCGACGGCTGCGTCGGCTTCGCTTTTCAGCCGTGCCGCTTCGTCGAGATCCTGTGCGATGCGTCCATGACGGTTTTCGAGAATGCCGCCGACGCGCGGAACGATGACCTTCTGCATGAGCAGGTAGAAAAGGCCGAACGTGATCGCCAGCCACAGGACCTGCGATGCATAAGTAGACTGGTCGAACGGCGGGAAAACGCCGGAAGCACCGTGTTCGGCGCCGTGCGCTACACCGGTTTCCGTGTGCGTGGCTTCCGGTTGCGGCTGACCGACAGCCGGAGTTTCCGTATGCGTTTCACCTACGGTCGGTGCTGACTGGGCATAAGCCTCGGTCACGAACATGCTCACCTCCAGGGGGACTGCAAATGCGAAGGATCACGGCACGCCATTTGCGGGCCGTGATCCGTACCTGATGCTGCTATTAAACAGCGAACAGGAGAAGGAGAGCAACGAGCAGCGAGAAGATGCCCAGAGCTTCCGTAACGGCGAAGCCGAATACCAGACGGCCGAACTGGCTGTCGGCAGCAGAGGGGTTGCGCAGTGCGCCGGACAGGTAATCACCGAAGATACGGCCGAGTGCGAGGGACGTACCAGCCATGCCGAGGCATGCGAGACCTGCGCCGATGTACTTTGCTGCTTCCGCTTCCATGTGAGACTCCTTGAGATATTGGTTGTTGCGGCTGTTTTTGACGCCCGTTGCCGGGGCCAGCGACTTTACTTCTCAGTGACCACCATGCACGGCGTCGTTCAGGTACATGCAAGTCAGTACCGCGAACACATAAGCCTGCAGGAAGGCAACGAGAAATTCGAGAGCGGTCATCGCGACCGTCATGATGAGAGGCAGGACAGCGCCGCCGACGCCGAGCGCGCCGAGCGCACCCATGGAGGCGACGAAGCCTGCGAAAACCTTAAGCGTAATGTGGCCGGCCAGCATGTTCGCGAAAAGACGAACCGAAAGGCTGATCGGGCGCGACAGGAACGAGATCATTTCAATTGACGCGACAAGCGGCAAAAGCGCCTTGGGCACGCCCGAGGGGGCGAAGATGCCGAAGAAGTGCAGGCCGTGCTTGTAAAAGCCGTAAACGATGACCGTGCCGATGACGAGGCAGGCAAGCGCGAAGGTGACGATGATCTGGCTGGTGACCGTGAAGAAATACGGGAACATGCCAAGAAGGTTCGCCGTCAGCACGAACATGAACAGCGAAAAGACGAATGGGAAGAAGACCATGCCCTTCTTGCCGGCGCCTTCGCGCAGCATGGAGGCGATGAACTCATAGGACATTTCTGCAACGGACTGCATGCGGGTCGGGATCAGACCGCGGTTCGACGTTGCGAAATAAAGGAAACCGGAAGCGGCAGCCACGGTCGCGACCATGAAAAGCGACGCATTGGTGAAGGAAAAATCGACGCCGCCAATTTCGATCGGAATGATCGGCTGCACCAGGAACTGATGGGTCGGATCGTTTGACACCGGCTGCCCTCTTTACTTGTCGCCGCATGCCGCGGCACCACATCAACTGCCAGAAAAAACGGCCTAAACGCCGCCTTTTCCACCCTCGTCTCGCTTGTCCGCTTTCTCAAGCAACGGTGGCTTGGCCACCGCGCCCGTCGAGCGCAACACATTCAATACGCCTGCGCAGAAACCGAGAAGAAGAAGAACGATCATCCCCCACGGCGTCGTGCCGACAAAATAGTCCAGAAGATAACCCAGCATAGCGCCGACCACGATGGCCGAAATGAACTCCGATGAGAGTTTAACCGCCATCGCAAAACCTTTCCGGTTTTCCGCAGCGTTGGTCTCCGCCCTCACTTCCGCCTCATCCTCCGCCTTCACCTTTGCCAGTTCTTCGGCAAGGCGCCTGCGACGCTCGTCCAGACTATCGTCACGGTTGCCAGTCATCTTAGAATCCCACCCATTTTCTCCGTTCCAGCCATGCCAGAACCCTTTGGAGTTGTAAACGGTGACGGATTAAGCCTGTTCCAGCCCGCTCTGAAGTCGCGCGCAACATAGTTTTAGGGGCTTCTCTAGTCAAGGCACTGAGGCCGGTTGTTTCAGCACAAATTAATCATGCAAAAACAATAGCTTGACATCAAATCGCGGTTTGGCGGCGATGTTTCCCCAGGGAATCGGCATTTTTGACACGCAAAATGCGGCAAATCGGCGGTGGTATCAGCTCCAGCCGCCACCATAGGTACGGTAAAAGACGTGCAGGCCGATCCTGCCGACCTTCTTCATCGTGCGGCCCCAGGCGGGACGCACATAAACGGCGTGATAATGGGTGGCGGAACCCACTTCCTTCAGCCAGATCTTGCCGGCGGTGGTGGCCATGGCCACTTCGCGCGCCATTTTCCAGTGGCGTTCGGAATTCACCCGGTCCTTGATGTTGTCGCAGGCGAAGGAAAACTGGCAGCGGTTACGCCAGTCCTTGTTCTGATAGACGACGCCGCAGATGGTTTTCGGATAGGCGGGGTTGCGCACGCGGTTGAGGATGACCTGCGCCACCGCCGCCTGGCCCTTCACCGATTCTCCACGCGCCTCGAAATAGATGCCGGAGGCGAGGCATTGCTGTTCGGCGGCGGAAAATACGGCCGCCGGCAGCGGGGTCGCCGCCCAGGCGTGATCGTCTTCGGCGATCTGCGGCACGAAACGGCCGGCCTCGGGTTTCTTGAGAATGGCGTCGAAGGGCGACTCGCGGGCGAAATCCGGTTCGGCCGGCGCGTAAGCCGTGGCAAGAATATCCGGCGTGCGGTTGGTGACGAGCTCGGCCAGCATCGGTGAGACGCCCTTGTCCACCTTCTTTTCCTCGCGGCGGAAATAGAAGGAGGCAAGTTCCACGTCCTTGCCGCGTTTCGGCTTGACGAACGCCGTGCGGTCCTTGCGCTTCAGCGGCTCGATATCCAGCATTGAGGTGCGCTGCAATACCGAACCCGCGGTGAAGGCCTTGGGCGGCTGCATGATTTCGGTTGCGACGATGCGGCCTTTCTTGGCGGCGCGGTTCACACGTTCGCTGTCCGGCGTCGTTGCCTCACCCTTCTTGTTGGTGACGAAGGCGACCTTGCTGCCGTTGGGCAGGGTCATGCCGCTGCCATGCAGCGCCGCCTCCCCCGCTGCATCGTTGAAGGTAAGCGAGGCATTATGCACCGATCCCGCCGGAGAGGCGGTCAGCACCATGCGCCATTGCTCACCGCCATTGTCCAGTCCCGCCAGAAGCGAGGCCAGATCCGCACGCGCGGCAAGAGATGGAAAAACGAGCCAGGCGGCAAGGCCGAGGACGGCGGGCGAGGTCCATTTTGACGCCCATGCCTGAAAGGGCACGGCGGACCGACGACGCATTACACTTTTCGAACGCAAAACCAGCACTCCGAACACCGACAACCATATTCGCTACAGGTGTTCGAGAATCTCTTATTAACCTTGATGCTTGGTTAACGCCGCGCGTGGATGCGGATTCACGTTAATGTGTGAACATATTCTAATGCGCGGGGCGGTACATCGGGTTTCCATGTGTCGGCCATAATTGTCCCACAGGGCATCGCCACATCCGTCATTGCGGCCTTGAGCCGGAACCCAGCCGACGCGCCTCTCGCGCGGCGAAAAGACTCCCTTCAGCCCAGGGACTTGGGCTTGCTGGATAGCGGCTCAAGGCCGGTATGACGAAGGAAACAGGAACCCGCGCGCCGCCGGAAGGCTGCCTCTATCAGACGACGACGTGCGAACCCAGCTCCACCACACGGTTGGCCGGAAGGCGGAAATAGTCGGAAGGGTCGGCAGCGGTTTCGGCAAGCGCGATGAACAGGCGGTTCTGCCAGCCGGGCATGCCCGATTTCGGATCCGGCACCAGCTTGCGGCGACCGAGATAAAACGAGGTCGACATGATGTCGAACTTGTAGCCGGTGCGTCTCAAATAACCCAGCGCCTGGGTGACGTTCTGGGTTTCCATGAAGCCGAAATGCAGTTCGACCACGACAAAACGTTCGCTCAGCTTCGTCAGCGTATAGCGATCTTCGGGGTGAACGCGCGGCTGGTCCTCGGTACGGATCGTCAGGATGACGTTCTTGTCGTGCAGCACATGGTTATGCTTGAGATTGTGCAGCAATGCCGCTGGTGCTGCCTCCGGATCGCCGGTGAGGAAGATCGCGGTGCCCGGCACACGCACCGGCGCATGGGCACTTTCCTTTTCCACCGAAGCGACGAAGGCCTTCAACGGCACATCGCCGCGGCGGGTCTTGGCGAAAAGGATTTTCGAGCCGCGCTGCCAGGTGGTCATGATGACGGTGAAGGCAATTGCCAGCAGCACCGGCACGTAGCCGCCATCGTGGATCTTCAGCAGGTTCGCGCCGAGGAAGATCAGTTCCAGCGCCAGAAGCGGGGCCAGCACGGCAATTGCCAGCCAGACCGACCATTGCCAGCGTTTGCGCACGAATTCGAAGAACATCAGGCTGGTGACGACCATCGCGCCGGTAACCGAAATACCGTAAGCGGTGGCCAGCGCATCCGAGCTCTTGAAGGTGAGCACCAGCGCCACGACGCCGAACAGCAGGATGGTGTTGACGGCCGGCAGGTAAATCTGCCCGGTATTGGTTTCAGACGTAAAGAGGATTTCCATGCGCGGCAGATAGCCGAGATGGATCGCCTGGCGCACCAGCGAAAACGCGCCGGTGATGACCGCCTGGCTGGCGATGATGGTGGCGGCGGTGGCGAGAATGACAGCCGGCAGGATCGCCCATTGCGGGAACATCAGATAGAAGGGATTGGACATGGCCGCCGGGTCTTTCAGCACCAGCGCGCCCTGCCCGAGATAGTTCAGCGTCAAGGCCGGGAAAACCAGACAGAACCACGCCCACTGGATGGGACGGCGGCCGAAATGACCGAGATCGGCATAAAGCGCTTCAGCCCCGGTGATCGTCAGGAAGACTGCGCCGAGCACGACGATGCCGTAGAAGCCTTCATTCGCCAGAAACTCGACGGCATGCCAGGGATTGAAAGCAAAAAGAATGCTGAAATCGTCAGCGATGTGGATAAGGCCCGCCAGGCCCATGACGATGAACCAGACCGCGGTGATCGGCCCGAAGAACTTCGCCACCGTGCCCGTGCCGTGGGACTGAATGGCGAAGAGGCCGATGAGAATGCCAACGGAAATCGGAATGATGAAGGCGTCCATTTCCGGCGTGACGAGCTTCAGGCCTTCCACCGCGGAAAGCACTGACAGTGCCGGGGTGATCATGGCATCGCCCAGAAACAGGGCCGCGCCGATGAGGCCGAGCACGATGAGAACGCCGCGATGGGTGCCCGCCGTCTTCATCAGCAGCGCCAGCAGCGACAGCGTGCCGCCTTCGCCGTCATTGTCGGCGCGCAACAGCAGGGTGATATATTTGAAGGTGACGATGATCGTCAAAGACCAGATCATCAGCGACGTGAGGCCGATGACTTCTTCCTGCGTCACGCCGTCATAGGCGATCGGCCGCAGGGCCTCGCGGAAGGCGTAGAGCGGGCTGGTGCCGATATCGCCGTAGACAACGCCGATGGAACCGAGGATCGCGGCATAAAGCCCCTTGTTCCTGTGCTCGTCATCCGCATCCGGTTTCTCGGCAACATCCTTGTCAGCGATCTGGGACATGATGATCCTGGCTCCTCAGAGCCAGCCCTTCCAACGAAAAAAGAGAAACGGGATGATGGCGGACATCAGCATGATGACGAGCGCGAGCGGATAACCAAATGTCCAGTTCAACTCCGGCATGAGCTGAAAGTTCATTCCATAAACGGAGGCCACCAGCGTCGGCGGCAGGAACACCACCGAAGCGATGGAAAAAATCTTGATGATGCTGTTCTGCTCGATGTTGATGATACCAAGCGAGGCGTCCAGCAGGAAGGTCAGATTGCCAGAAACGAAGGAGGCATGTTCGTTCAGCGACTGGATATCGCGCCCGATCGACTTGCCCTGTTCCTTCGCCCCCCTATCATCGCGAGCCTGATCGCTGGTGGAGAGGAAGGTCTGTAGCCGCGCCAGCGATGCGAGGCTGACGCGGACCTTCGAGATCAGCCGGTGATAGGCGGCGATATTGGTCAGGCGGTCTTCAAGATAGCGCGGCGCCTTGCGTTTGGAACGAGCCTGACTGCCGAGAATGTCGGCGGCGAGATTGTCGATGCCGGCGACCGAATTTTCGAGAATTTCCGCCGTGCGGTCGACGATGGTTTCGAGCAGTTTCAAAAGCAGCGCCGTGCCGCTGCGCATCTCGTGCGGCGTGCGGGTGATGGCGGCAATGAAGAGGTGGAAGGATTTCGGCTCGGCATAACGGATCGTCACCAGGCGCTTGCCGACCAGAATGAAGGCGACATCGGTAAGGCCCGGATCGTCCGAATCCGCCTTCCACACCAGAGAGGCGGTCATGAAGACATTGCCGTCTTCCATATAGAGGCGGCTGGAAGGCTCGATGTCCTTCAGGTCTTCGCGCGTCGGCAGTTCCACGCCCAGCAGCTTTTCCACACGCTGCTCTTCCGCCCTGTCCGGATTGACGAGATCGATCCAGACGATGTCGTCGGGAATCGGTCCGGAGCCGTCGTCTGTCGACAGGCTGATCGCCTCGCAATTGGCGCGATAGGCTTTTATCAATCCGTTTCTCCGCTCCACATCGCAGGCTTGCCGCAATGCTGCTTAACATATCCTGTTTGCGGTCGGCAAACCTTTGGACGACACTTCAGGGCACTCCGGAACACGCAGGACATCATGTCCCGCCAGCCCGATGGACCGAGAGCCAAACGGCGCAGGCGTATGCGCCCAAAGCGAGGCGCAATCAAGCAATATTTTTTCGTGACAGCCTTGCAGACAAAGCATTTCTGGAGCTCAACCCTGCGAGAAATGCCCGATACTTTACGATTAATCTTCTGTTTTCAAAAGATTATTCGAAACGGGCAGACGCCTGTCCGGTTTATGCGGACAGGCAGCGCATTATTCGAAAACGATTTTCGGCGCGGCTTTTCTCTCGCCCGCGCCGATGCGGGCCCAGACTTTTTCTGCAATATCGCGATAGATCGCGGCCTGAGGGCCATCCGGCTCGGCAATGACGACCGGCGTTCCGGCATCCGACATCTCGCGAATGGAGATGGTGAGCGGCACTTCGCCGAGGAACGGCACGCCGATCCTCTCCGCTTCGGCTTTGGCGCCACCATGGCCGAAAATATCGTAGCGCGCGCCGGTATCCGGCGCGATGAAATAGCTCATATTCTCGATGACGCCGAGCAGCGGCACCTCCACCTTGCGGAACATGGTGATGCCCTTGCGCGCATCAAGCAACGCCAGGTCCTGCGGCGTGGAAACGATGACCGCACCGGCAAGCGGCACCTGCTGGGCGATGGTGAGCTGTGCGTCGCCCGTGCCGGGCGGCATGTCCAGCACCAGCACATCCAGCTCGCCCCAGGCCACTTCGCGCAGCATCTGCATCAGCGCGGACTGCACCATCGGCCCGCGCCAGATCATTGCGGCTTCCTCATCCACCAGAAATCCCATGGACATGACCTTCAGCCCGTAATTCTCCATGGGAAGGATGATGCGGTCTTCCTGCTGCTGCGGACGGCCGGAAATCTTCAGGAGCCGAGGCAGCGAAGGGCCGTAAATATCGGCATCGAGCATGCCGACCTTGAGGCCGAGCGTCTGCAGGCCAAGCGCCAGATTGACGGCCGTCGTCGATTTGCCGACCCCGCCCTTGCCCGAGGCCACGGCGATGATGGCGCGGACGCCCGGTACACCGACCTTGGATGAGCCGGGTTGCGTGGCCGGCCGGCCGGTTGCCGCGGCGGGACGTGCGGGTGCGGGCTGCTGCTGGCCGGGCTTGCGATCGGCGGTCAGCGCGACGACTGCGCCAGCAATACCTTCCACGCTTTTGGCCGCCCGTTCGGCTGCAAGCCTCAGGGGCTCCATTTCGGAGGCCTTGTCGGCCGGCACGGTGATCGAGAAATAGGCTTTCGCGTCGGCGATGAAGATTTCCGAGACCATGCCAAGCGCCACGATGTTCTTGCCGCTGCCAGGATAGATAACGGCTTCCAACGCCTTTTCGACCTGGTTCTTGCTGACCTCTGCCATAATTTTACTCCGCTATATCATCCGGCCGGATACGGGCTTCATTCCGCGCCATCCATAGACAAGCCGGAGCGCTTCGCCAATGCCAAAGCGTAAAGGTGAAGCGCTCGCGACGATTTAACGCTGCGATTTCAGATTTCGTCGTCCATCGCCAGCGTTTCCGGGTCGAAGACACGACCGTCGAAAAAACAGTCGGGGCCGAGCACGAGGCCCGTGCGCGACGCGCCGACATGCACCGGTTCCCTGAGCGTGCCTTCCAGCTTCAGGTTCGCGCCCGGCACCGGCACGAAAAGCGGCTTCATGGCCTTGCGGAAAATATCCGGCCGGTAGGCATTGCGCGCAGCCTCCATGACATCCGCATCGAACCGGCTTTCGGCGGGAATTTCGCCCCAGCGCAACATCTGGCTGAAGAACCAGAGAGCCTGGCTCTGCCAGGGGAAATTGGCGGCCTTCGCACTCGTCACGAAAAACTCAGGATAACGCCGCATGTCCCGCTGCGAGGTGGAAATATAGCCCGTCAGCGCCGGCAGCAGGAACTCACCGTTTTCGTCCATATATTGAGGGGCGGCGAGGATGCCGGCCAGTTCCTCGATATTGGCGGCATTGGCGCACCATTCGCCGGCGCGGTAAAGCGCGCGCAGCAGCCCTTCCAGCAGGGTGGCCTTCTCCTCCGCCCAGCCTCTTTTTACCGCCAGTATCTTTTCCGGCGCATTATGCCAGATCAACGCCCCGGTGGTGACGATGCGTCCGGCGCCACCCAGCACCACGGCGCTGCCGGACGGTTCGGCGGTACAGAGCGCGTCGACCTTGCCGCTTTCCATCAGCCCCGGCATCGCCTTCGGCAGGGCTTCGACGATTTCCATGTCCCGGCCGAGCAGCACGCCACAGCTTCCGAGCAGATAACGCAGGGCATAAAACGGCGTGGAGACGATATCCTCGACCGCAAAGACCGGCGGATTTGCGCCCGCCGCCCGACGTGCGGCGCAGACGCGGGCCATTGCCCGTCCAAAGGCCGCCGGATCCGGCAGCTTCATCCCTTCGCGGTAAAGCTCGTCGTAAAATCCGTGCGAAACGGTCGTTGCCGACCCGCCAAGGGAAAGCGTGAAAACGCCGACAATATCGGCCGGCAGGTCATCGAGCCCGACGGCGGACCCCACCGGAACCGGAGCCGGCAAATGTGCGATATGAACGCCGTCCTCGGCAAGTGCGGTAAGCACCGCGCGCGCGGACTGCATTCGGAAAAGGTCCAGTTCTATGCCTTCATCGGCAGCAAAGCCTTTTTCGGCAGCGGCTATCAGCACGGCGCAATCGATAGTCGGAGAAAATCCCGCTTTTACCCTATGCCGTTCCGGCAAACGATTTCTCCTTTCCGGTGATTCGAAAGAAGGATCGCCCAGGAAGCGCTTTATCACAATGATAAAATTACGATTTCGCTATTTTATCAGGCCAACCCGCAGCGCCTTGGCGACGGCCTGGGTGCGGTTGACCGTGTCGAGTTTTTTCGTCGCCCGGTTCAGGTAGTGATTGATGGTATGTTCCGACAGCATCATGATTTCGGCAATCTCGGCACTGGTCTTGCCGGCGGCGGTCCAGTTCAGACAGTCAAGCTCCCGCTCGCTCAATGTCTCGGGAACCCGCAGATCGAGGCGGCGGATTTCAGACAGCCGCGCAAAGATGTGGCTGGAAATGTAAAAAAGCTCCGCGAGCTGGCTGGCGGGAAGCGCTGTCTTGTTGCCGGAGAAGGATACGGCGCCGCGCATCATGGTGATGTCGTGAACGGGAAACCAGACCGAATTGATCATTTCAAAACGTTCGAAAAGGCTGATCACCGTTTTTTTGGCGATACGCTCGTCGCCCCTGAGCAGAAAATCCCTGGAGACCGAAAAAGGTATGGTCGATTTTTTCAGCTGCGCCATGACGCGGCTGTTCTGCAGCATGCCCTCTTCGTCGTAACGCTGCAAAAGCTCGGCCGGCCAGCTGGTGATGATGGTATATTGCGACAATTCGCTCGCCAGTTCCGACGACAGGTCGAGCACCATGAAAGCCCGGAATTCCCAGGCCTCCGTCAGCAGTTTCAGGAAGCGGAATATATCGAACTGCGTGTTCAGATCGGCGATCTCGCGAACGCAATCCACACCAATCGACTGAACGGCGGCCGTTTCTGTTTTCTGCATCAAAGCTGTTCTTCGAGAATGAGAAAATGCCGCCGCAAAGACCCGCCTTTGCCCGGAAATCATGGGGATGTTACTCAGCAAATCGATTTATGCAAACAAAAGTTGAAAACTTAAATCAGAATAATCGAAAATAATATCAAACGCACATAAACGGGTGGCCGAACCGCCTTTTCGGCAGGGAAATCCGCGAGCATGCGCCCCGCGCTTTTCCTCAATCATCCGCAACCGGGGATAATCTGCAGGCAAGTTCCACGGAGATTTTATCGGCCGTCTCGCGCACCAGAGGGGCCCATTTGCGAAGCTGTTCCACATCCACCCGATAGGCGGGGCCGGTAACGGAAATCGCCGCGCGAAAATTGCGGCCGGGCGCCCGGACCGGTGCGGCGACGCAATGAATTCCGATTTCATGTTCCTGAAGGTCGAAACCATAGCCATTTTCGCGAATGGCGGTCACATCCGCGACAAGGGCTTCCGGCGTCGTGATCGTCGCCTCCGTGAAGCGGTGAAACTCCATTCCTGCTGTAAGTTCCGCCAGCGCATCGACGGACAGCAGCGACAGCGCCGCCTTGCCCACCCCCGTGCAATAGGCCGGCGAGGTTTTGCCGACCTGCGAATGCATGCGCAATGTATGCCGGCCTTCCATCTTGTCGAGATAGGTGACCTGCCCGCCGTTCAGAACGGCGAGGTGCACGGATTCCTGCGTTGCCTCCTGCAGGGCAGAAAGATGGGGGGCTGCGACGCTGCGCAGATCATTGCCGCTCCAGGCTTTCGCAGCCAGTTGCAGGAGCCTCAGCCCCACCGCATAGGTCTGATCGGCCGCATGATCCACTAGGCCTTCGGCGACGAGATGGGCAAGCTGGCGGTGAACCGTGCCGCGCGGCTGGCCGCAGGCTTCCACCACATCGGTAAAACGCATCGGCTTTTCGGCGAAGGCGATCAGCTCCAGCAGCGAGACGACCTTGCCGAGCGTGCCGGTGGCATTTTCGGTTTTCCCCTGCGAGGCCGGAACCGCAGCGGGCTTTTCCCCATTGGGCTTTTTATCGTCGGGCATGGCAACATCCACCGTCATCCGTCTTGACATAAGCGTGACGCCAAGAGAATAATTCCATTTAGTAAAATCTAGTTCCAAATAATGGAACAATCAAGCCTTTCCGTGGACGAGATGACGCCGATGACGCAAGCCCGATTTCCAGACCTCAAGGATGCGGGCGTGCTTGTCACGGGCGGCGGCTCCGGCATAGGGGCATCGCTGGTCGAGGCTTTCGCGATGCAGGGTGCGAAAGTTTCCTTCATCGACATCGCCGAAGCGCCGAGCGTGGCCCTCGTGGAGCGGCTTGCGGCGACGGCACCCCACCCGGTCCATTATTTCCGGGCCGACCTCAGCGATATCGACGCAATCAAGCGCACGGTGGATACGGCTGCCGCCGCCACCGGCGGCATCAAGGTGCTGGTCAACAATGCCGCCTGGGATGACCGTCACGATATAGACAGCGTCACGGAAGCCTATTGGGATGCCAATCAGGCCGTCAATCTCAAGCAGATGTTCTTCACCGTTCAGGCCGCCCTTCCCCATCTGCGACAGGCGAAGGACGCCTCGATCATCAATTTTTCATCGATCTCGTTTCTGCTGAACATGGGCGAACTGCCCTCCTATGCGGCGGCCAAGGCCGGCATTATCGGACTGACGAAAAGCCTTGCCGGCAGGCTGGGGCCGGAGAATATCCGCGTCAACACGCTCCTGCCGGGCATGATCGTGACGGAGCGGCAGAAGGAACTGTGGCTGACGGATGAAGGCATCACCGCCACCACGGCGCGGCAGTGCCTGAAACGCACGCTCATCGCCGCCGATCTGGCGGGTCCCTGCCTGTTTCTTGCATCATCGGCATCGAGCGCCATCACGGCGCAATCCATTATCGTAGACGGAGGCCTCCTGTAATGTCTGAACCCGCTTTTATCGCCGTCGACTGGGGTACGACCAGTTTCCGGCTCTGGCTTCTCAGCCGGTCGGGCGCGGTGCTGGCCGAGCGCAGGAGCGCGGAAGGCATGACCACCGCCATGCGGACCGGTTTTGCGGAAGTGCTGCAAGCGCATCTCGACGCCATCGGCGCACCGGCGGATTTGCCGGTTCTCGTCTGCGGTATGGCCGGTGCCCGGCAAGGCTGGGTCGAGGCGGGTTATATCGACGTGCCGGCAGCACTTTCGGCGGTTCTCGACGGCGCGGTTCGCGTACCGGGTCAGGCACGGGATGTGCGCATCCTGCCGGGTCTGGCGCAGCGGGATAAAGGCGCGCCCGACGTGATGCGCGGCGAGGAAACGCAATTGCTCGGCGCGCTCGCTTCCGCCGATAAGGGAGAAAAGCTCGTCTGCATGCCCGGCACCCATTCCAAATGGGTCACCGTCAAGGATGGCGGCGTGACACGTTTCGCCACCTTCATGACCGGCGAACTCTTCGAAGCCATCTCGAAACAGACGATTCTTTCGCACGCCGTGGCGGAGGCCGAAGCCTTTACCGGCGCGCATGAGGCTTTCACGGCCGCCGTGCGCGATATCTACGCCCATCCCGAGCTTGCCACCAATCGCCTTTTCACCCTGCGATCCGGCCAGTTGCTGCACGGCCTTGTCGCAACCGACGCCAAGGCCCGGCTCTCCGGTATCATGATCGGCCTCGAAATCGCCGGCGCCCATTCCGCTGCGCGGCGGGAGACGCCGGTGGTACTGATCGGCTCCGGCGCGCTCGGCGCGCTTTATGAAGGTGCCTTCACCGCCCTTGAGATAGATTATACGGTCATCGACGCCGACGAGGCCGTGCGGCGCGGATTGCTCGCCGCAGCAAATGCCATCTGGCCATAGGATAAGACACATCATGCGTATTCCCTTCCCTTCCATCAAATATCCGCTGATCGCCATCCTGCGCGGTCTGAAACCCGAGGAAACCGAGGGCGTCGTCGGCGCGCTAATCGAGACCGGCTTCCGCGCCATCGAAATTCCGCTCAACTCGCCCGATCCGTTCCGTTCGATCGAGATCGCCGCCAAGATGGCGCCGGCCGACTGCCTGATCGGCGCCGGCACCGTGCTCAGCGTGGAAGACGTGACATCGCTGGATGCGGCCGGCGGCAAGCTGATGGTGAGCCCCAATGCCGATGCGGACGTGATTGTCGCCGCCCGCGTCAAGGGCATGGTGACGATGCCGGGCGTCCTCACCCCCACCGAGGCGCTGGTGGCCGCAAAGGCCGGGGCGACGGGGCTGAAGTTCTTCCCCGCCAGCATCATCGGTCCTTCCGGCATCAATGCCATCAGGACGATCCTGCCGAAGGATCTGGTCATCGCCGCCGTCGGTGGCGTCTCGGACAAGAACTTTTCCGACTATACCTCGGCCGGTATCCTGGCTTTCGGCCTCGGGACCAGCCTTTACAAACCCGGCATGACGGCGGCGGAGGTGCGTGAACGCGCCGCTGTCACACTTGCGGCCTATGATGCGGCCATCGGAGGATAAGAGCTTGGCGACCGTTTTCCCCTTTGCCGGACGTGTTCTGGACGAGACGCCGATGCTGCTTGGCGAAGGCCCGACCTTCGACCCGGCGACCGGCACCGCCTGGTGGTTCAATATTCTCGGGCGCGAGCTGCATGAGCTGCATCTCGCCTCGGGCCGCAAGACCGTGCACGCCCTGCCCTTCATGGGCAGCGCGCTGGCCAAGATCAGCGACAGCAAGCAGCTGATCGCCTCCGATGACGGGCTTTTCCTGCGCGACACCGCAACCGGCGTTCTGACGCTGCATGCCGAACTGGAAAGCGACCTGCCCGGCAACCGCTCCAATGACGGGCGCGTGCACCCATCGGGCGCGTTGTGGATCGGTACCATGGGCCGCAAGGCCGAGACCGGCGCCGGCAGCATCTATCATGTTGCCAAAGGCACGGTGACAAAGCTTTTCGCCGATATCAGCATTCCGAATTCGATCTGCTTCTCGCCCGATGGCGCGACGGGATATTTCGTCGATACCAAGGTGAACAGGCTGATGCGGGTGTCTCTCGATGCTGAGACCGGCCTTCCCACGAGCAAGGCCGAGGTCTTCATCGATTCCAGCGATGCCGATGGCGGTGTCGACGGATCGGTCTGCGATGCCGAAGGGCATATCTGGAATGCCCGTTGGGGTGAAGGCGCGGTCGATCGTTACGATACGGATGGCAACCACATCGCCCGATATGAGGTGCCCGGCAAACAGACGACCTGCCCGGCCTTCATCGGCCCCGACGCATCGCGTCTGCTCGTCACCTCGGCGCGCGAACATCTTGATGACGCCGCCATCGCGGAAAATCCGCAGCATGGTTTGACGTTCGAACTCGGCATCGAGGTCAAGGGCCGGTTCGAGCCGCTTTACCGCTTGTGAAACGCGGCACGCACAGCCCTCTCCTCATCCCTGTGCTTGCCACAGGGATCCAACCGGCCCAAGTCCTTGAACCGAAAGCTCCCTCCGCCGCGCAGACGCGCGTCGGCTTGGTTCCCGTGACAGGCGCAGGAATTTGAGCCTGAGCGTTCGCTTACTTCGAACCAGTCGCGAAACGGCTGGTAGTTTTATGCCTCAGAGAATGGCCAACCTGCCTCAACGGCTCGCTTCAGGATCGGCAGCGTCATCCTCCAGTAGAAGGCAGCGTGGTGACGGCCCGACTCTTCTCCGATCTCCCATCCGTCGCCTTTGCGCACCGGCGATGCAGGCACCTGCTGTTCGACCGTCAGGAGCGTTTCGTCACCTCTGGGTTTGAGAGCCATTGTAACCGTCGAATAGGAGCTCGGGATATCGGGAAGACCGGACACTCGCGACCAATATGAATATTGAAGCAGTGAAGGTGGCTCGATCGCGATTACCCGTCCTTTATCCCTGTAAAGCTTCGTCCCTATCGTCGTTGCGATCTCAAATGCCTCACCCAAACGCCAATCCGTCCGAAAGTGTGCAATGCGCCACCTGTCTCCAGCATCTGGATGAACCAATGCCTCCCAGAGTCGGGAAGGAGGGGCCGATATGGAGATGGCCTGAGAAACTAGGTAATGGCTCAAAATCGCCGCTCTCCAACTCGAGGAGTATGCTCACGCAAACCACTATCGAACGCGCAGAGCGGATATACCAGAGAGTTTCTCTTCTTTGCCGACCAAGCTCAGAACCTTGACAAGGCAGGGCAACGCGATGAAGTGACCAGCAAACGTTTCGGCAAGGCTATGTTGCCTCAGGAAATATCCGACAATATCTCGCGATAATTCTCGTGCAGGTAACGCTGGGTCGCGGCGGCGTCGGCGGGGCGGCCGTAGAAATAGCCCTGACCCATGGCGCAACCAAGCGCGCGCAGCTTTTCCTCTTCCACCCGCTCCTCGATCCCCTCGGCCACGACTTCGAGATCAAGCCCCTCGCACATGGCGACGATGGCCTTGATGATGTGTTCGGAGGGACGGTCGCTGCTGATGCGCGAAACAAAAGCGCGGTCGATCTTCACCTTGTCGAAGGTGAAATCGCGCAGGCGGCCGAGGCTCGACTGGCCGGTGCCGAAATCGTCAAGCGAGATACGGACGCCGGCACTCTGCAATTCGCTGATGATGCGCTGCGCGGTATCGGCGGATGTCATCACCGCCGTTTCGGTGATTTCCAGCTCCAGCCGGTGCGGATCGAGGCCAACGCGCGACAGGATGGACAAAATATTATCCGCCGTGCTGGGGTCCATCAATTGCGCAGAAGACAGGTTGAAGGACAGGAACAGTTCGCGCGGCCAGAACAGCGCCGCTTCCGCGGCCTTCCGCAGCAGGGCTTCCGACAGGGCGTCGATGAAACCGCGCTCTTCGGCAAGCGGCACGAAGACGGCGGGCGACACGAACCCGAGATCGGGATCGTTCCAGCGGGCCAGCGCTTCGAAACCGATGACCTTCGCCTCTTCCAGCCGGACGATGGGTTGGAAATGCACGTCGATGGCATCGGCGATGATGGCGTTTCTGAGCGCCTGTTCCAGCTGCGTGGCGCGCTTCATCTCCTGCGCGATCTCGCGCGAATAGACAGTGATCTGGCCCCGGCCGCGTCGCTTCGAGCGGTAAAGCGCCGTCTCGGCGCTTTTCATCAGATCCTCATATTCATCGCCGGCGAAGGGATAGATTGCGAAACCGAAGGAGGAGGACAGGCGGACGTTGCGATCGCCGAGATCATAAGGGGCCGAAAGCACGTCCTTGATCATGTTGCCGATGCGCTCGGCGCCGGTGCGTTCGAAGACCAGCGGCAGCACGAAGGCGAATTCGTCACCGTCATGGCGCGTCACGATGGCACCATCGGGAATGCAGGCCTTCAGCCGGTGCGCCACCTGGCAGAGAATTTCATCACCAGCCTGCACGCCGAAAAGATCGTTGATGGGTTTGAAGCCGTCTATATTGGCGATGCCGACTGTGAAGGGAGCGGGATCGCTGGAACGCTCGCTGGCGAGCATGCGAATCTTGTCGCGCAGACGATAGCGATTGCCAAGTCCCGTCAGCGGATCGCTGTAGGCCATCGCCTGCAGCTCGTTCTGGCTGACCTGCAACGTTGGCGGCTCTGCCCGTTTCATTCCTGCATCTCGTGAATCCCTGTGTCAACGCACTCACAATGCAGGGCAAGTATTAAAAAAGCCATAGCCTCCCGAAAAGGGCAGTTTCAGGCCTGCAGCCGCAGGGCATCCTTGCCGAAAAGCCGCAGGAAAACCGCCTCGACCATATCGGGACTGACGGGCTTCAGCAGCATGTCGTCCATGCCGGACGCCAGGCATTTGTCGAGATCGCCCTCGAAGGCGTGGGTAATGACGCCGACGATGGGAATACGCCGGTCACCGGCGAGATCACGCATGCGGCCGGCGACCTCGAAGCCGTCAATATCGCCGAGTGTCGTATCGAGCAGAACGAGGGATGGCGGCTGCTCCACAAAGAGCCGCAGAGCCTCCTCGCCAGACGTGGCGAGCCGCCAGGAAAGCCCCAGGCCTTCGAGTATCTGCGAAAAGACGATCTGGTTGACCCGGTTGTCCTCGACGAGAAGGATGTCGCAGACGCCACCGGTCCTCAGGATTTCTGGCAGGTCGTCGGTCATGATCTCCCAGTCCTCATCCGCCGCTTTCTCCTTCGGCGAGGATTTCAGCCCGACGGCGAGATAATGCATGAGTGATGCATCGATCTCCTCTTCCTCGATGGTGACGACGGGCAGATCATGTTCGGCGGCGATATCAAGGCATGCGACGCTCATCTGGGCGTCGACAACGACCACATCGATACCCACGCCGGCGGAAGCGGCGATATCGATGAAGGCGCGCTGCTCGTCCTCACTCGTCACCGCCGCATGGTCCATGCCGCCCGCCGCCAGCCGCCGGCCGGCGGCCTCCGCAAAGCGTGTATTTTCAGAGACGACCAGTACCGCCTTGCTCTTCAAGAGCCCGCTGCGGCCATCCGTTTCCTCATCCCTGCCATAGGTGGAGGATACGAAGGGAACATGTTCGAGCGATGGGATGACAGGCCTGCCGTTCGCATCGATGGTGGCGAGCGCCGTCACATCCTCCATCGTCGTGACCAGGAAATAGCGGCCGGGCCGGCCCACGCGCTGCTTGCGGGTGATCGTCAGCACCTCTTCGCCATTCAGGCGCCGCACCCTTTCGGGGATGACCCTCGACACGCCGCTGTCCAGCACCATGCGGTCAGCCGCGTCGATCCGGCCGGCGACCTTGCGCGAATGCAGATCGAAAACGGTACGGCCGAGAATGTTTTCGGCGCTGGTCTCCACCAGGGCGCAGGCGGATTTATTGACGGCGGCATAGGCCATGTTCCGGTCCTTGACGAAAACCGGGAACGGCAGATTGTCGAGAATATCTTCGATCAACTGGACGCGCTCAAGGTCGAGGCGCCATTGCTCTTCGCGTTTCTTCTGTTCGGAAATATCGGCAACCACGCTGATGCCGAGGCCGGAAGGCAGCCGGTTCATGACGAAGCGCAGGAAGCGTTCTCCCTTCAGCCGCTCGGTCTTTTCCGATCTTTCCTTCCAGTGCAGCGCCAGCCGCTCGCCGATCCATTCCTCCCGCCCGAGCTGGCGGGCATTGGTGGAGAGGCTTTCCGCCTCCAGCAGATAACAATCGTAAAGCGCGCTCAGATAGTCGCGCAGCCGCGCACCCGGGCAGGCGACGGCCTCTTCCAGCGGGAAAAAGCTCAGGAGTTTCCGGCTTGCGAAAATAATGTGATCGTTCCGGTCGTAAACGACGATCGCCGCGCCAAGCGCGTCGCAAAGGGCATCAAGCATCACCGTATGAACGCCCGCGCCAGAGGACGCCAAATCACTCAACTGCAAACTCCCACCTGTTTTTCTGGATCAGGCTTATGTTTCTATTGGAATCGTCCAGGGCAGATGCCGGGATGAAACGACAAATTCCGAAAAAGAGACATCAGGGTTCGCCACTTGAAGCAGTCGTGAGGAGAAGATGACGCTCACCCATAGTCGACGTCACACACCACCCGGCAAAGGGGGCCTCGTTCCTGCGGTCATTTCAAGCCGCCCCACCATATTCGTGGCCGATTAAAGGCGGATTAACGCTTAACCCCCTCTTGACCGAAATGATTAAATGCCCGGAAGCCAGCAAAACATGTGCAAATGTCCACAGCCCCGGTTTTTTACTTTCGAAGCCGCCGCGAATCCGCGAAAATGACGATCATGGCCATCAAGCAGCTTTCAGAAACCCTCATCAACCAGATCGCCGCCGGCGAGGTCATCGAAAGACCCTCCAGCGCCACGAAGGAACTTGTCGAAAACGCCATCGACGCGGGCGCGACCCGGATCGAGATCGCCACGGCCGGCGGCGGCAAGGGGCTGGTGCGGATTACCGACAACGGTTCCGGCATGTCGCCGGCCGATCTGGAGCTTGCGGTCAGGCGTCACTGCACCTCGAAAATTTCCGACACGCTGGACGATATCCGCACACTCGGATTTCGCGGCGAGGCGCTGCCCTCCATCGGCTCGGTCGCCAAGCTGACGATCACCAGCCGCCAGCAGGGTGCCGAACAGGGCTCGATGATTTCGGTTACCGGCGGCAAGGTATCGGACGTGCGGCCCGCAGCCTCCAATGCCGGTACCATCGTCGAGGTGCGCGATCTGTTTTTCGCCACACCGGCGCGGCTGAAATTCCTGAAGACGGAACGCGCCGAGGCGGCCGCCATCACCGAGGTTGTCAAACGGATGGCGATCGCCTTTCCGCATATCCGCTTCGTGCTCTCGGGCACCGATCGTTCAACACTGGAAATTCCCTCGACCGGCGACGATCATCTCGCCCGCATGGCGCAGATCCTTGGCGCGGAGTTCAAGGATAACGCCATCGAGATCGATGCCGGGCGCGAGGATGTGACGCTGACCGGTTTTGCCGGCGTGCCGACCTTCAACCGCGGCAACTCGGCGCATCAATATGTCTTCGTCAATGGCCGCCCAGTGCAGGACAAGCTGCTTTTATCCGCCATTCGGGGCGCCTATGCCGAAACCGTGCCGCATGGGCGCTATCCCGTCGCCGTGCTGTCGATCACCCTCGACCCCGCCTTTGTGGATGTGAACGTGCATCCGGCGAAATCCGACGTCCGTTTTCGCGACCCCGGCCTCATTCGCGGGCTGATCGTCGGTGCGATCCGCCAGGCGCTGACGCGCGACGGCGACAGGGCGGCAACGACGGGCGCCAGCCAGATGATGAATGCCTTCCGCCCAGGCTACAGCCCCTCCAGCCTCAGGCCCTCGCCTTCGATGGCAGCTTCCGCACCATGGTCCGCCGCAACCTCGCCGTCGCGGCCGCTCGCCGTTTCCGGGGACATGCAATTTGCCGAAGCGGTGCAATCGCGCTTTTCCGACATCACCATGCCGACCGCACGGGCGGAACCACGCGATGCTTATGAGGCTTCCGCAAGCCTTTCGCCGGAGCCGGTGCTTTATCCGCTTGGAGCGGCACGGGCGCAGCTGCATGAGAACTACATCATCGCGCAGACGGAAAACGGCCTCGTCATCGTCGACCAACATGCCGCACATGAACGGCTGGTGTTCGAGGAAATGCGCAATGCCCTGCATTCGAGGCGGCCGCCCTCACAGGTGCTGCTCATCCCTGAAATAATCGACCTTCCCGAGGAAGATTGCGACCGGTTGATGGATCATGCCGCCGGTTTCGGCGCGCTGGGGCTCGTCATCGAGCGTTTCGGGCCGGGTGCAATCGCGGTGCGGGAAACGCCGGCCATGCTCGGCGAAGTCAACGCGCAGGGGCTGGTGCGCCAGCTAGCCGATGAGATCGCCGAATGGGACGCGGCTTCCACGCTTGCCAACAAGCTGGAATATGTCGCTGCGACCATGGCCTGCCACGGCTCGGTGCGCTCCGGCAGGCGCATGCGGCCGGAGGAGATGAATGCGCTTCTGCGGCAGATGGAAAACACGCCGGGTTCAGGCCAATGTAATCACGGCCGGCCGACCTATATCGAACTGAAACTTTCCGATATAGAACGGCTCTTCGGCCGCAGCTGACGCCTTCATTTGAACTGCGCGGGGCTGGCCTTGCGCCGCGCCCGGCTATATAAATTCAAGACACTGGAGCATCCGGATTGTTCAGGAAAACGCTACGCCGTTTCGGACTGGGTGCCCTGACAGGACAGAGCAGGAGACGAAAACGGATGAACAGATTTGAAGGAGGCGGCAACCGCCTCGCCGTCATCGAATATCTCGACGGTGATTTCCGCATCGTCCAGACCGGCTCGCATGTCATCTGCGCCGTGACGGGAAGGACCATTCCGCTCGACGAGTTGCGTTACTGGAGCGTGGCGCGGCAGGAAGCCTATGTGGATGCGGCGGCTTCGCTGGAGGGTGAGCGGAAGGCGGGCAATCTGCCGGCCTGATAACGGTGCTCACCTCACCACCCTCATCCCTGTCACAGGAGTGAAAGGTAAGGTGCCAAGCGGCTTAGGTTCGGAAAATGCCTAAAGCGACGAACGCCCATTGTCCCGCAGCAGGCGCACCCGGCAGTTTGCCACCGCCGTCTCGATAATCGTCGAAGCCGCATTGGGATCATCGAACGCCATGTCGATCTCGATCACCTGACTGTTCCACAGCAGCTCTTCCGCCCGGCCGTGATGCCCGTTGAGCCGCACCGCATCCTTGGCGGTCGTCACCAGCTGCAAATTCTCCCTGCGGGCATCCTTGAGGAGATCGTCGATTTCGTCATCGCTGAAATGGTGATGATCCGGGAAGGAGCGGCTCAGCACGATATCGCCGCCCAGCGCCTCGACGGTGCGATAGAATTTCGCCGGATCGGCGATGCCGGCGTAAGCCAGCACGCGCTTTCCCCGGAAATCCTCAGGCTCCTGCGGCGTAATCGCGGCGACGAAGACGGGCTTGGCGGCCTTTGCCGCCTGCCTTACCAGCGGATCAGCCGCGTGACCCTTCCCAACCTTCAACAGTCCGGTCATCTGCCGCATCTGTTCTGCCAGCGGCGCCCTCACCGGGCCGCCGGGCACGAGATGGCCATTGCCGATGCCGCGCACCGTATCGATGACGACCAGCGCGTAATCCAGCGTCAGGCGGGCGCTCTGGAAACCATCATCCATGATGATGAGATCAACGCCTTCCTTCACCAGCCGGTGTGCGCCCTCCACGCGTCTGCGTGAAATCACCGTCACCGCCTCGCGCGCCAGAAGAAGAGGCTCATCGCCGACATCGGCGGCGCGGTGGTGCTGCGCATCGACAAGTGTGGTGACGTCAAGCGTGCCGCCATAACCGCGGCTGAGGAAACCGGGCTTCATTCCCCGTGCAAGCGCGGCTCTGGCAACGGCTATCGCCGTCGGTGTCTTGCCTGCCCCGCCGACCGTGAAGTTGCCGATGCAGATGACCGGAACGGGAACGCTCGCCCGTTTTGCCGTCCGCATGCGCCGGCCGGCAACCTTGCCGTAGAGAAGCGAAAAAGGTGACAGGATCCATGCCTGCCAACCTGCTTTCTGCCACCAGAAGGGCGGCGCTTCAGAAACCATCTATTCCCGCTCCCGGCCGCGTCGCCCACGGCATTCCGTTCGGATGTCATACGTCAGGGGGTTGTTTGCCAGAAAAAACCGTAAATTGCAAAAATGGAATAGACGGGTTTTCGCGTCCGCGCGGCGGAAAGGACTCTTTTCAGCCCAAGGACTTGGGCTGGCTGGATTCCGGCTCAAGCCGGAATGACGGAAGCTGGGCTCTTCCTAGACCGCCCGTTCCGGCAGCAGGGCTTCGAGCCCGGTGATATCGTCGAAACAATAATCCGCATCCGCACCAAGGCTTTCGCGCGAACCCGTTCCCGTCAGCACGGCTATGCGCAGACCGGCGCCGGCATTTTTCGCCATATGCAGATCGTGATTATTGTCGCCGACAACAGCCACGCGTTCAGGCGGAAAACCGATGGCCGCGCAGAAACCGAGAACCATGCCGGGCTGCGGCTTGGTGCCGTAACCGCTGTCATAACCTGCCACGAAATCGATATCGCTTTCGAAACCGAAGCGGATGGCCGTCTGACGGATGGAATTTTCATTGTCGCTGGAGGCGATTCCGAGCTTGTAGCCGCGCGCCTTCAACCTTGCGAAAAACGCCTTGAGATCGGTGACCGGCACGGATTTATCCGCGGCCTCGGTGAACAGCCGGTCGAGGCGTTGCGTCAGTTCGACGACATCGCAGGGAGAGCCGGCGGCGACCAGACCGGCAGCGATTTCCGCCGTATTGCCGGCGGCGAGCAGGCTGTCCGGCACGACATGACCAGTGATCGGGTCCATGCCGCAGGCCGCAAGAAGCCGGTCGGCGAGTGCGGCGTCGCCCTTTGCGGCAATCGACGCAAGTTCGCGGTTCACCGGACCCCAGCTGGCATCATAACCCAAAAGCGTGCCGTCCTTGTCGAAGAGCACAGCGGCAATCGATTGTGCCGCATCAAGTTCGATATCCGCTACCATGAACCGATGGCGCTCCGCGGTTGCAGCTTGGCGGAGACGGTGAGCGGGTTGATATAGGGTTCCAGCGCCTTGACCGTGGAGGAAAGCGCGCCGCGCATGTCCTGAATGACCCGGTTGCCGGCATCGATCATCTTGTAACGCTCATTGTCGTTGACCAGCAGATAATGCACCGCTTTGGCCAGCATCTCGACATCGCGGATGATACGACCGCCGCCGGCGCGGATCAGCTTCTGATAGGCCTCGCGGAAATTCTGCACATGCGCGCCCGACAGGACGGCGCAGCCGAGCATGGCCGGCTCCAGCGGGTTTTGCCCGCCCTCGGCCGTCAGCGAGCGGCCGACAAAGGCAAGCTCGGTCAATCGCAGGTAAAGCCCCATTTCGCCGATGGAATCGCCGAGGAAAATATCGGTTTCCGGGGTAATTACATCATTGCGGCTGCGGCGGGCGACGGAAAGGTTCATGCCCTTCAGCATGGCTTCCACCTCATCGCCACGCTCGGGATGACGCGGCACGATGATGGTCAACTGGCCATTGCGCGACTTGATCGCCGCATGCACGGTGGCGGCAGCCTTCTCCTCGCCGTCAAAGGTGGAGATCGCCGCCCATGTCTTGCGATTGCCGACCTGTTTGCGATAGCTCTCCAGCAGCGCCTCGTCACAGGGCGGCGGGTCCGTATCGCCCTTGAGGTTGCCCGAAATCACCACCGGCCAGGAGCCGAGATCGCGGAAACGTTCGGCATCGAGATCGGATTGCGCAACCACCAGCGCCAGCTTGGAAAACAGCGATTCAGCAATATCATGCCGGGCTTTCCAGCGGTCGAAGGAACGGTCGGAGAGCCGCGCATTAACGCGGATCTGCGGGATGTGCCGGCGCTCCAGTTCCATCATCGTCACCGGCCAGATTTCCGATTCCGCCGTTATGGCGGCATCCGGCGCCCAATAGGTCAGGAAGCGGTTGACCGCGATCTTGATATCGAGCGGCACATATTGGTGGATCACGTCGTCGCCGAGCCGGGTGCGGGTCAGTTCAGCCGAGGTGACGGTGCCCGTGGTCAGAAGCACGAAGATATCGCGCTTGCGGATTTCGCGGATCAGCGGGATGAGGGCAAGCGTTTCGCCGACACTTGCGGCGTGGAACCAGACGAGCGGCCCGCGCGGGCGCTCGGCGCTGGCGTAACCGAAACGTTCAAGCCGGCGGCGCTTGTCTTCCTTGCCCTTCGCCGCCCGATAGGAAAGATAGGGCTTGGCAAAGGGATAAGCGGCGATACCGGCGATCCGGTAACCGGAAAGAGCGAAACGTGCGATACGGCTGCTCATGACATTCTGCCCTTGATCATTCCGCGCAATGCCTGCCCCTGTTCTTGTTGTTGTCGCCGCCTACTTCTTCTTAAATTGCGTCATTTTTTGTCATCGGAAACGAAAGCGCGATCACATTTTCTCGCCCTGGTATTCCCGGCCTGCGCCTCTTGCGCAGGAATCACGGGAAAACCCGCCTTCACCCAATAGTATTACAACGCAAGGGGAAAAGGACTCAAATTTTGTCGTCGGGATTGAGAAGACGGTGCATATGCACGATAAAATAACGCATATGGGCATTGTCGACCGTCATCTGCGCCTTGGATTTCCATGCGGTAAGCGCGGAAGCGTAATCCGGATAGATGCCGACGATATCGAGTGCGTTCAAATCCCGGAACTGAACATCCTGAAGGTTTTCAAGTTCGCCGCCGAAGACGAGGTGCAGCAGCTGTTTCGGTTTGCCAGTTTCCGTCATGTCTTTATCTCTTTCTTAAACGCTGAGAGAGGCCTTCATCTGCGGGATTTCCCGGCAAACGTCAACTGTCAGACAGATGTGAAAACGCTTTCAAAAGTGCGGGCAGCGCATAATCTGCTGCGGCGCACAATGCGGGGTGGTTCACCTGGCGGCGATTATACATCAGAGGTTTGCCATCGAGGCCGACAAGACGCCCGCCCGCCCTCTCCAGGATCAGGTCGGCGGCGGCGAGATCCCACTCATGCGAGTTGGCCTTGACCAGCGTTCCGTCGATGCGCCCATCCGCCACCATGGCCAGCCGATAGGCGAGCGAGGGCACATGCGGAATGCGCTTGACGCCGCCCCGCACCTCTTCCGGCAGATGCGTGATCACATCTTCCGGTGCTGCCAGATGGAAGATGCCGGCATTTTCGCGCGCGGCAAAAACGGGTGCCCCGTTCTTCAGAGCTTCACCGCCTTCAACTGCGGTAAACTCCTCGGCAAGCGCCGGTGCGACCAGGGCCGCAGCCACCGGCCTTCCCTCATGCACAACCGCGACGCTGACGCACCAGGTATCCCGGCCGCCGATGAAGGCGCGCGTGCCATCGATGGGATCGACGACGAAGACAGTGGAGCGGGAAAGCCTCTCGGTGTCGTCATCCGTCTCTTCCGAAAGCCAGCCATAATCCGGCCGGGCGGAACGCAGGATGGTTTCGAGGATTTCATTGGCGGCGTAATCGGCCGCGCTGACGGGCGAAAGCCCGCCGTTCTTCCACCAAACCTCGGGATCCTTGCGGAAGAAACCCAGCGCCGTCTCGCCCGCCTTGCGGGCGGCTTTAAGGATCAGCCTCAGATCGGAGGCCCAGCGGGCCTCAGCCATATCGTTCATTTTGCCGTCTTCTCCGCGCGCCTCGAACGGCGCGCCCGTTTTTCTCTTCGCACTTGCACACAAAGCGCTGGCGAAAACAACCCAAAGGCCGCGTCACTTGCCGGCGATCGTCATGCCTTCGATGGCGAGCGTCGGTGCGGCAACGCCGTATTTGCGGTCGATATCGTTGGCCGGCGTAACCCGCATGAACATGTCCTTCAGGTTGGACGCGATGGTGACCTCGGACACGGCGAAGGTCTTTTCGCCATTCTCGATCCAGAAGCCGCTGGCACCACAGCTATATTCACCCGTAATCATATTGGCGCCGTGGCCGATCAGTTCGGTGACGTAAAAGCCGGTTCCAACCTGTGCCAGCAATTCCTCCGGCGACAGATCGCCCGGCTCCAGCGCCAGATTGGTGGAGGCCGGCGAGACCGCCGTGCCGCCACGCACGCCGCGGCCGTTGGTTTCAAGACCGAGTTCCCGCGCCGCCGAAGTGGAGAGGAACCAGTGTTTCAGCACACCATCCTCGATCATCGTCATCTTCTCGCCCCGGACACCTTCGCCATCGAAAGGACGGGAGGACGGGCCGCGCACGATCTGCGGATCGTCAGTGAGATGGAGGCCTTTTTTCAAAACCTGCTGGCCCATCTTGTCGCGCAGGAAGCTGGTCTTGCGGGCAACCGACGCACCGTTGATCGCACCGGCAATGGCGCCGACAAAACCACGGGCGATACGCGGATCGAAAACCACGGTGATGTTGCTGCCGGTATCGACCTGACGCGGGCCGACGCGCCGCACGACTTTTTCACCGGCGCGGCGGCCTATCTCTTCGGCCGCATCGAGATCGGCGTAATAAAGGCGGCTGTCGAAGTCGTAGTCACGCTCCATCTTCGTGCCTTCGCCGGCGATGACGCTGACCGAACGGCTGAAGCGGCTGCCCATATAGCTGCCGGAAAAACCGTGCGAGGTGGCGAGGACGAGCCCGCCCATGCCGCTCGATGCGCCGGCGCCGGAGGAATTGCTGACGCCCTTGACCGAGAGCGCCGCCTCTTCCGCCGCAAGTGCCGCTTCCCGCAGCTGATCCGCCGAGACTTCCGTCGCATCGAAAAGCTCAAGATCGTCATAGGAGGTTGCCAGCCGTTCCTTGTCCGCAAGGCAGGCAAAGGGGTCTTCCGGCGAGACCTTCGCCATGGCGACGGCCCGTTCAGCCAGCGTCTTCAGGTCAAAGCCGGGATTGGCCGAAACGCTCGCCACCCGGCGGCCAACGAAGACGCGCAGGGAAAAATCGTCGCTTTCGGAGGATTCGGTGCTTTCCACCTTGCCGAGCCGCACGCCGACCGATTGCGAGCGGGAGCGGACGACAACGGCATCCGCCTCATCAGCGCCGGCGGCGCGGGCGAGATCGACAAGCTCGCTGGCGCGATCGAGAAGTTTGGAAGAATCTATTTCTGAGGACATGAGTTGGCCTTTCATTCCAGTTCCATTTATTGTGCCAGCAACCCCGCATCAAGGGCGAAACGCCGCTTTCTCCTTCCGGACGGCTTTGTCGCCACCCTATTCGAAAGTTCGCCCGCATGACTGAGCACGATGCTCTCTTTTCCGAACCATTGCTGCTTCTGGCGGGCGCGGTCGTTGCCGCCTCGATTTTCCGCAAACTCGGTCTCGGCACCGTGCTCGGTTATCTGGTGGCGGGCATCGTCATCGGCCCTTTCCTGCACCTCGTCACGGATGCGAAGGACATCTTCAACGTTTCGGAACTTGGTGTCGTTTTCCTGCTCTTCATCATCGGTCTCGAACTGAAGCCCTCGCGCATCTGGCAGATGCGGCGCGATATTCTGGGGCTCGGTCTGGCACAGGTGCTGGTGACCGGCAGCGTGCTGGCGGCGATTGCCTGGTGGGCCGAGCTGATCGACTGGCGGGGAAGCGTGGTTGCGGGTTTCGGCCTTGCGCTCTCCTCCACCGCGTTCGCGCTGCAGATCCTCGCCGATGACGGCGACATGAATACCCGGCACGGCAACCGCTCCTTCTCGATCCTGCTGTTTCAGGATCTCGCCATCGTGCCGCTTCTTGCCCTCGTCACCATTCTTTCCAACCGCCCGGATGTGCCGACGGATTCGATGATATCCGATCTCATCGCCTCCATCGTCGCGGTGGCGGGCATGGTACTGGCCGGGCGCTATCTTCTGACGCCGATGTTCCAGATCATCGCCCGCACGGGTGCGCGGGAAGTGATGATCGCGGCTGCGCTTTTCGTCGTCATCGGCGCTGCCGCCATCATGGAAGCGGTCGGGCTTTCCATGGGCATGGGGGCATTGCTGGCGGGGCTGATGCTGTCGGAATCCTCCTACCGGCATGAGCTGGAGGCCGATATCGAGCCGTTCCGTGGCCTGCTTCTGGCGCTGTTCTTCATGGCCGTCGGCATGTCGCTGCACATTCATATCGTTTATGAGCACATCGTCCTCATCCTGATCGCCGTGCCGGTGATGATGGCGGTGAAGGCAGCCCTGATCTATGGCCTCTGCCGCATTGCGGGTTCCTCGCGTTATGCATCGAGCCGCATCGCGCTGCTTCTGGCGCAGGGCGGCGAATTCGGTTTCGTCCTCTTCACCACGGCCGCGGCCTCCGGGCTGTTTCCCCAGGCCACGGCCTCTATCCTCGTTGCCGTCGTCACGCTTTCCATGGCGCTGACGCCGGTTCTCGCGGTAATTTCACGGCGGCTGACGGCGGAGGATGCGGAAGAGGACAAGCTGGAGGAGGATTTCGACGGGGCGGGCGCGGATGTGCTGATGATCGGCTTTTCCCGTTTCGGCCAGATCGCCTCGCAGATTCTTCTCGCCGGCGGACGCGACGTGACTGTCATCGACAGTTCCGCCGACCGTGTGCGCCAGGCCGCCCGCTTCGGTTTCCGCATCTTTTTCGGCGATGGCACCCGCAAGGATGTGCTGATCGCCGCCGGCATAGAGCGGGCCGATCTGGTGGCCGTCTGCACCCACAAGAAAGAAGTCACCGACCGTATCATCGACATGATCCAGACGGATTTCCCAAGCGTACGCATCTATGCCCGCTCCTATGACCGCGTGCATTCCCTCGACCTCAGAAAGAAGGGCGTGGAATATGAAATCCGCGAGACACTGGAATCCGGCCTGCTGTTCGGCAGGCGCATTCTGGAAGGGCTTGATATGGATGGCGAAAGGGCGCTCGCCATCTCCGACGACATCCGCGAACGCGACGAACAGCGGCTGGAGCTTCAGGCCGTCGAAGGCCTCGCCGCCGGACGGCAGATGCTGCACAACAAGCCGGTTCGCGAGGTGAAACCGGAACCGCTGATGAAACCGAAGAACAAGGCGGAGAAGCGGGAAGAGGAAGATGCGGAGGATAGCGAGACGGAAGTTTCGCTGTGAATTGAGTTTGGGGTCGTAGCCGGGAGCGCGCCGCCTGTTTCTTCTCCCGGCCGGGGAGAAGAAGCGATGGGCACCCGCTCGCTCCGTTCAGGATATAACGCTCAGGCCTCCACGCCCTGCCCGCGATGAAACAGCTCCACCTGCATGTCGATCTGCCGTTTCAGATCGTCCTTGATGCTGGCGGAAGCATTCAGCACCTCTTCCGACTTCAAGAAATCCAGCACGCCGAAACGGTGCACCGGCGGGCGCAGGAAGATATGCGGCGGGCGCAGCCTCAGTTTCAGGGCAATCGCCGCCTGCATCATCAACTGGCTGGCGCCGAACAGGCTGTCCAGCCGGTTCGGCATCGTGGTGCCGTCACCTTCCGGGCCGCCGACCACATCGACGCCGATGACGATATCGGCGTGATCCAGCAGATGTTCATAGGGCACCGGATTGAAGATGCCGCCATCGATCATGATGCGGCCATCGATACGCACCGGCATGAACAACGCCGGAATGGCGGCGGATGCCGCCAGCGCCTGGATGATCTCGCCGCTTTCCAGCACCACTTCGGTCTGGGCGTAATAATCGGTGGTTATCACCTTCAACGGGATGGCGAGCTCAGAAAAATCCTTCGGCAAGGCCTGCGGCATCAGGGCATGAAGGATGAGTTCGAGATTGAACTGGCCAAGGCGAAAACCATGGGCGGCATGGCGCATCGATGCGGGACCGAGGCTCCAGAGCCGGTTGGCCACCGAGCCCTTCCGGCCCATGAGTTCAAGCGTATAGTCGCGGATTTCGCGGCCCGACATGCCTGCCGCCATGCCAGCGCCGATGATGGAGCCGATGGAGGAACCGGAGAGCATCACGGGCCGGATGCCGAGTTCATCCAGCGCCTCGACGACGTTGATATGGCAGATGCCACGCGCGCCGCCGCCGCCGAGCGCCAGTCCGAAGGTCGGCTCATGGCCGCTCCCGCCATCGCCCTTGAGGACTTCCTCCCCGGCGCGGACGATCGTGACGCTCTCGTTGCCAGCCTGCTCCATGCGAAACACCCAAAAAGGTTACCACGGTAAGGACTCTGCCTATTGCGCAAACAAGACAAGACCGTGGCGTGACGGGAAGGTGGTTCCCGTCAGGGCTCGTAGCGGTAGAAATGCATCTTCGTATCGCCGAAAATCCGGCTTTCGAGCAGCTTGAACACGGGCTCGACCTTGACCGCCACATCGCCGCGCTCTTCCAGAATGGCGAGCGCACCGGGGTTCAGCCAGCCACCGCCATGGGCTGCCGCGAAAGCCTTCTCGCCGTGGCCGTAGCCATAGGGCGGATCGGCGAAGAGAAGATCGAAGGGCTCGATATTATTGACGCCGCCGAGCTTGGTGGCATCGCGCCGCAAAATGCGGGCGCGGCCATGCAGACCCAGCGCATCGATATTTTCCCAAAGCAGCCCCCTGCCCTCGACGCCGTTTTCGACGAAGAGCGCCACGCGACAGCCACGCGACAGGGCTTCCAGCCCCACCGCGCCGGTTCCGGCAAAAACGTCCAGAACGCGCGTGCCATCCAGACTTTCCGGATAGGCGTGGCTCAGAATGTTGAAGAGGCTTTCCCGCGTCCTGTCGATGGTTGGACGAATGGAATTCGATTTCGGCGCGGCCAGTGTCCGGCCGCGGAACTCACCGCCTACGATCCGCATTACGTGTCATTCCCCTGCCTCCAGAAGGTTTGCCACCCGGGCCTTTGCCGCCCGGCTTGTTACCGCCGGGGCCCTTGCCGCCAGCGCCTTTATCCTTGCCGGAAAAGCCGGAGCGTTCACCACGCTCACCCGATTTTCCGAAGGATGGTTTGCCCGATCCCGGCCGGCCACCCGGTTTTCCACCAGGCCTGCCGCCTCTCGGCTTGTCTCCGAAGGGCCTTTCGCCACGCGGACGATCGCCCTCTTCACGGGGTTTGTCGCGGAACGGCCGGTCGCCGAAGGGTTTCTCACCGCGTGGGCGATCGCCCTCCTCACGGGGACGGTCCCGGAAGCCGAAGGATTTTTCGCCGCGTGCGGGGCGGTCACCCTCTTCGCGCGGCTTGTCACGGAACGGCCGGTCGCCGAAAGCCTTGCCGCCGCGTGCCGGGCGGTCACCGAAGCTCTTTTCACCGCGCGGACGGTCGCTGCGCGGGCGATCACCGTCTTCACGCGGCCTGTCGCGGAATGGCCGGTCGCCGAACGGCTTTCCGCCGCGTCCACCACGATCACCAAAGCTCTTTTCGCCACGCGGACGGTCGCCGCGTCCGCGACCACCCTCTTCTTCACGGGGGGAATCCGAACGGATCCACTCGCCCTCGGCATCCGCATGCTTCACGACGTTGCGGCGCGCTTCGTCCTGGGCGGAAGGCTTCTTGAAGAGATTTTCGGCCTCCGCGCGGGCGGAAGACTTGCGTTCCTTGCCGTCACGGGTGGGCTTCGCGCCGGGCGCCATCCAGACATTGGCCGTGCGGCTGGTGCCGGCGGGCTGGCGTGGACGGCGGTCGTCGCCATCTTCCTCGCTGCGGCCCTTGGCGCCAAATTTTCCGGCGGGTTTGGAGCCGAACTTGCCGGCTGGCTTGTCGCCACGTTTGGTATCGAGGCGGCCGAGCGCCTTTTCACGGCGATCCTCGGATTTGCCGCCGGTCTTTTCAAAGCGCGGCTTGCCTTCCGGCGCATCGCTCTTTGCCCATTCGGATTTCACGGGCCGCTTCGGCGCGTTGTCTTCTTCGTCCTCAACGGGCGTATTGTAGATCGGCGCGTCGAAATTGGCGCCGGCCTGTTCGATGAGACGCGGGCCGAGCTGGTCGCGCAGCATGCGGCCGCGCACTTCCAGAACCTTGCCTTCGGCCAGATCGCCAAGCTGGAACGGGCCGTAGGAAACGCGGATCAGGCGGTTGACCTCGAGACCCAGCGCGCCGAGCACGTTCTTGATTTCGCGGTTCTTGCCTTCGCGAAGGCCCATGCTGATCCAGACATTGTGGCCCTGCGTGCGGTCGAGCGTCGCGTCGATGGCGCCATAAAGCACGCCCTCGACGGCAATGCCGTCCTTCAGCTTGTCGAGTGCTGCCTGATCGACCTCGCCATGGGCGCGCACGCGGTAACGGCGCAGCCAGCCGGTGGTCGGCAGCTCCAGCACGCGGGAAAGGCCACCGTCATTGGTGAGCAGCAGCAGGCCTTCGGTATTGATATCGAGACGGCCGATGGAAAGCACGCGCGGCAGCTCGCCCGGCAGATTGTCGAAAACGGTCGGGCGACCTTCCGGGTCGGAATTGGTCGTCACCAGGCCGGCGGGCTTGTGGTAAAGCCACAGGCGGGTGCGCTCCGCACCGCGAATCGGCATGCCGTCCACTTCGATCTTGTCTGACAGCGTGGCGTTGACCACTGGCGTATCCAGCAAGACGCCGTTCAGCGACACGCGGCCTTCCATGATCATCCGCTCGACATCGCGGCGCGAAGCCACACCTGCGCGCGCCATGATCTTGGAAATGCGCTCGGGCTTGGCGCCGCCAACGGTTTCCGGCATCGGAGCTGCCGTTGCCTCGGCTGGTTTCTTTTCGCGCTCGGCGGCGGGCTTGCCAGGGCCTTTCGGCTTCCTGTCGCGGCTAAATGTCTTGCCGCCGTCACGCTTCGGCTTGTCTTTAAAAGTCATTTGCTGTTTGCCTGTTGTTTGGGCTGTCCTATCAGGTCCAAGCACAAGGGTTAAGAGGAAATTGAAACGCAATGGCCGAAAGGACGCATTTCATGGAACTGGCGCTTGCGGAAGCCCGTGCCGCCGGCGAGCGGCAGGAGGTTCCGATCGGCGCCGTGCTGGTTCTGGACGGCCGCGTCATCGCCCGTTCCGGCAATCGCACCCGTGAATTGAACGATGTGACGGCTCACGCCGAAATCGCCGTGATCCGCATGGCCTGCGAGGCCCTGGGACAGGAACGCCTGCCCGGCGCCGATCTTTATGTTACGCTGGAGCCCTGCACCATGTGCGCGGCGGCGATTTCATTTGCCCGCATCCGCCGGCTCTATTACGGCGCGCAAGACCCGAAGGGCGGCGCGGTGGAGAGTGGCGTGCGCTTCTTCAGCCAGCCGACCTGCCACCATGCACCGGACGTCTATTCCGGGCTGGCAGAAACCGAAAGTGCTGAAATCCTGAGGCAATTCTTCCGCGAGAAACGTCTCGACGACTAAGCGGCCGGCGGGAGGCACACGCTTTCCCGCAGGCCATCAGCCCGTCATTTTATCAGAAGGGGTTCCACCAGCTCTTGCCGGTGTTTGCGACTGCCGCTTCTTTCTTGCGGCGCTTTTCCTTCTTCTGCTCCGGTTCGCCGAGATCGGTCAGCTGATCCTGCGGGACGCTGCGATATTCAACCGGCGGATCGGTGAGGAACTTGCGCTGGGCGTTGACGACGGAGCCACCCTGGGCATCGGCCTTGGCCTTGCGGAAGGCTTCCCATTTCTGGCTTTCGGTCATCTGGCCGGCGGTGCCGTTGCCGGCGAGCAGCGGCGAGCGGTAATGCGGGTTGTTCTTGTTGGCGTCCGCCTCTTCGCGCAGGCGTTCGCGGGTTTCTTCCGGCGATTCGACCCATTGCGGATTGTTTTCGCGGCTTGCCATGTTCTGCTGCGGCGTGGCCAACTGTTCGGCACGGGCCTGGGCGGGAACGACGAGGCCCGGACGCGGGCTGTATTTCAGGTTGCGCTTTTCCTGGTCATTGCCGGTGATCGAGGTCGCGTTGCCGAGATCGTCGACAAGCTGTTCCGCCGCTGTCTTGCCCGTACCATAGGTCGGGCTGGTGCAGGCACCGAGCAACACGCCTATCGTCGTGACGCCCACAACCGTGCGAAACATGCCCAAACCCTGCGCATTACCCTGCATCGTCTTCATTGAAACCCTTCCAGCCGTCCGTCCCACTTCGCCAGACATCGTCTTTCGGCAGGCGGCAGCCCGCATTGCCCTGCAAATCCGGCCATTTTCAGGCAGGTGTACCGGATGAAGAGGCAAAGCGCAATTCATCCGGTCATTTTCATCGCGCATCGGCCCGAAACCCGGAATCGGGTTTCGACAGGAACGATGCGCAGCTTCGGATCATCCGAGGGCTGCAAGCTCGCGCAGCGCGGCCGCATCGCGGGCGGAAACCTCCGGATAGTCCGGATCGGAGCCGACATCTGTGGTGATGCGCCAGGAGCGGGCGCATTTCACGCCTTCCGCCAGCTTCTGCTCGACCACGACCTTTGCAACTTCCGGCAGGCGGAAGCCATCGGCCGGGCCTTCATCGCCCACCACGGTGATGGCCGAGGTGATGCAGATTTCGGCGAAATCCTGCCCCTTCAGCGCCGCCAGAAGATCGGCATCGGCGATGTGGACGACGGGTGCCGCCTCAAGCGAGGAACCGATGCGCTTTTCACGGCGCTCGACTTCCAGCGCGCCGGTGACGACCGTGCGGACCTTGCGGATTTTTTCCCACTTTGCTTCGAGCGCGTCGTTCTTCCATTCCGCCGGGATTTCCGGGAACTGGACGAGATGCACCGATTCCGCATCCGGAAAACGCGACAGCCACGCCTCTTCCGTGGTGAAGGGCAGCATGGGCGCCAGCCACGAAACGAGGCAATCGAACAGCTTGGCGATAACCGACAGCGCCGCCCGGCGCTTCAGCGACGACGGCGCGTCGCAATAAAGCGTGTCCTTGCGAACGTCGAAATAAAAGGCCGAAAGTTCGACATTGGCGAAATCCACCAGCGCGCGGGCGATCTTCTTGAACTCGAAGCCGTCATAACCTTCGCGCACGACCTGATCCAGCTCGGACAGGCGGTGCAGCACCAGCTTTTCCAGCTCCGGCAGATCGTCATAGGCGATCTCTTCGCCCTTGTAGTGAGCAAGGGTGCCGAGCATCCAGCGGATGGTGTTGCGCAGCTTGCGATAGGCATCGACATTGGTCTGGATGATGGCCTTGCCGAGGCGCTGGTCGTCCCAATAGTCGGTGGTCATGACCCACAGGCGCAGAATATCCGCGCCGGCATCCTTCATGACTTCCTGCGGCGAGACAACGTTGCCCTTGGACTTGGACATCTTCTCGCCCTTCTCATCCATGGTGAAACCATGGGTGACAACGGCGTTGTAAGGCGCACGGCCACGCGTCGCGCAGCTTTCGAGCAGCGACGAGTGGAACCAGCCGCGATGCTGGTCGGAGCCTTCGAGATAGACATCCGCCGGCCACTTCATGTCCGGGCGGTCTTCCAGCGTGAAGGTGTGGGTGCAGCCGCTGTCGAACCAGACGTCGAGGATGTCCATGACCTGCAGCCACTTGGCATGGTCGTGGTCATTGCCGAGGAAACGCTCCTTGGCGCCTTCGGCGAACCAGGCATCCGCGCCTTCGGCCTCGAAAGCCTCGAGGATGCGGGCGTTGACCGCCTCGTCGACCAGAACCTCACCCTTCTCGTCTGCGAAGACGGCGATCGGCACGCCCCAGCTGCGCTGGCGCGACAGAACCCAGTCGGGCCGACCTTCGATCATGGCGCGCAGGCGGTTCTGGCCGGAGGCCGGAACGAAGCGGGTCGCATCGATGGCGTTCAGCGAACGCGAACGCAGCGTCGTGCCGTCGCCCAGTTCCTTGTCCATATAGACGAACCATTGCGGCGTGTTGCGGAAGATGACCGGCTTCTTGGAGCGCCAGCTATGCGGATAGCTGTGCTTCATGCGGCCACGGGCAAACAGGTTGTTTGCCGCGATCAGCGCCTTGATGACACGCTCGTTGGCATCGCCCTTCTTGCCGTTGTCATCCATCACACGGGCAGCACCGCCTTCGGCGGACGGGCCGAAACCGGGGGCATCCTCGGTGTAGAAACCGTCATCGCCAACCGGGAACGGGATGGCCGGGGAGACGCCGCGCGCTTCCAGCTCGCGCTGATGTGCGGTCCAGACGTCAAAGTCCTCGCGGCCGTGGCTGGGCGCCGTGTGCACGAAACCCGTACCGGCATCGTCGGTAACGTGATCGCCATCGAGAAGCGGAACCGGGAAATCGTAACCCAGCGATGCGAGCGGATGGGCGCAGGTGATGGCGGCCAGTTCTTCGCTTTTTACGTCGCGAACGAGCTTGAAGGTCAGCTTCGCCTTGGCCGCGGCCTCATCGGCCAGCTTCTTGGCAAAGATCAGCTTTTCGCCCGGCTGCGGGCCGAAATCGTTCTGAGCGCTCTCGACTTCGTAGAGGCCGTATTCGACCCGTGACGAAAACGCGATGGCGCGGTTGCCGGGGATGGTCCACGGCGTGGTCGTCCAGATCACGACGGAGACACCGGAGAACGCGGAAGCCGCATCCACAACCGGGAACTTCACCCAGATCATGTCGCTCTCGACATCGGCATATTCGACTTCGGCTTCCGCCAGCGCCGTACGCTCAACCACCGACCACATGACCGGCTTCGAGCCGCGATAAAGCTGGCCGGTCCGGGCGATCTTCAGCAGTTCGCCAGCGATGCGGGCTTCGGCGTGGAAGTTCATCGTCGTATAGGGGTTTTCAAAGTCGCCCTCGATGCCGAGGCGCTTGAACTCTTCCGACTGAACCTTGATCCAGCCGGCCGCGAAGTCACGGCATTCCTTGCGGAATTCGTTGACCGGAACTTCGTCCTTGTTCTTGCCCTTGGCGCGGTAGGCTTCCTCGATCTTCCATTCGATCGGCAGGCCGTGGCAATCCCAGCCCGGCACATAATTGGCGTCGTAACCGCGCATCTGGAACGAGCGGGTGATGACGTCCTTCAGGATCTTGTTCAGCGCGTGGCCGATATGGATATTGCCATTGGCATAGGGCGGGCCGTCATGCAGCACGAATTTTTCGCGGCCGGCGGCGGAAGCGCGAAGCTTCTTGTAGAGGCCCATTTCCTGCCAGCGCTTCACCGTTTCCGGTTCCTTCTGCGGCAGGCCGGCGCGCATCGGAAAATCCGTCTGCGGCAGATAGAGGGTGGCGGAGTAATCCAGTTTTTCTGCGGTGTCGCTCATAATCGTACCGTTGTTGCGCGCCGTGTCGGCCGCGCCATCTCAATTGCTAAAGAGGGCAAATTCGGAAAGCGCCATCACAAATGCCGTGACAAGCGCCAAAATCCCGGACCTTCCGGCTCTTCAGAGCGGGCGGAAGGCCGGGCCAATAATTCGGCCAATCTGAACTGTAAACAGCAACCGGTATTGGGACATGGCCGGTTGTTTATGCGGTTTTCCAGCAAAAAGGAAGAGAAAAGCGACAGCAATATGGGCCGGAATACGGCCCTGCCATCCCCGCCCGCTCAAAACGCGATCTTCGCGTCCACCTCGCTCAGTGGCCGCACGCCGGAAAGCATCGCCCTCGCCTCTTCCTCATCGCGCCTGATCTGCGCGACCAGCGGTTCGAGACCTTCGAATTTCAGCTCGTCGCGCAGATGCCCGAAGAAGGACACCGAACAGACCTCACCGTAAAGATCGCCGGAGAAATCGAAGACGAAGGTTTCGAGCAGCGCCGCGCCGTTCTCCGTCACCGTCGGGCGGTAACCGAAGCTCGCCACGCCATCGTGGATCGAACCGTCGGGGCGGCGGAAGCGCACGGCATAGATGCCCGCCTTCAGTTCCGTCTCCGGCGCCAGCGCCATGTTGGCGGTGGGGTAACCCAATGTGCGGCCAAGCTTCTGGCCGCCAATGACTTCGCTCTCCACCGTGAAGCGATAACCGAGCAGGCCCGCTGCACCCGCCACATCACCCTCGCACAGAAGCGAGCGGATGCGGCTGGAGGAGACGACATCCGCACCCTCGTCGCGGAAGGCATCCACCAGCGTCACGTCGAAGCCATGGCGCTTGCCGGCCGCCATCAGAAAGGCCGGGCCGCCCTCGCGGCCCTTGCCAAAATGGAAATCGAAGCCGGTGACGACGGCACTGGCGTGAAGCCAGTCGACCAGGATGGACTGGACGAATTCCTCCGCCGAGCGCTGCGAAAACTCCCGATCGAAGGGATATTCGATGACGGAGCGGAAACCGATGGCCTCAAGGATGCGCGCCTTCAATGGCGCGGGTGTCAGGCGAAAGACCGGCGTATCGGGACGGAAGACGGAACGGGGATGCGGTTCAAAGGTCAAAACCAGCGCGGGGACGCCGCGCGCTTCCGCCAGTTCCAGCGCACGATCCAGAACCGCGCGGTGGCCGCGATGCACGCCATCGAAATTGCCGATGGCGATGACGCCGCCGCGCAGAGCTTCCGGCAGCGGTTCCTTTTTTTCATTGCGGTGAAAGACGGTCATGGCAATCGATCCATTCCTACGCCAGCTATTCCTCAAGCCAGACGGGGCATCCACCAGCCGGGAGCCGCGCCCTGCCCCTTGAGATAGGCGTTGAGAAGCGCCTCATCCGTCTGGCCGTTCAGCGTATATTCGGCGGCGTGAATGCCGCCGCTGATATAAAGAAGGTTGAGGCCGCTCGCAATCGCGCCCTTCACATCCGTCGGCATGCCGTCGCCGATGGCGAGCACACGATCCCTGGCGAAGGCGCCGCGCACCTCTTTGGCCGCCGCAAGGCAGGCGTCATAGATCGGCGCATGCGGCTTGCCGGCAATGCGGACTTCGCCGCCGAGCTGTTCGTAATAAGCGGCCATGGCGCCGGCGCAGGGTATGATGCGCTCACCGCGCTCCACCACCAGATCGGGGTTGGCGCAGATCATCGGCACGTTACGGGCAATGAAGCCCTTGAGCATTTCGGTATAATCCTCGGGCGTCTCCGTCTCGTCATCGAAGAAGCCGGTGCAGACCACGGATTGCGCTTCCGCCTCGCCGACGCGCTCGACATCGAGACCGTCGAGCAGCGGCAAATCCCGTTCCGGGCCGAGCAGGAAGACCTTTCTCGGGCCTTCCGCGATCAGGCCGCGGGTGACGTCGCCAGAGGTGATGATGCGGTCATAGGCCTCATCCGGCACGCCGAGAACGCGAAGCTGGTCGATGACGCCGGGAGCGGGACGCGGTGAATTGGTGATGAGCACCACCGTCTTGCCGGCCTTGCGCGCTTCCCGCAGCGCAACAGCGGCATCCGGAAAGGCGCTGACGCCATTATGCAGCACGCCCCAGACATCCGACAGAATAACGTCGAACCCTGCCGTGATTTCGCCGAGGGTGAGAATGCGATGGGCCATGAGATGCTTTCCGGCTGCGAGAAAAGGGTGAGCGTCACATCGCAAAGCGGGACGCCGATGGCAAGGAAAAAAGCGGGGCGGAGCGTCTCCCCGCCGCACCCGAAAATAACCGAGCCTCGAAAGGTCAGCTTCACCGCGCCAATGTTGTAGACCCACCTCGCCTCACACACGCCGTCATCCTCTGGCCTGTCCCGAGGATCTGCAACCTATTGATTTTATTTGATGGGGATAGACCCTCGGGACAGGCCCAAAGATGACGGCAGCGCCCTTTTCAGATTCTGCCATCGCCCTGACGCCTAGTTTGACCCTCCGCCCGGCCATCTGAAATTTCTGTCATGGAACGCTGATAACCATAAGCCATGAAATTTTTCCGACAGGCCGTTCTTGACTCAGGCAGAAGGCCTCCTTATCTCGGCTTCGCTGGCACTCAAACAAGAAGAGTGCTAACACCCATCACGCGAGCCTCTGAAGGTTCGTGAAGTCATTTGATCGAGGGATTAGGCAATGACAAGCACCAATTTCCGCCCGCTTCACGATCGCGTCGTCGTTCGTCGCGTTGAATCCGAAGCCAAGACCAAGGGCGGCATCATCATTCCCGATACTGCCAAGGAAAAGCCGCAGGAAGGCGAAATCGTCGCCGTCGGTTCCGGCGCACGCGATGAGTCCGGCAAGGTCGTCGCTCTCGACGTCAAGGCTGGCGACCGCGTTCTGTTCGGCAAGTGGTCGGGCACCGAAGTCAAGCTCAACGGCGAAGACCTTCTGATCATGAAGGAAGCCGACATCATGGGCATCATCGGCTGATCTGGCCGGACCCGTCCTTCCTTAAATTTCAAGCCGGACCCGTTCCGGCCATTCGAAACCAGGAGTTTTGAACATGGCAGCCAAAGAAGTAAAATTCGGCCGCACAGCGCGCGAAAAGATGCTCAAGGGCGTCGACGTTCTTGCTGATGCAGTAAAGGTCACCCTCGGCCCGAAGGGTCGTAACGTCGTTATCGACAAGTCCTTCGGCGCTCCGCGCATCACCAAGGACGGCGTTTCGGTCGCCAAGGAAATCGAACTGGAAGACAAGTTCGAGAACATGGGCGCACAGCTCGTTCGCGAAGTCGCTTCCAAGACCAACGACATCGCCGGCGACGGCACCACCACCGCAACGGTTCTGGCCCAGGCCATCGTTCGCGAAGGTTCCAAGGCAGTTGCTGCCGGCATGAACCCGATGGACCTGAAGCGCGGTATCGATCTGGCCGTTGCTGAAGTCGTCAAGGACCTTCAGGCCAAGGCCAAGAAGATCAACACGTCTGAAGAAGTTGCGCAGGTCGGCACGATCTCCGCAAACGGCGAACGTCAGATCGGTCTCGACATTGCTGAAGCAATGCAGAAGGTCGGCAACGAAGGCGTCATCACCGTTGAAGAAGCCAAGACCGCTGAAACCGAACTCGAAGTCGTCGAAGGCATGCAGTTCGACCGCGGCTACCTGTCGCCCTACTTCGTGACCAACCCGGAAAAGATGGTTGCGGACCTCGAAGACGCTTACATCCTCCTGCACGAAAAGAAGCTCTCGAACCTCCAGGCCATGCTGCCGGTTCTCGAAGCTGTCGTTCAGACCGGCAAGCCGCTCGTCATCATCGCTGAAGACGTCGAAGGCGAAGCTCTTGCAACGCTCGTCGTCAACAAGCTGCGTGGCGGCCTCAAGATCGCTGCCGTCAAGGCTCCGGGCTTCGGCGACCGCCGCAAGGCCATGCTGGAAGACATCGCCATCCTGACCGGTGGTACCGTCATTTCCGAAGACCTCGGCATCAAGCTCGAAAACGTTACCCTCGACATGCTCGGCAAGTCGAAGAAGGTTTCGATCTCCAAGGAAAACACCACGATCGTTGACGGTGCCGGCCAGAAGTCCGACATCGAAGGCCGTGTTGCCCAGATCAAGGCCCAGATCGAAGAAACCACCTCCGACTACGACCGCGAGAAGCTGCAGGAGCGTCTTGCCAAGCTCGCTGGCGGCGTTGCCGTTATCCGCGTCGGCGGTTCGACGGAAGTCGAAGTGAAGGAAAAGAAGGACCGCATCGACGACGCTCTCAACGCGACGCGCGCTGCCGTTCAGGAAGGCATCGTACCGGGCGGTGGCGTGGCTCTGCTGCGTTCGTCCACGAAGATCACCGCAAAGGGTGAAAACGACGACCAGGAAGCCGGTATCAACATCATCCGCCGCGCCCTGCAGGCTCTGGTTCGCCAGATTGCAGACAACGCAGGTGACGAAGCTTCCATCGTTGTTGGCAAGATCCTCGAAAAGAACGAAGACAACTACGGCTACAACGCCCAGACCGGCGAATATGGCGACCTGATCCAGCTCGGAATCGTCGACCCGGTCAAGGTTGTCCGCACGGCTCTGCAGAACGCAGCTTCGGTTGCTTCGCTGCTGATCACCACCGAAGCCATGATCGCCGAGCTTCCGAAGAAGGAATCCGCGATGCCGGCAATGCCGGGCGGCGGCATGGGCGGCATGGACTTCTAATCAGTCCTGTCACCGGAATTACGAAAGGGCGGTCTTCGGATCGCCCTTTTTTCGTAGCCGCCCATGCCCTCTGAGTGGCCTGGTGCTGCAAGCGCACCAGACGGGCGGCATGGACTTCCAATCAGTCCTGTCACCGGAACTACGAAAGGGCGGTCTTCGGATCGCCCTTTTTCTTTGTCGCCCCCTGCATGATTGCTGCTGTCCGGTTTGAGTTTTTCGAAGAGACGCGAAGCCCTAATTGGACCAGGCTTTTGCGATTGCAGCGCACACCACGATGAGCAGCGTCGTCCGACAGGACGACGAGTTACGCCAATCATGCCGCCGTCATCCTCGGGCCTGCCCTAAGGATCTGCCACGTCTTGATTTTATTCAACGTGATTAGATCCTCGGCACAAGGCCGAGGATGACGTCGAGAGAATTTGCACCCGGCGAGAGAGATGCTTCGCGAAATCAATAGGTTGCATAATTCTGAAGGCCGAAAGCGGACACATCCAAATATTGTCCCGTTTTGGAACAAGCGTGATTTTATCCGGCTATTTTGGGGCGGACCATGCAATAATGAGACACAACCACGAGCGAATCACCACCCCACAGGGGGCCGATTTTCACTCCGGATGGCCTATAAGTGCGCTATTTAGTTGTGTTTTTTCCCATGTCTCGCGATTTTGAAGAAGAAATACATAATATTTTTGATTTTCTCACTGAGCGGTTGTTGTAGGCAGGGGAAAATAAACTATAAGTCAGCCCCCTGAGGGTTCCGCGACAGGACGACAGGCATTGAAGGGGTTTCGATGCCTGGCAGATACGTTCGACGGCGGGTGGCGGTAAAGGTTCAACCTGCGGCGACGCTTGCAACAGCGGCGCTGGCATGTGTTCATGCGGGGGCGCGATTTGTTCGAAATATCAAGACGCAACAATGCTCTGCCTGCGGCCGTGACGACCGCACCCGATCCCCGCACCCTGTCGCATTTCTTCATTTCGGAGGAGTGGAGCAGCGATCTTTCGAGCGGTGTCATCCGGCTTGGCGAACATGCATCTTTCATGCATGGCCTGCCGCCGGGCGAATGCGGTCTGCTCAGCCTCGTCCGCTGCTACGATCGCGGCGACCACGCCCGCGTGCTGGAGCTTTTCGAGCAGGCGTCCACCGCACCTTCGCGCTTCTGCTTTTCAACCAGCCTCTTCCTTCTGCCGGCAATGCGGCAACCGGTCATCTGCATGGGTGAATCGTCTGATTTCGAAGATGGCCAGCAGGGGCGCATATCCGGGCTTTTCCTGTTTCCGCGTTTCGAAGATATCCGCTTCGCCGCCTGACTATTGTCGCCCGGCACCGAAGATCGTTCACAAAATGAAGACAATTTGTCTTCTCTTGTTCATCTTTATGAGCAGATGATTTTCAGTCATTGATGTCTCCAGACATTGCCTTGCAGCTCAACCGGCGACACCGCCGATCATTTACCGGAGATATCCATGTCCAGCAGCCAGAACGTGCTCGTTCTCATCGCTCGTATCCTGCTTTCCTTCATCTTCATCTCGTCTGGCTTCAGCAAGCTCGTCGATCCGGCCGGCACCGCCGGCATGATCGCCGGCGCCGGCCTGCCCGCCACAACCGTGCTTGCTTATCTCGCAGGCCTGTTCGAACTCGTTGCCGGTCTTGCCATTCTCGTTGGTTTCCAGACCAAAGTCGCCGCTTGGGCGCTTGCCGTCTTCTGCGTCTTCACCGGTCTGGTTTTCCACAGCGGCACCGTTGCCGTTCCCGGCTGGCCTGAGCCGGCTCTTGGCTGGATCAATACGCTGAACGGCATCATGATGGTGAAGAACATCACCCTTGCCGGCGCTTACATCCTGCTCGCAACCTTCGGCCCCGGCGCCTATTCCGTCGACGCCAAGCGTGGCGCGGCTGTGGCCCACGCCTGAAGCCAGGGACAGACCAACAAAAAAGCCGCCGGAGCGATCCGGCGGCTTTTTTATGTATATCGCGTCAGACCGCCGCCCTTATGCGCGCTGCGATCTCTTCGACCGCCGCGTCGGCTTCATGTTCCGGCTTGCGGGCGCGGACGAAACAGGCTTCAGACCGGACGATGATGCCGTCGGAGAGAATCTTGAGGTGATTGGCCTTAAGCGTCGAGCCGGTGGAGGTGATATCGACGATGATATCCGCCTGCCCTGCCGCCGGCGCACCTTCGGTCGCGCCAAGGCTTTCGACGATGCGGTAAAGCTGGATGCCGTGCTGGCGCGAAAAGAACTGCTGCGTCAGCCGCCAGTATTTTGTGGCGATGGCCAGTCTGCGGCCATGGCGAGCGCGGAACTCCGAGGCGACATCACCAAGGTCAGCCATGCTGTCCACATCCAGCCAGATCTCCGGCACTGCAACCACGACATCCGCATGGCCGAAACCGAGGCGGGCGCAGAATTCCACCTGCGCATCGGCATTGGTCAGCCCCTCGCGCACCAGGTCTTCACCCGTCACGCCGAAATCCACCGTGCCGGCGCCGATTTCGCGGGCGATCTCGGAGGCCGACAGATAGGCGATCTCGATATCGTCGCGCCCTTCGATGCGGCCGCGATAGGAGCGGTCGTTACCGACAGCCGCAACCTTCAGCCCCGCACGTTCCAGAACGGCGGAGGCGTCTTCCTTCATCCGGCCCTTGGAGGGCAATGCGATGGTAATCATGGCTTGCTCCCACGCACCGCTTCGATGCGATCCAGCCAGAGCGAAAAGCCCACGGCCGGTATTTTTTCCTGTGCGCCGAGCAGGGTCAGCAGCCGGTCGTAACGACCGCCACCGGCCAGAACGCTGTCTCCGCCGGCTTCCACCACCTCGAAGACAAGGCCGGTATAATAATCGAGCGGACGACCGAAGGCAGCGCCATAGGTGACGGCCTCAAGATCGACACCGGCATTGGCGAGCGCCGCGACGCGCTTGTCGAAAGCGGAAAGCGCACCGTCCAGCTTCAGTTTTGCCTTTGCGGCGAAGTCGGCCAGAACCTGCGAGGCCTGCGCCAGCGGCGCCTTCAAGGCGAGGAACTGCTTGAGCAGCGCGAAGCTCTCATCCGGCAGGCGCGTGGCGGCAAGCGCGAGCTTTTCCCGCAGGCGGCGAGCGATTTCCTGCGGCGAGCGGCTGGCATTGGTGGAATAGCCGGTTTCCTGCATCACCGTATCGAGATACTCGACCAGCACCGCCTCCTCGCCCGTCGCCAGCAGGCCGGCGACCCGTGCGTCCAGCCCCGTCATCGGCTTCGGATGCACGAGGCTTTCCAGCAGCGCGTCGAGCTGCGCCATATCGCCAAAAGCCTGCACCAACCGCTTTTGCCAGCCGAGCGGCAGGCCGAGCGCGGCGACGACGGCTTCAAACACCTGCTGGTCGCCCAGCGTGACGGCAAGCGGCCGGCCGGGCAGCAGGCGCCGCAAAATGGCAGTCGCATCGATGACGGCACGGGCATCGGCGGCAGCGATATCGGTATCGCCAAGGTCTTCGATGCCGGCCTGGTAAAATTCGCTCGCACCTTCACGGCGCTGGCGGAACACTTCGCCGATATAGGAATACCGTTTCGGCGTGCCAGTCGCCGTCTCGATATGGCGCAGGCAGACGGGAATGGTGAATTCGGGGCGCAGGCACAGGCTCTCACCCGTTTCGCTTTCCGTCATGAAGATACGGCGGCGCAAATCCTCGCCGGCCATATCCAGAAACGGTTCGGCGGGCTGGATGACAGGCGTGTTCACGCGGCTCGTGCGGCGCGCGGCGAATTCTTCCAGTAGCTCTCCGGCAAATTCCGGCATGTCGATCAGGGGCATGGAACGGTACTTTTCGTCACGGTTCGAGCGGCTGCATCATTTCGATGCGGTTTCCGAAGGGATCATGGACATAAAACCGGTGATACCCTTCAAGCGGCTCATCCTCAACCACATGGCAGCCTGCTGTTTCAAGTGTTTTTCGCAAGCTTGCCAGATCATCGACCAGAAAGGCCGGATGGGCTTTCCGCGCCGGCCGAAAATCCTGCTCGACGCCGAGATGCAGTTTTATCGGGCCGCAGGCAAACCAGCAACCGCCGCGCGCAGCCAGATTGGCGGGTTTGGCCTGCTCCATAAAACCGAGCAGGCCACCGTAAAAGGCGCGCGCTTCCTCTTCCCGGCCAGCCGGTATCGCCAGTTGAAGATGATCGAGCGCAAGGATCGCCATGGCCTCAGCGCCCTTCGGCGGCGCGGCGAACGTCCTCTGCCTGATGCTCCAGAATCTCGCGGACCTTCGCCACCAGTTCGGCCTCGGGCACGCTGACCTGCGCCACGCGCGCCTCGCGCCAGCTGGCATTGTCCTCGATCTCGCCGGAGAGGCGCTTGCCTTCGATCAGGTCCTTGATCTGCACCACGCCTTCGGCGCGCTCGTCACCGCCCTGGATGATGGCGATGGGGGAACCGAGGCGATCGGCATATTTCAGCTGGTTGCCGAATTTCTTCCAGTTGCCCTGATACATTTCGGCGCGGATGCCCTCGGCGCGCAACGCCTGTGTGAAGCGCTGGTAACGACCCATGCTCTCCACATCACCGTCCATGACGGTGATGAGAACGGGAGCAAGCGGCTTGACCTGACCGAGCTTGCCAAGGTTCTTGAGCGCCGTCATCAGGCGCGAAACGCCGATGGAGAAGCCCGTGGCGGGAACCGGCTGGCCCATGAAGCGCGAAACGAGGCCATCATAACGGCCGCCACCGCCGACCGAACCGAACACGACCTTTTCGCCCTTTTCGTTGGTGATGTCGAAGGTCAGCTCGGCCTCGTAGACCGGGCCGGTGTAATATTCGAGGCCGCGCACGACCGAGGGGTCGATCTTGATGCGCGTCGCATCGTAACCGGCACTGGTGACCAGAGCGCCGATGGTGTTCAGCTCATCGACGCCTTCCTCGCCTTTGGAGGTGCCGGCGACCAGTTTCGCGAGATCATCGGCGCTTGCCGCATAGTCCCTGATGCCAACAAAAAACAGAACCTTTTCGATCTGCTCCTCGCCAAGACCCGCGCCCTTGGTGAAATCGCCGGACTCATCCTTGCGGCCGGGGCCGAGCAGCAGCTTCACCCCTTCAGGGCCGAACTTGTCGAGCTTGTCGATGGCGCGCAGAACATTCAGGCGACGACCGGCATTGTCCTCGCCGCCGAGGCCGATGGCTTCCATGACACCGTCGAGCACCTTGCGGTTGTTGACGCGGATGACATAGTCGCCCCGCGCGATACCGAGCGCTTCCAGCGTATCGGCCATCATCATGCACATTTCGGCATCCGCCTGCACGCCGGAAGCACCGACTGTATCGGCATCGAACTGCATGAACTGCCGGAAACGGCCGGGGCCGGGCTTTTCATTGCGGAACACGTAACCGGCGCGATAGGTGCGGTAGGGCAGCTGGATTTCGTTGAAGTTTTCCGCGACATGGCGGGCAAGCGGCGCGGTGAGATCGTAACGCAGGCTCATCCATTGGTCGTCGTCATCCTGCAGCGAAAACACGCCCTCGTTCGGGCGGTCGCTGTCGGGCAGGAACTTGCCAAGCGCATCGGTATATTCGAACAGCGGGGTCTCGATCGGATCGAAGCCGTAAAGCTCATAGACCTTGCGGATTTTCTCGATCATCTCATTGGTGGCATGGATATCGGCAACCGAGCGATCCACGAAGCCACGCGGCAGGCGGGCTTTCAGTTTCTGAGGCTTTTTTGCTTTTTCGCTCATGATGCCGATCCGATATTTTCCTGAAATTATGCCGGTGTATTAGAGGATGAAGCCCTGTGCGGCAAGCCGCAAAGGCTGCGGTTCTACTGGCACCACGAGGCATGCGATGCTATATGGGATACGTGTATCCCATTTTGTATCCGAAAGGACGTGACCCATGAGCAAACAGACGGCCATCCGCCTGCCGGACGAGACCTATGAGCGGCTGAAGGCTCTGTCTGAGCGCACGGGCCGCACATCCGCCTATTATATCCGTGAGGCGATCGAGAAACATATCGAGGATATGGAAGACCTCTATCTTGCCGAAGAGGCGACACGGCAACGCATCGCCAATAAGGAGCGCACCTATACTCTGGAAGAAGTGATGCGCGATCTTGATCTGGAGAATTGAATTCCAGCGAAATGCCATCAAGCAACTGGGCAAGCTGACGAAGAGCGATGCCAATCGCATCGTTTCCTTTCTGACGGACCGCGTTGCCCAGGACGACAACCCCCGCAGAACCGGCGTAGCGCTGCAAGGCTCCGAACTCGGAAATTTCTGGCGCTACCGGGTGGGCGATTACCGCATCATCTGCGATATACAGGACCACAAGCTGGTCGTTCTGGTGGTCGAAATCGGCCATCGCCGTGAAATTTACCGTTAGGCATTCATGATCCTCGAAGCCCTGCAATATGCCGCCACGCGCGCGGTCACGCCGAAAGAATTCCAGCGGTATGTCCGCTATTCCGTCAACCTCTGGGCGCGCGCCAATCGCTGCGCCGCCGACTGGGCGGAGCATGAAAACAACAGCCGGCAATTCGTGCTGCAATCGGCGAGAAAGCTGAAGCAGAGGCGGACAGCCGTTGTACTGGGGTCCGGTCTGTTGCGGGATGTGCCCCATGAGGCGCTGGTGGCAATGTTCGATACCGTCGTTCTGGTCGATCTGGTGCATCTCGCCAGCGTGCAGGCGAAGCTGCGGCTCAATGCCAAAAAGAACGTCCGCATCGCCAATCGCGATCTATCCGGCTTCGATGACCTGATGGCCGGCAAGCCGGCGGAACCGCTCGATTTCCTGCGGCGCGTGCCCTATCTCGATCTCGTTGTCTCGGCCAACCTCCTGTCGCAGATCGGCACCGGGGCGCAGCACCGGCTGGAGCGGGACAAGATCGCGAATGCGCCGGACGATCTTCTGCCAAGGCTCATTCAGACGCATCTCGATGCGCTGACCGGCCTGCCCTGCAAGGTCTGTCTGGTTACGGACACCGCCTTCGATGTCATCGGCAAGGATGGCAGCCCTCAGCAGCATCAGGACCTGCTGCACGGTATCGAGATTGCCTCGCCTGTCGCCGCATGGGACTGGCCGCTCGCACCCTTCGGGGAGGAAAGCAGGGACTATCGCATCGTGCATCACGTCATTGCGCGCGAACTCACCTGAACGTCATGCTTATTCCATAATTTCCGCGGTAAATTCAGCGCATGTCTCGGGCGGTTCGCACATTGATGTTTCTTGCCTGCCTGCTTTTCGGCGCGATGCCGGTGCAGATGGCGATGAGCATGCCGGTAGCCACGGGCGTGGCTGCTTCCCCGCACGCGCCAATGAAACATGACGATGCCCATTCGCATCATTCGGCCGATCCGGACGACAATCTTCAAACGCACGGGAAAAATACCGCTCATAAAGCAGGCACGGGTTGCTGTCCGCATGGTGATGACGCCGCGCATCCCGGATCCTGCGCTACCTGCCTGATCGTGGTGCCTCGAATGGTGTTTGCCGATAGCGGCAAGATCACCTTCTCCTATCCGAAACCGCAGCGCGGTATCGTCTTCAACGGCAAGGCTTCCGCGCCATTGCTGCCGCCTCCCCGCGCCTGACCGCAGATTTTTCAATCAACCTATCGAAAAATCCGTCAGACACAGGAAGGATAATCCATGTCTATCAAAACCATCACACTCGCCGCCGGTTTCGCCACCGCCCTCGCCATGCCCGCTTTCGCACAGGAGGCGGGCGGCCATGCCGGGCACAGCATGTCGAAAAGCGACGCCGGCGAAACTGCGTCCACCAAGGCCTTCATGGAGGCCAGCAAGAAGATGCATGGCGATATGGCCATCGACTATAGCGGCGATGCCGACGTCGATTTCGTGCGCGGCATGATCCCGCATCATCAGGGCGCGATCGATATGGCCAAGGTCCAGCTGGAATATGGCAAGGATCCGGAAATCCGGAAACTGGCCGAAGAGGTCATCAAGGCCCAGGAAGGCGAAATCGCCATGATGAAGGCCTGGCTGAAGTCCAAGGGCAAGTGATTGCTATTGTTGAAGGGGAGCGCCGGCTTCGGCGCTTCTCCGGCGACCTTGCCCTCCAATGGCAACGGCGCGAGCGCCGCCCATCCCACTCGCCACTCTGTTACAACCCCGCAAGGCCGGCCTTGTAATCCTCCGATGCCGCCCGGCTGAGACGTTCCAGTTCCATTGCCGCGCGGCTGGTATGGCGCTCCTTGTGGCGCAGCAAAGCAAAATTGCGTGCCGGCAGATCGATGCCGGCGCGGACCAGCAAACCCTGCCGCAGGAACAGGGATGCCACCGAGGCGGAGACGGCAGTCGCCGCGCCGCCGGAACGTGCCGCCATCACCACCGCCTCATTGGACGGCAGTTCCAGCATGACGGACAGTTCGCCGGGATCCACCCCCATCTGCCGCACCGCTGCCTCGAAGGCGGAGCGGGTGCCAGAGCCCTGCTCACGCAGAACCCATGAGGTGCCATAAAGTATGTCGAGCGCGGTGAGATAACGGCCGTCGGCGAAAGGGTGGGCCGAACCGGTGACGACCAGAAGCTTGTCGGACACGACGGGCTGCACCATCAGTGCCGGCTCGTCGATTCTGCCTTCGATGAATCCGACCTCCGCCAGACCATCCAGCACCGCTTGCGTCACCGTCTTGGTATTGCCTATATCGAGCCGGACGGTCACACCGGGATAAAGCTTCTTGAACTGCATCAGGATCGGCGGCAGCCAATAGCTTGCAATGGTCTGGCTGGCGCAGACGGTGATTTCCCCGCGCGTCAGTCCGCCCATTTCGGAGAGAATCAGTTCCGCATTGCGCACACGCGCCAGCGTCGCCTTGGCCTCGCCCAGAAAAGCCCGGCCGCTTTCGGTCAGCTCGATGTTGCGGCCAACGCGATGAAACAGCTCGACATTATAAAAGGCCTCGAGATTCTTGATGGCGGAACTGACTGCGGAAGCCGTGAGGCCGATGGCTTCGGCGGCGCGTGTCAGATGTTCGCGTTCGGCGACGGCGATGAAGATACGGAGTTGTTCGAAGGTCATGGCTTATCATTCGATTTTATCGAACGATATATGCCATATTATTTGATAGAATAAAACAGGCGGCTGCGGCATTGTCGGCCCATGGCACAACATCGCACCCTCACCCATCCCTTTCAGTTTTCGCTTCGCTGGCTTACCCCGCTTCTACCGGGAATTCTCCTCTGCGCGGCGGTCAGTTGCGCTGCCATTCTGGCGGAGCGTTTTCAGGTGCGGCTTGCGGGCCACGCGTGGCTTGGCGATCTCGTGCTTGCCATTCTGATCGGCACGCTTTTGCGTTCGCTGGTGTCGCTGCCGGCGGTCGCCTCGGCCGGTATCAAGTTCAGTGCCAAGACCCTGCTTGAAATCGCGGTGGCGCTTCTCGGCGCATCCCTGAGTCTTTCCATCCTCAAGGGCGCAGGCGGTTTGCTGATCGGCGGCATCGCGCTGATCGTCGCCCTGTCGCTGGTCGTCAGCTATGCCGCCGGGCGAATGCTGGGACTGCCACCCAAGCTCGCGACGCTGATCGCCTGCGGTAATTCCATCTGCGGCAATTCGGCCATCGCAGCCGCCGCGCCCGCCATCGGCGCGAAACCGGAAGATGTCGCGGCCTCGATTGCCTTCACCGCTGTTCTCGGCGTCGCCGCCGTGCTGCTGATGCCTTTCCTGCCGCAGCTGCTTGGGCTCGACGCCACCCAATACGGCATCTTCGCCGGCCTGACGGTCTATGCCGTGCCGCAGGTTCTGGCCGCCACCGCCCCGCTCGGCGCGATTGCCGTGCAGACCGGCACCATCGTCAAGCTCATCCGCGTGCTGATGCTGGGGCCCGTCATCGCCACCCTCTCCGTCATCCACGGCCGGTCCGACAAGGGACGCCTGAAGCTGCAGCAGATGGTTCCGTGGTTCATCATCGGCTTCATATTGATGATCATGGCCCGGTCCTTCGGCCTCATCCCCGAAGTGCTGCTTTCTCCGGTCGCCTCGCTCTCCAACATCCTCACCATCATGTCGATGGCGGCTTTGGGACTGTCGGTCGATATTCGCAGCCTTCGCCATGCCGGCGGCAAGGTCATCGTCGCCGCCAGCCTGTCGCTTGTGCTGCTGGGTGTTTTGAGTTTCGGCCTGATCGCGCTCACGCAGGCAGCCTGAGCCTGGGACAGAAAGCCCGTTATTTCCCGGTGCTGACCGTCAGCGTGTAGTGCGCGCCGAGCCCGCGGCGCGGCGAACCCAGAATCAGCGTCGGGCGGATCAACCATTCCGTATCCGCCTTCGGCGTCAGGGTCGCGGTCTTGCCTTCGGAATCGCTGAAGAAGATCGCGTCCTCATCCGGAGTTGAAAAATCGAAGATCGCCATCAGGACGAATTCGCTGGAGGCGGCAAGCTCGACCTTCACCGTCTGCCCTGCCTTGACCTTCAGGCGATAGACATCGCCGCGCCCGCGCCGCGTCCAGCCATCCAGTTTCAATGGCCCGGTCGGCGGCAGGGCCACTTCCTTCAGCCTCTCACCGTCATCGAGCCAGATGCCGTCGACATTGCGGCTTTCCGCAAAAGACGGATGCGGCACGGCGGCGGTGGCCATGGTGAGCGCCAGAAGAAGGGAAGTTACCTTCATGGACGTACAAACTCCCGCCGCATTGCCTCTATCGGCTGGCGGCAATGACAGCCTTCGATATGATCGTTGACCATACCCATGGCCTGCATGAATGCATAGACGGTCGTCGGGCCGACGAAGGTCCAGCCCCGCTTCTTCAAATCCTTGGAAAGGCGAATGGAAGCAGCGCTGGTGGGGTTGGCCCTTAACGTCGCATAGTCCAGCCTTTGCGGCCTTTCTGCGGCGGCGGGTTCGAAACCCCAGAAATAACGCGCGAGCGAACCGAATTCATCGCGCAGCGCCATGGCACGGCGGGCATTGTTGATAGTCGAAACGATCTTGCCGCGATGGCGGATGATGCCCTTGTCGGCAAGACAGCGCTCGATATCGGCCTCGCCGAACTCCGCCACTTTTTCGAACTCGAAATTGGCGAAGGCAAGCCGGAACGCCTCGCGCTTGCGCAGGACGGTGAGCCAGGAAAGCCCGGACTGAAAACCTTCCAGGCAGATTTTCTCGAACAGGCGGCGATCGTCAGTCACGGGATAACCCCATTCCTCGTCGTGATAGCGGCTGTAATCCTCCAACCCCTGCTGCCAGAAACACCGCACGCGGCCATCCGCGCCCGTTTCAAGTCCCGCTTCGCTCATCCGCTGACAATCCCTTTTCGCTCCCACCCGCAGGTGGTGTGAACCTGCGCGCTTACCACTCATTCACCACGTTTCAAAACCGGGCGCTAACCTTAAATCCAGCTTTCCTTAAACAAGCGCTTTTTAATGAACAGCCATTTACGATTCGCTGGCCTCGAGGTGCGAACGTGTCCGGCAAAGCGGGTGAATGAGCCCGCAATCCATTGTTGCGACATCCCGCAGAGAGAGTCCACCCGATGCCGATGAAGTCCGTTTTTCTGGCGCTGAGCCTCGTTTCCACCCTCGCCGTTCCGGCAGCCATGGCCAATGAGCGGTATCGCGAACGCCCGCCCGTCGTCGTCAGCCCGGATCTTTCCGCCCCCTGGGTCACGCAGCTCGGTGGCCGCGGCAATGTCCGCCCTGTGGTCTATCCGCGTGCGCCTGCCGCACGCCAGCCGCTGTTCCAGCAGCGCCAGGCCGCGGCCATGCCGCAGCGCCCGAGTTCCGGTGTCACATCGCAGCGCCCGGCGCGGGTGCAGAATGCCGCCGTCCGCCCAAATGCGCCGGTGCGCACGCAGATCGCGCCGCAATTCCTGCCGCAGATCGTGAACTATGACACCGCCGAAAAGCCCGGCACCATCGTCATCGATACGCCGAACCGCTTCCTCTATCTGGTGCTTGCCGATGGCAAGGCCCGGCGTTATGGCGTCGGCGTCGGCAAGCCCGGCTTCGAATGGGCCGGAACCCACAAGGTGACCCGCAAGGCGGAATGGCCGAGCTGGACCCCGCCGAAGGAAATGATCACCCGCGAGGCGGCCAAGGGACACTACCTGCCGGCCTTCATGGAAGGCGGCCCCGCCAACCCGATGGGCGCACGCGCCATGTATCTCGGCTCGACGCTTTATCGCATCCACGGCACCAACCAGCCCTGGACGATCGGCAGCAACAATTCCTCCGGCTGCATCCGCATGCGCAACGAGGATGTCACCGATCTTTACGAGCGCGTAAACGTAGGAACCAGGGTCATAGTGATATGATGGCAACGGTTCGGCCATTCCGATCGGTCCGCCGCCGGCAAAGGGGCGTATCCGCTTGAATTGCCGCCTTGCGGCGGTACAATCCGGCTCACTTCAATTGAACGAAACTTGGCGGGGGACGCCAGGCGCCGAACCTCTCTCAGGGGGATGATGGAACGGCCTTAAAACGGGTGGTCAACTGACCGCCCGTTTTTTGTTTCTGTCATTCAAATGTTATCAAAAAACGGTTTGGTGCATTTCTGATATCAACTTGGATTCCTTTCATGCCGCGCCATACTTTATTTGTCTGCGCCCTGTTGTTCAGCGGCGTTTCCTTCTCTGCCGCCATGGCAGGCGAATTTGAAATTTCCGGTTATGGCGGCTGGCAAAGCGCGCCGCACAGCGATGTGACGGTGTCCGACGGACCGGACTTCCGCGCCGGATGGGAAGGCAAGTCTTTTTCCAACCCGGCCTATTGGGGCGTGCGCGGCACCTACTGGTTCGATGAAGGCCAGCTCAGGAATTTCGGTATCTCGCTCGATTTCACCCATGACAAGGTTTATGCCGACGACGGGACGCTTGCCCGTTCCGGCTGGTCGCATTTCGAATTCACCGACGGCCTGAACCTTCTGACGCTGAATGCGCTCTACCGCTTTCCGCTGGAATCGATACGTCTGACACCCTATGTGGGCGCCGGCGTCGGCATCAACGTGCCACATGTGGAAGTATACCGCCCGTCAGGCAATACCTTCGAATACCAGTTCGGCAGCGCCACCCTGCAGGCACAGGCCGGCGTCAGCTACCGCATCACCGACAACTGGTCGACCTTCGTGGAATATAAGGGCACCTATTCCTTTATCGATGTCGATATCGACAATGGCGCCTCGTTGAAGACCGATGTCATCACCAATGCGGTGAATTTCGGCGTGGCGTATAAGTTTTAAACCGACAGCCTCGCCGGCTTCGGTCCGCCATAGGCCCAGTCCAGCAGTTCCACCGTGTGCAGGATCGGCATATCCGTGCCGGTTCCGATCTGCGTGATGCAGCCGATATTGCCGGTGGCGATGACATCCGCGCGCGTGGCTTCGATATTTTTCACCTTACGCGCCTTGAGCTTGGCGGAAATTTCCGGCTGCAGGATGTTGTAGGTTCCGGCCGAACCGCAGCACAGATGCCCTTCCGCCGGATCACGCACGGTAAAACCCGCCGCTTTCAAGAGCTGTTTCGGCGCGAGCGTGATCTTCTGGCCATGCTGCATGGAGCAGGCGGAATGATAGGCGACAGTCAGTCCCTGGCTCTCCCTTTGCGGCAGATCGAGGGTGGCGAGATATTCGGTGATGTCCTTCGCAAGCGCCGAGACACGTGCGGCTTTTTCGGCATAGGCCGGATCGAGCCGCAGCATATGGCCATAATCCTTGATGGTGGTGCCGCAGCCGGAAGCGGTGATGATGATGGCGTCAAGGCCGCCCTCCTCCATCTCCCGTGTCCAGACATCGACATTGCGCCGGGCAGAGGCAAGCGCCTCTTCCTCACGGCCCATGTGATGCACCAGCGAACTGCAGCAGCCCTCGCCCCTCGGCACGACAACCTCGATACCGAGCCGTGCAAGAAGCCTGAGCGTCGCCTCGTTGATACCGGGATCGAGCACCGGCTGGGCGCAGCCGGTGAGGATGGCGATACGCCCGCGCTTTTCGCCTTCGACCGGCCGTGCGCCCGGACGGGCGGATGCGGAGGCCGGAGGCACCGCAGCGGGGGCAAGGGCGAGCATGGATTGCAGGGGTTTCAGCGCCGGAACCTTGGCAAGCAGGCCCGCGAAAGGTCGCGCCAGCCGGGCCAGATGCAGGGCCAGCCGGAAACGGGCGGGATGCGGCAGGACGGCAACCAGAAGATTGCGGATCAGCCGGTCCATGAAAGGCCGCTTATAGGTCTGTTCGATATGGGCGCGGGCGTGATCGACCAGATGCATGTAATCCACGCCGGAGGGACACGTGGTGGTGCAGGCAAGACAGGAGAGACAGCGGTCGATATGGGTAACCACTTCACGATCGGCCGGGCGGCTGTTTTCCAGCATGTCCTTGATGAGGTAGATGCGGCCGCGCGGGCTGTCCAGCTCGTTGCCGAGCGTGACATAGGTGGGACAGGTGGCGGTGCAGAAGCCGCAATGCACACATTTGCGCAGGATTTTTTCGGATTCCGCCACATGCGGATCGGCCAGCTGTTCGGGCGTGAAGGATGTTTGCATGGTTCAGACGGCCCTTTCTATCGTTACGGCCATCTTGCCGGGATTGAAGATGCCCGCCGGATCGAGCTTTTCCCTGATACGCTCAGAAAGCAGCGCCTCCGCCGGCGGGCGCGGTTCGAAGGCAGCGACAGTTGCGCGCACCGCGTCACTCGCCCTCAGCAATGTTGCATGGCCACCGCCCAGCGCCCGGATGGCGCCACGCAGCAAATCCGCCTCGGGGTCGGCTTCCATCTGCATCCAGACGAGGCCGCCCTGCCCGTCGTAAAAAGCATCGATACCCGCTTCCATGCGCAGCGCCGCGACAAGACGGTGACCTTCCGCGGGCGCGACCGAGACTTTCCAGAGCGGTTTTGCGCCCTGCCCGGCATAGGGCGCGACATCGCGCACCTGCCGCCACAAAAACCCGCTTTCCTCACCCTCCAGCAGCGCCCATGGGCCGACCCGATCCATAACCGAAAGGAGTTTCGCCGCGCGCGCCTCCACCGAGGCGGCGAGCCCTTCCAGCCGCAGAATGGTCGCCGGGCCTTCCGGCAGGGCACCGTCAATGAAGCGGGAACGCACGCTTTCCGGCAGATGCGCCGCACCGGAGACCTCAACGCTCATCGCCATCGCCGCCGCCATGATGCGCGTCGCCGCATCGTCATCGAGGCCGGAAACGATGACGGTTTTTTCTGCCGCCGGTTTCGGCAACACCCGGAAGGTCACCTCGGTGAGGAAACCGAGCGTGCCGAAAGAACCAGCCAGAAATTTCGAGAGATCAAGCCCGGTGACATTCTTCATCACCCGGCCGCCGGCCTTGATGATCTCGCCGCTGCCATTGACGAAACGGATGCCGAGCAGGCTGTCGCGTGCCGCACCGGCCACGTAGCGACGCGGGCCGGAAACATTGGCGGCGAAGACACCGCCAATGGTCGGCTCGCCTTCGGTTGCCATGATCGGACGATGGTCCATCGGCTCGAAAGCCATCATCTGCCGGTTTTGTGCAAGGGCGGCCTCGACGGTGGCGAGCGGTGTGCCGGCCTTGGCGGTCATGACCATTTCGGCGGGGTTATAGGCGACGATGCCGGACATTGCGCGGGAGGAAAGCGTTTCATCTGCCGCAACCGCATTGCCGAAACCGGAGCGGGTGTTGCCGCCGATGATTTTCAGCGCGGCTTTTCGGTCGGCGTAATCGCGGATGATGTCGGCGACCTGGGTTTCTGCGTAGGGGGTCAGCATGGGGTGGCGGGCTCCGGGCATGGGGTGGCGACGTTTGCGCAAGAGAGACTGCGCTCAGAGCAAGAGATACCCCCCTCTGCCCTGCCGGGCATCTCCCCCACAGGTGGGGAGATCGACTCGCGGCAAAGTCTCACCTTTCTTATCGGCCGAGATAGAGCGACGTAGGTGCGTCTTGCCGATCTCCCCACCTGTGGGGGAGATGCCCGGCAGGGCAGAGGGGGGTAAACCGCACCCTCCAAGGCAACGAAGTTAAAGTACCTCAATTCCGTCCCTCCAGCGGAAACACCTTGGAAGGGTTCATCAGCCAGCCCTCGTCAAAGGCCGCCCGCACCGCCGTCTGCTGGGCAAGATCGGCCTCGCCATATTGATGGCGCATCAAATCCCGTTTTTCGATGCCGACACCGTGTTCACCGGTGAGACAGCCGCCCGCATCGACGCAGAGCTTCAATATTTCATTGCCCGCCTCTTCCGCACGGGCCGCATCATCAGGGTCGTTGGCGTTGAACAGGATGAGCGGATGCATGTTGCCATCGCCGGCATGGAAGACATTGGCGACGCGCAGGCCGAGCCGGTCGGTGATTTCGCTGGTCTTTTTCAACACATAGGAAAGCTGGGAAAGCGGTACCGTGCCATCCATGCAGATATAATCCGCGATACGGCCGGTTGCGCCGAAGGCGGATTTGCGGCCCTTCCAGATCGCCGCCGCCTCCATGGCCGACTGGCATTCCTTCACCGTCTTCACGCCGTGTTTTCTGGCAATGGTGACGATATCGGCCAGCATGGCGTCCATTTCCGCCTCGGAGCCTTCGACCTCGACGATCAAAAGCGCGCCGACATCCAGCGGATAACCCGCCTTGGCGAACGCCTCGCAGATCTCGATGGCCGGTTTGTCCATGAATTCGATGGCGACCGGGATGATGCCCGCGCCGATGATATCGGCGACGCAGGAGCCCGCTTCTTCAGAGGTTTCAAAACCGAACAGCACCGGCCGCGCCCCTTCCGGCTTGGCGATCAGCCGCACCGTCGCTTCCGTGACGATGCCGAGCTGGCCTTCCGAACCGCAGACAAGGGCGAGAAGATCGTAACCGGCGGCGTCGAGATGTTTGCCGCCCAGCTCCAGCACCGTGCCGTCCACCAGCACCATTTTCACGCCGAGCAGATTATTGGTGGTGACGCCGTATTTCAGGCAATGCGCGCCACCGGAATTCATGCCGATATTGCCGCCGATGGTGCAGGCAAGCTGCGAGCTGGGATCGGGCGCATAAAAGAAACCCTCCGCGCCCGCCGCATCGGAAATGGAGAGGTTGGTGACACCCGCCTGTACCCGTGCCGTGCGATTGTAAAAATCGAGTTCAAGGATCGCGCTCATCTTCGACAGGCCGATCACAACCGCATCCTCCTGCGGGATCGCGCCGCCAGACAACGACGTGCCAGCGCCACGCGGCACGACCGGAATGCCGTAACGGTGGCAATATTTCATCACCGCCGCCACTTCTTCCGTCGTTTTCGGCAGCGCCACAGCCAGCGGCAGGCGGCGATAGGAGACGAAGGCATCGGTTTCGAAAGGCACGAGCTCACGCGGCTCATGCACAAGACAGTCCACCGGCAGGATATCCTTGAAGTCCGCTATGATGCGGTCACGATCCGCGACGATCTTCGCACGCGGCTCCAGAAACTTGATCGGCTGAGTCACCGCTCCTCCTCCATGCACGTTCCTCCAACTGGTATTCTTTCTTTACCACTTTGAAACGACGCAATCAAATGCTAAGGATTTTTTCCATTCCGGAAATAATCGGAGACAACTGTGACAAATCTGGGTGATCTGGAAGTCTTTGCGAGCGTTGCCGCCTCCGGCAGCATGTCGCTGGCCGCCAGGGAGCTTGGCTATTCGCCCGCCGTGATTTCCAAGCGCATCAAGCGGCTGGAAGAAAAGCTGGGCGCCCGGCTTTTCCAGCGCACGACGCGGCAGATTTCTTTGACCGAAGCCGGACAGGGTTTTTACGAACGGGTGCTGGCCGTGCTGGAAGGGCTGGAAGAGGCCGAGGATTTTGTGTCCGGCCGGGCCAACACCGTTAACGGCACGCTGAAGGTTTCCGCCCCCACCTCCTTCGGGCGCATGCATATCGCGCCGCATTTGAAGGGTTTCATGGAGCGGCATCCGGACCTGTCGGTCAATCTGGTGCTGAGCGACGAGTTCATCGATATCATCGAAGGTGGCTATGATCTGGCGATCCGCATCGCCGATCTCAATTCCTCCAGCCTTGTGGCCCGCAGGCTGGCGCCGGTGCGGCGTGTGCTCTGCGCCTCGGCGGATTATGTGGCCGCGCATGGCATGCCTGCTACAATTGAGGATCTGAAGAAACACCGCTGCCTGCCGGCGCACAATAACGATATCTGGCGGTTGGAGGGACCGGGCGGCGCGCTGAGCATTCGCCCGGAGGGCATGCTGGTCACCAATTCAAGCGAGGTGATCCGCGAGGCGGTGATATCCGGGCTTGGTATTGCGCTGCGTTCGACATGGGATATCGGCCATGAATTGCGCGGCGGGAAGCTGGTGCAGGTGCTGCCCGGTTATGAGGGGTCGCGCAATGTGACGCTGTCTGCGGTTTATCCGAGCCGACAGTTTCTGCCTGCGAAGGTGCGGCTGTTCATCGATTATCTCGCCGGGCTTTATGGGCCTCCACCCTATTGGGAGCAGGGCTGACATCCTGATTTCAATGCCCGCCCTCGGCATGGGAGCGGCGGATGCGGCGCACCACCCACCAGACGCCAAGCACTGCGAAGGGAACGGAAATGCCGGTGACGACGGCCGGATCGACCGGCAGCACGTCATGGCTGATCGCCTTGGTGAGATAACCGATGAGGCCGACGACATAATAGGAGATCGCGGCGACCGACAGGCCTTCCACCGTCTGCTGCAGGCGAAGCTGCATGGCGGCGCGTTTGTTCATGGTGTTGAGCAGCACCGTATTCTGCCGCTCCAGCTCCACATCGATCCAGCTTCGGACCAATGCCGTGGCGCGATAAAGCTTGCGCGAGAGGTTGGCCTGCCGCTCCTCCACCGACTGGCAGGTGCGCATGGCCGGCGCCATGCGCCGTTCCAGAAAGCTGCCCATGGTCTCATGGCCCTGAACGGGAGTTTCCGCGAGCGCCCGGATGCGTTCGCGCACGATGCCGTCATAGGCGCGGCTGGCGCCGAAACGATAAAGGCTTAGCGCGGCATTGGCCTCCAGCTCGGCGGCAAGCCGGGTCATTTCGGCCAGCAGCGCATCCGCCTCGTCGCGGGCGTCGCTCTTCATGCGTTGGGTGATGCCGGTCAGGCCATCTTCGATGCGGCGAATGTCCGGCGACAGCGTCTGCGCCATCGGCAGGCCGAGCATGGCGAGCGTGCGATAGGTCTCGATATCGAGCAGCCGCTGCACCAGCGCGCCGCGGCTATAATCGGTGACGCCCCGGTCGATGACCAATATCTGCGTCAGCCCGTCACGATCCTGGCGGAAATCGGTGAGGATCGCCGCCTGCCCGTCGCGCACATCGCTGTGACAGAGGCTGGTCGGTTCAAACATCGCTTCCGCCTGGGAGGTGACACCGTTTTCCGGGCGGATTTCCAGCCGCACGCCTGAGATCAGCGAACCGGGCGGCGAAAAGCCGTCACCGAAAGGGTCACCGGCAATCTCGCCGCCGAATTTCTCCGGCGCGGGACCGTCCCAGAACCAGGTGGAGAATTCCGTATGCCGTTCCCAGCGCAGCGTGCCCTGCCCCCAGGGCATGGCGTGGTGGCGGGCATCGCGCTCCGGCGGCGCGACACCGCGGCTGCGCGACATTTCCGCAATGACCGAATGGTGCACGGCCGAGCCGCCATCCATCATGAAGGCAAGCTGGATGATGATACGCGATGGGGCAAGCAGCACGGTCGGCCGCGCATGAACCTCGCCCAGAGCCAGCGATCTTTCCGGCGCGCTCGCGAATGCAAATCTACCCTTGGCCATTGCTATATCGTCCCCGCTTCTTATCCGGATTTCTAAAACATCGATTGCAATGAAAACATCGCAATCGAAACCGATGTAATTGTTTTGATCCACCTGGCAGAAAAATCCGCCACCATCACCCTGTCCGGGAACTGCTTTAACAAAAGCCAATTCGAAAAGGCAGATGCCGCGTTGCCGCAGGCATTGATACAGCTGAACAGGGAACTGGATAGAATATTTGACCAGTGCGCCGCTTCGCTGATAATTTGCCCTGCATCACATGGGGGCGGCATTTCGCCGGAGAGTTCTGCGATGGACGAAACGCTTTTTGCGCGCATCGAGCACAGCCGCACATCGCAGGAGGTGATCCTACGTTTCGAGGAACTGATCCTCGACGGCATATTGCGCGATGGCGACCGGTTGCCCGGCGAGCGGGAACTGGCGCAGCGCCTGGATGTTTCGCGGCCAATCCTGCGGGAAGCGCTGAAAGAACTGGAGACGCGTGGCCTTCTCACCAGCCGCCATGGCGGCGGCACCTATGTCGCCGATATTGTCGGCCCGGTCTTTTCCGACCCGTTAAGTGCGCTGATCACCCGCCACAGTCGGGCAACGCGGGATTTCCTCGAATATCGCCGCTACATTGAAGGCATGACCGCCGAACTTGCCGCAAAGCGGGCAACGGAACCGGACAGGCGCAACCTTGCCGCCATCGTCGACAGAATGCGTGAAGCGCATGAGGCGGGCCGCTTCGAAGAGGAGCTCTCGGGCGACGTGGAATTCCACAATGCCATTGGCGAGGCGGCGCATAATATCGTGCTGATGCACACATTGCGGTCCTGCTATCGGCTCCTGAGCGACGACATCTTCTATAACCGTCACCTCATCTTCACCATCGCGGGCGCCCATGACGAGGTGTTACGGCAGCACATCGCCATCCATGACGCCATCGCCGCCGGCGATCCGGCAGCGGCAAGGGCGGCGGCGGAGGCCCATATCGACTTCATCGTGGAGACGACGTCGAAGGCGCATCAGGCGCGCGAATGGGACCGGATTTCCCGCCTGCGACAGCAGCAGCGCGGCGGCTGAAAACGCCATCCGGCGAAATACACCATCCATTTTATTCGGGTTTTTATGGAACCTTTTGTGCTGTTCGGTCTTTTTATCGGGTTAATTGGAAAAATTTACCAAGATGGGACCCATGACAACCACGAGCGAAACTGAACGCTATCCGCGGATAGCTCTCATATCGACGCATGGCTATGTCGCCGCGCACCCGCCACTGGGCGCTGCCGATACCGGGGGACAGGTGGTTTATGTGCTTGAGCTTGCACGCAAACTCGGTCAGCTCGGTTATACCGTCGATCTTTATACCCGCCGCTTCGAAGACCAGCCGGAATTCGACGAGGTTGACGAGCGCGTCCGTGTGGTGCGCATTCCCTGCGGCGGGCGCGATTTCATTCCCAAGGAATATCTGCACCGGCACCTGATGGAATGGTGCGAAAACGCGCTGCGTTTCATCAAGAAAAACGACCTGAATTATTCCTTCATCAACAGCCATTACTGGGATGCCGGCGTCGCCGGGCAGCGGCTTTCCGAGGCGCTGAAGATCCCGCATCTGCATACGCCGCATTCGCTCGGCATCTGGAAGAAGCGCCAGATGGAGACCGATTATCCGGAAAAATCCGATACGTTCGAGCTGGAATTCAACTTCAGGGAACGCATCCAGCATGAGCTGATCATCTATCGAAGCTGCGACATGGTGATCGCCACGACGCCGGTGCAGCTTGACGTGCTGATCGAGGATTACGGCCTCAAGCGCAAACATATCCACATGATCCCGCCAGGTTATGACGACAACCGTTTCTTCCCGGTTTCGGATGCGACGCGGCAGATGATCCGCCAGCGTTTCGGTTTCGAGGGCAAGGTGGTGCTGGCGCTCGGGCGGCTCGCCACCAACAAGGGTTATGATCTCCTGATCGACGGTTTCTCCGTGCTTGCCGAGCGCGAGCCGGAAGCCCGCCTGCATCTCGCCGTCGGTGGCGAGAATATGGATGAGCACGAAACCACCATTCTCAACCAGCTGAAGGAACGGGTGAAATCGCTCGGTCTGGAAGACAAGGTGGCATTTTCCGGTTATGTCGCGGATGAGGACCTGCCGGATATCTATCGCGCCGCCGATCTCTTCGTGCTTTCCAGCCGCTACGAACCCTTCGGCATGACCGCGATCGAGGCCATGGCGAGCGGCACGCCCACCGTCGTCACCATTCATGGCGGGCTGTTCCGCGCCGTCAGCTACGGGCGCCATGCGCTGTTTGCCGATCCTTTCGACAAGGAAGACCTCGGCATCACCATGATGAAGCCGTTCAAGCATGAGCGGCTTTACGGGCGGCTTTCCCGCATGGGGGCGCACAAGGCACGCAGCCTGTTCACATGGACCGGCATTGCCCAGCAGCTCCTCGCGCTCGTGGAAGGCAGGACCATGATGCCGGTTCTCGAAGAAGCAGACTGGGCCGAACCATGGAACGACGGCGATTGAAACCGCTTCGTCTTCTTTCCACCGATCTCGACGGAACCGTCGTTGGCGATAACGACGCCACGCGCCGGTTTCGCGATTTCTGGCACGCCCTGCCGGATGATCTTCGCCCGGTTCTGGTCTTCAACAGCGGCCGGTTGATCGACGATCAGCTTGCGCTTCTGGAAGAGGTGCCGCTGCCGCAGCCGGACTACATCATCGGCGGTGTTGGCACGATGCTGCATGCTAGAAAACGCAGCGAGTTGGAAAGCGCCTATACACATTCCCTCGGCACCGGCTTTGACCCACGAAAGATTGCCGATGTCATGTCCGGTATTGCGGGCGTGACGATGCAGGAGGAGCGTTACCAGCACGGCCTGAAATCGAGCTGGTTCCTGCATGACGCCGATGCCGCCGCGCTCGGCGAGATTGAAGCCGCGCTTCTGGCGGCCAATATAGACGCCCGCGTCGTTTATTCCAGCGGCCGCGACCTCGACATATTGCCCAAGGCCGCCGACAAGGGCGCGGCCCTTGCATGGTTATGTGGACAATTGCGTATCGGCCTCGACGAATCAGTGGTCTCGGGCGATACTGGCAATGACCGGGCGATGTTTGAATTGAAGACTATTCGCGGCGTGATCGTGGGCAATGCCCTGCCTGAGCTTGTCTCGCTGGCACATCAGGACAATCGCTTTTTTCACTCGACCGCCAAAGAGGCTGATGGAGTGATCGAAGGCCTCCGGCACTGGGGACTGAACCCCGGTCAAAGCAGTACCGGCCATAATTCATAGCGGGTTTGCATTCCGAATGGCTTGAAGGCAGGCAGAGAGAGCGTTACCGCATCGGCTGTCCGTCCGGGGAACCACCCGGTCGAAACTTTGTTCGCAAATCGACCACATCCCTTTGCCCAAAGGCTTCATCAGCATGAAGACAGTAGTGGGTTATGGGTAAAGGGGGATTGGCGGAATTTGCAGCGTCTCTATATTAGCAATTATCACTACCCGACGAAGAGGATTTATTCGGATTGAAGATTTTGAATCGATTGGCGACAGATGTTGGCTTGATGTTGCGCAGACCGCCGCGACAGCAATATGCGGCGCTGTGCTATCGATTGTCCAAGACCAATCCGGAGCCGGAAGTGCTGCTGCTGACCAGCCGTGACACCGGACGATGGGTCATTCCCAAGGGCTGGCCAATGTCCAACAAGAAGGCCCATGCGGTGGCCGAACAGGAAGCCTACGAGGAAGCCGGCGTCAAAGGCACGGTGGAAAAGGCCCCCTTCGGTTTTTATGAATACGAGAAAAAACTGAACAGCGGCATCAACGTGCCGTGCAGGGTTCAGGTGCACCTTCTCCAGGTTGCCGAAATGCAGGACAACTTTCCCGAAAAGGAAGCGCGCCGGCTGGAATGGGTCAGCCCCCGGGAGGCCGCCGCTCGGGTCAACGAGCCGGAACTGAAAGCGCTGATGCTCACTTTCGACAGGCGGATGGCGCATTCGAAATAGCGCGACTGCCGGAAATGTGGCAATCTGCCATCTGGTTCTCCGACATGGATCTTGCCGTCTTTTCTTTTGGGTCGTCTTTTCTTTTTGGAAAGACCTGCGAGATGCAACAGTCTTTCTGTAAATTGCCTTCAACCTGCGACACTGCCGGACGAAAGGGAATGCTGGCAAACGAGGTGTGAATGGCAACGAAGCCGCCATCGAACATGAAGCCGACGCTCGACAAGGATCTCGACAAGATTACCCGTGTCGAAGAAGCGACGCTGCATGTCACCCAGCAGCTTGCCGGCCTTGGCGCGGGGTTCATGTTCGTTGTGCTTGCGGCCGTCTTCGCCGGCGCTTTCGTCACTGGTACAGCTGGCGCCGTCATCATCATCGCCGCCGTTGCCATCGGCGCGTATATGGCCATCAATATTGGCGCGAACGACGTGACGAACAATGTCGGCCCCGCGGTTGGCGCCAAGGCCATGCCGCTTGCCGCCGCGCTTATCGTCGCTGCCATCTGCGAGATCGCGGGCGCGCTGATCACCGGCGGCAATGTCGTCGAAACCATTTCCAGCGGCATCATCAACGTGCAGACCATTCCCGACAGGACCGCATTTTCCTGGGCGATGCTCTCGGCGCTTCTTGCCGCCGGCCTTCTCGTCAACGTCTCGACCTGGACCAGAGCGCCGATTTCCACCACCCATACCGTGGTTGGCGGGGTTGCCGGTGCCGGAATGGCCGCCTATGGGGCGAAAGCGGTCGACTGGCTGTCGCTCGGCAGCATCGCGTTTGCCTGGGTGCTCGCGCCCTTCATCAGTGCCGCCATCGCCATCGCCATCCTTGCATTCATCAAGGAATTCATCATCTACCGCGACGACAAGATCGGCTCCGCCCGGCTTTGGGTTCCGGTTCTGATCGGCCTGATGGCCGGTGTTTTCATGGCCTATCTCATCTGGGTAGGGTTGCATCAGCTCATCCCTGTGTCGCTTGGTTATGCCAGCATCGCAGGGCTGGTGACCGGGCTCGTGGCCTGGCGGATCTGCGTGCCCATTATCCGCAAGCAATCGGTAGGGCTGGATAACCGCAACCAGTCGCTGCGGATCCTGTTTCAGTGGCCGCTGGTTCTTGCTGCCGGATTGATGTCCTTCGCCCATGGCGCAAATGACGTGTCGAACGCCATCGGCCCGGTGGTGGCCATCGTGCGGGCCCTGCATGACGAAGTGGTGCAGACATCCGCCCGCGCGCCTTTATGGGTGATGCTGGTCGGCGCCTTCGGGCTTTCCTGCGGTATTCTCCTTTATGGGCCACGCCTCATCCGCCTCGTCGGCGAGCAGATCACCAAGCTCAATCCGATGCGCGCCTTCTGCGTTTCCGTGGCCACGGCGCTCACCGTTCTCGTCGCCTCGCGCTTCGGCCTGCCGGTCAGCACCACCCATACGGCGATCGGCGCGGTGTTCGGCGTCGGCTTCTTCCGCGAATGGTACACGCAATCGTCACGCCGGCGGCAGGAGCTCGTCCAGTCAGGCGCAGGCCAGGCCCGCCGCACCCGCAAATATCTGGACAATCCTTCCGAGGTCCGCCGCCGCTACCTCGTCCGGCGCTCGCATTTCATGACGATCATCGCGGCCTGGGTCGTCACGGTTCCCGCGAGCGCGACGCTTGCGGCGCTGCTCTACTGGCTCCTGTCCTTCCTCTTTCTCTGACGCTGAAACCGAAAGTCCCATGCGCGCAAATTTCCGGATGCAACGCCTGTTCATCGAAGCCTCCCTCGCCGGGGGCGTGGCGCAGGAAGCGACGAGCGAACAGTTCAACTACCTCGCCAATGTGCTGCGCATGACGGACGGCGCGGAAATCCTGCTGTTCAACGGCCGCGACGGCGAATGGAAAGCGAAACTCTCCTTTCCGAGCCGCAAGAAGATCGTCCTTGTTCCGCTCGAACAGACGCGGCCGCAGCCGGATGCGCCGGATCTGCACTATCTTTTCGCGCCGCTGAAGGTCGGGCGGATGGATTATCTGATACAGAAGGCGGTGGAGATGGGCGCCGGGCTGCTGCAACCGGTGATGACGCAGCATGTTCAGGGCAAGATCCACAATACCGAAAAACTGCGCGCCAATGCCATCGAAGCGGCCGAGCAATGCGGCATTCTGTCTCTGCCCGAGGTGGCAGAACCGGTAAAACTGAAAGACATGCTGGAAACCTGGCCGGCTGATCGTCGCATCATCTATTGCGACGAAGGCGATGCCGGCCAAAATCCGCTGCCGATCCTGCAGGCCATCAAGGAACGCAAAATCGCCCTGCTGGTCGGCCCGGAAGGCGGTTTTTCCGAGGAGGAACGGGAGTTGCTGCGCAGCCTTGCCTTCGTTACCCCTATCCCGCTCGGGCCTCGTATCCTCCGGGCCGATACGGCCGCCGTTGCCGCGCTCGCAGTTATTCAGGCGGCGATCGGCGACTGGAACTGAGGGGCACCATTGCGCTTCATGCATCTTTAAAAGAAATTCATTTGCCACCGGATGCGATCCGGCCCTATCTGCCAATCATATGCCTCGCCGCAACAGAGACGTCATAACAAGGTAAGCCATGGCACGCGACACGACCGACCAGACCCCCCTCTCCTCCGTCACGGAGCTTACCGACTATCTGGCGGGCGGTTGCAGGGCTGAAGCGGATTTCCGCATCGGCACCGAACACGAAAAATTCGCCTTTTTCCGCGAGGATAACAGCCCGGTTCCCTATTTCGGCGAAGCCAGCATTTCAGCACTGCTGAAAGGCATGCAGGAAAAGCTCGGCTGGGAGCCGATCATGGACGGTGAAAACATCATCGGCCTTGGCGAACAGCATGGCATGGGCGCCATCTCCATCGAGCCGGGCGGCCAGTTCGAACTATCCGGCGCGCCGCTCGAAAACCTGCACCAGACCTGCAAGGAATCCAACCAGCATCTGGCGACACTGCGCGAAGTGGCCGAGCCGATGGGCATCCGTTTCCTCGGCATCGGCGGCAGCCCGCTGTGGAGCTATGACGAGACGCCGCGCATGCCGAAATCGCGCTACGCGATCATGACGCGCTATATGCCGAAGGTCGGGACCAAGGGTCTCGACATGATGTACCGCACCTGCACCATCCAGGTTAACCTCGACTTCTCCTCCGAAGCGGATATGCGCCAGAAGATGCGCGTTTCCATGAAGCTGCAATCGCTGGCAACCGCGCTCTTCGCCTCTTCGCCCTTCACCGAGGGCAAGCCGAACGGTCTCCTCTCCTGGCGCGGCGATATCTGGCGAGACACTGACAATCGCCGCTCCGGTGTACTGCCCTTCACCTTCAACGACGATTTTGGCTTCAAGGATTATGTCGAATGGGCGCTCGACGTGCCGATGTATTTCATCGTGCGCGACGGCAAATATCACGATTGCACCCATGTCACTTTCCGGCAGTTCATGAATGGCGCGCTGAAGGGCGAAATCGCCGCATGGGAGCCGACCATGGGCGACTGGACGAACCATCTCTCCACGCTCTTCCCCGATGTGCGCCTGAAGCGTTTCCTCGAAATGCGCGGCGCCGATGGCGGTCCGTGGCGGCGCATCTGCGCCCTGCCCGCCTTCTGGGTCGGCCTTCTTTATGACCAGGAAGCGCTGGACGCTGCCGATGCGCTCACCGCCGGCTGGAGCTTCAATGAGGTCATTGCGCTTCGCGACGCCGTGCCGGCCAAGGGGCTCAATGCCGAGATCGTCGGCAAGCCGCTTCTCGGCATCGCCCGCGAGGTTCTCGACATTTCCCGCACCGGCCTGAAAAACCGCAAGCGGCTGAATGGCGAAGGTCAGGACGAGACCGTGTTCCTGTCATCGCTGGACGAGGTGCTGGCCAAGAAGACCACGCTCGCCGAAGACCTTCTCGCACTCTATAACGGCCGCTGGGGCGGTTCGGTGCTGCCGGTGTTCGAGGAATATCAATATTGAGGCATTGCCGGTAAGCTGCGCCGGCGCAGGGAGTCCGGGCCATAAAAAAGCCCGGCGCGGCCGAGGGGGCCTGACACCGGGCAAAGGCAGGGCTATTGGCAAATCACCCTGCGGGGAAAACCTTGCGGCTGGAAGCCACGTCCGGCAGCTGGAGGTCTGCCGGAGGCGGAATTTCAAAGCGTCTTGAAGCGCGTGACCGCGCGTTTGCGCGCAGCACGGGTGAGATGGGCCGTCGGATCTTCCAACAGGCCGGTATTGAGAGCATCGCTGACATCCGACCGCACCAGACCGATATCGGCAAGAAGGCGGTCATCAAGTTCCGTGAGGCCATTGGCCACGATACGATTGTAGATGCGCTGCACGAACGTTTTAACGCCGGAAACACCGAGGACAGCTGCGCGACGCCAGGCGTCCCCCGGCCGTGCGGTTGCGAGTTCCAGTTCCATTCTCCGTTCTGCCGTGCGCATGATACATATCCTCTCGTAACGGCACGATGCGGCACCGCCCCCGACGCACCACGCGCGAGAAGCTGCCTTGGGTTGGGGGCTCGACGTCTCGTCGGCCCGCGGTTGATACTGATTTGCTGGGTGTCAAAATGTCGCAAGACTATTGATCAGTCCAACGAATGTTTCTAATGTGAGATATCAATCATTCTGATGGATGACCGTCCATGTCCGCACCTCTCGATATAGATCAGCTGCACACCTTCATCGCCATTGTCGATTCTGGCAGTTTCACCAAGGCCGCAGACCGCGTTTTCAAGACGCAATCCGCCGTATCCATGCAGATGCGGCGATTGGAAGAGCGTATCGGCAAACAGCTTTTCGCCAAGGACGGGCGTGGCAACCGCCTGACGGCGGAGGGCGAAAAGCTGATGAATTACGCCCGCCGCATCATCCGTCTCAACAATGAGGCGATTGCGGCCTTCGATGACAACCGGCTGGAAGGCACGCTGCGCATCGGCACACCTGATGATTACGCCGACCGCTACATGCCTGAAATCATCGGGCGCTTCGCCAAGACCCACCCGAATGTCGAGCTTTATATCGTCTGCGAACCTTCGGTCAGTCTTGCCGAAAAAATGGCGCGCGGTGAACTGGATATCGCGCTCGTCACCCATAATCCCCGTGCCCGCTCCTCGGATGTGGTGCGCACGGAGCCGCTCTGCTGGGTCGCCTCCGCCAACCATCCGCTGAAAGACGACGCGCCGGTGCCGCTCGCCGTTGGGCGACGCGATTGCCACTGGCGCCAGCTTGCCTGTTCGGCGCTCGATGCCGACGGGCGGGATTATCAGGTATTGTTCACCAGCTGGTCTTCCACGGTGGTCGCCGCCGCCGTGCTTGCCGGCATGGCCGTCTCGGTGCTGCCGGAATCGGCGCTGCGCACCGGCATGAAGGTTCTGACCGCCGCGGATGGCTTCCCGCCCCTGCCGCCGGTGCAGATCGGGCTGATGAAGCGCCCCGGCCTCTCGCCCTCGCTGGTGAACGCCATTACCGATCACATCACCGCCTGCCTCGACAATATCTCGCCGATGAGCGTTGTCGACGAAATGGACAATGATGTGAAAACCTACCCCAAGATGCCGCGCCTGCGTGCCGGGCATATGCTGCCGGGCTGGTGACCGGGTGGTGGGATGCGGGCGTATGATACGCAAGCATCCGCCGTCACCACGAGTACCGGAGATGATCCGGCACCGCAGACGGAGAAAAGGTTTCCGCCTTTATCGTCAGCCTGAGCCGGCCAAACCAGCTCGCCTTATCGTCCGCCCGCGTGTCCCGCCTATCGTGCCCGCAGCGAGGCGACGGCCAGCAGCGTGTCGCCGCTGATGCCTACCGAGCCGCTGCCATTGAACAGCGCCATGATCGGATTGGTGGTGTTCTGCTTGTCATCATACATGATGGTGAAACGGGCGATCAGTTTCTTGACCTTGTCGGGATCCTGAAAGTCCTTGATGTCGAAATATTTCTTCATCATCGCCACCTGCGTATCGACCGGCGCATTGCCGAGTTCATCGGGAATACTGAAGGTGGTGTTGATGAAATTCTGGATCGCGGTATCGGCAAGAATGGAGTAGTAAGACGTCGTTCCCGTCGCCATGCGCTTGAAATAGAGCGCGAGGCGCACACCGGCATTTTCTTCACCCGCCTGCGTTTCCAGCGTCTGGGTCAGATAATTGTCCAGCGTCTCGTAAAGGCCGCGCCGCGTCTGGATCAGGCTGCGATCCTCGTGAAGAAGGCTGCCATCCGCATTGAAATTGAAGGCGGTGACGAGGCGGCGGAAAACCGGATCCATCTCCTTGTTGACGTAACTTTCGCTATCGTCGAGCTTCGAGGTGAATATTTTCTCGAGCTGTGCCTTAGTCACGCTTTTCGGATCGATGCCGAGCGATTCCATCGCGAACTTCGTCAGGCGATCATTGCCCAGAAACTCCTTGAGCGTCTTGATCTTCTGCATCTCGTCGGTGAAATATTCAGCTTCCTTCTTGGCCGCTTCCTTGTCCTTTTCCGTGCCGAAAGCGGATTTTTTCTTGATATAGTCGGCCGACATGGTCTGCATCTCTATTTCCGACTGCGCCAGAACCGGCGACCCCACCTTGCCGTCGGATGCGAAATTGAAAAGCTCCGCCAGCTTGACGTAGCGCTCGTCTTTCAGGGTATAGACGTAGCTTTTCTTGTCCTGCAGGTCGCTGGTAAGGACCTTGCGGATATCGGCCGGATTCACCTTGGCCGGATCGAGGCCGACGGCTTTCAGCGCATAATTATAGACCGCGCTGCTTTCGAGGAAATCCTTGACCGACGTGACGCTTTTTATGTCGCTCTTGTACAGCTTGATCGCCTTTTCGTCGGCAGCATCGTCCTTGTCATTATAGTGGGTCATGTAGCCGCTGGTGGTGGTCGCGGTCTGTGTCGTCGTCTGGGGTGTTGTACCCGCAGCCAGCGTTCCATCGGTCTGGAAGTTGAACGCATTTCTCAAGGCGAGGTAACGTTTGTCATTCTTGCCAAAGGTAGCGATGTAATTGTTCGGGTCGTTCAGATCGCTGGTCAGGATGTTCTTGATCGTTGCCGTCACGGTGGTCGCGTCGTTCAGGTCAAAGGCAACCTTGATGTAGTTGAGAAGCCGCGTATCCGAGGTCAGTTCGTCCACGGTCTTGATCGAGCCGATCTTCGATTCGAAATAATCCCGGTTCAGCGTGGCGACGGTGGGCGTCACGCGCGGCGCGCTGCTGATATAGGCATCCGTCATGACCTTGAGATTATCCGCCGTCTGCGCCCCGCCGGCGGCCACCGTGCCGTCATTCTTGAATTCGAAGGCGGCGGCAAGCTGCGCCATCTTGTTATATTGCGTGACGGTATTGGACAGCGTCGTCTGCTCCGCCTTGATGGCCGCGAGTTTCGCCGCCCACTCGTCCTTGGGCGGCAGCACCGCCTCAAGCTGGGTGAGCTGATCCTGCCGGGTGACCTTTTCCGCCTCGAGCTTCGTACGCTCCTCGGCCGTCAAGCCGGTGCCTGCCAGCGCAGTGTCGATGGCCGTCACGCGGGCCGTGACCTGCGCATGCAGTTCGATATTGCCCTTCATCGCCAGTTTCTCGACCGCATCATTATAGGCCGCGCCGTATTTCTGGTTGATGTAGCTGTCGGGATCGTCAACCTCGCTCGTCATCAATCCTTTGATATGGGCATAGGAATAGGTCTTCTCATCGATACCGAAGACCTGGAAGATATAGGCGCGGGTCCGGTCGTTGCGCAGCAGCTGGTCCACATTGGTCACCGTGCCGATGATCGCCTTGTAATAACGCGTCTCTTCCGCAAGGCTGTCGTCCAGATTGGTTATCGATGTGTCGTAAAGCCCGATCATCTTGTCGAGCTGGGCTTCCGTCTGGACCGTTTTCGTCGATGAGGTGAAATTGAAGGCGGCTGCGAATTCCCGATACCGTTCGTCGGTCAACTTGTTGGCGAAGCTGTTCTGGTCGTTCAGATCGCTTTCCAGCACCTTTTTCATGAAGGCCTTGGCATAGGTCATCTCGCTGAGACCGAAGGCATCCATGGCATAGGAATAGAGCTGGTAGTTGTTGAGGAAGTCATCGACGCTTTTCACATTGCCGATGTTTTCCTTGTAATATTTCGTCTGCCGTTCGACGATCCCCTGCTGCGATACGCGCGAGATGCTTGTCTTCATATCGCGGTTGATGAGGTCGTAGCTGAGATAAGTCGATACCATCCGAATGCTCCCTGAAACACCGCCTGTCCCGTCAGACACCGCGCGCTCCGGTTTTTGAATCCACATATCGTGCCCCCATCTGGACGCACGGCAAGCCTTGGCATGACTATGCGGGAGACGCCTTGCCCGGAGCTTGAAAGAGCATAATTTCGGCGCGGTGAAAAACCGCATTGTCTCGATCTGCTTTACCTAAGCGAAACCATGCCACAGTGTGTTTTGCTAACCATTTGGGAATGCAAAGTTTTCTTAACCGCGATTTTTAAGCAGTCTCGAACAGGCGGCGGATATTCTCCCGACATCAGAGGACGAAAAGTCCCGATGAGAAGACCGGAAACCGGCTCTCAGGTAAAACAAGGGTAGAATAAACATGACCAAGACCGTTCTGAAGCCCGACTGGGCCGTCGCCACTCTCAGACTCGACCCGGCACGTTTTCCGCAACAGGTCACCTATGGAAAAGGCAATGGCGCGACCGATGTCGCCGTCACTCTCGATGAACGGGGCGCCGTTCTGAGAAAGGTTCTCACCTCTTCCGGCCTGCCTCTGTCCTTCGCTTTGCCAGCCCGCGCCTTCAAGGGTGTCGCCGCCCGCGCCATCGATCATGGCGACGGACAGGTCACCGTGACGCTGGAACTGCACCATGACGATCCGGACCTCTGCGTTCCGCTGCTGGTCGCCCATGATCTCTGCGATATCGCCGCCGACTGGCGCAGCTGGTCCGAGGCCTACCGCATTCCCATGCTGATGGTGGAAGCCGATGGCGTCGCTCGCCCGCTGGAAGAACATCTCGGCAAGGTACGCACCCAGAACAGCCGCCCGCGCCGCCGCCACTCCTATTTCGCGGAGCGCCGCCCGCGCTTCCTCGTTCGCCGCTCCACCGGCTCGCTCGGCATGCGCATGAAGATCGAGGGCAAGGAAATCATCGCCCGCAACTGATCTTCTTCAGTCCAGAACACAAAAAGCCCGGCGCGGATGACGCGGCCGGGCTTTTTCCTATTCCCTGTTCCCGCAGCTTACGCCAGCAGCAACGGCAGGATAAGGCCGGCGAAAATCAGCACGCCGACACGGTTGTTGGATTTGAACAGCACGAGGCATTGGTCGACATCATCGATATCGAGCACCCAGACCTGCCGGAACAGCATGAGGGCGGCGGCGGCCAGACCGCTATAGGCAATGACGTTAACACCCGTCCCCCAGAAGGACAGGAAAATCATGGCAAGGGCTGTGCCATAAAGGAAAACCAGCCAGCGATGTGTGTTTTCCCCAAACAGCAGGGCGGTTGAACCGATGCCCACGGCCGTGTCATCTTCCTTGTCCTGATGGGCGTAGATTGTATCATAACCGATCGTCCAGGCGATGGAGCCGACATAAAGCAGGACAGGCGGCGAGGCGAGAGAACCGAACTGCCCGGCCCAGCCCATCAGCGCACCCCAGGAAAAGGCGAGGCCGAGGAAAAACTGCGGCCAGTTGGTGAAACGCTTGGCAAAGGGATAGATCGCTACAAAGACCAGCGAGGCTATGCCGGTGAGGATCGCGAAACCGTTAAACTGCAGAAGCACGACCAGCCCGGCAAGTGCCTGCAGCACAATGAAGAGCTTGGCTTGCCCGCGGCTCACCCGGCCGGAAGGCAGGGGCCGCGAGCGGGTGCGCGCCACGGCCATGTCGATCTTGTGGTCGGCGAGATCATTATAGGTGCAGCCGGCGCCACGCATCGCCACCGATCCGATGAAGAACAGCACCAGATGCCAGATCAGCGTGCCCCAGGAAAAGCCGCCGCTCACAACCGCCGCATTGGCCGCAAGGGCTGCGGACCAGAAACACGGCCACATCAGCAATTGCCAGCCGATGGGGCGATCCCACCGCGCCAGCTGCGCATAGGGCCAGAGGGACCTCGGCAAAATCCGATAGACCCAGTTATTGGATGGCGCGTCGGAAACGCGGTCTGATAAATCGCTGTGGTGAACCATGGTATGGTTCTACAGCATTGGCGGGAAAATCGGAATGGATTTCAGCACCGGACCATTCAAGCAAAAAGCCCCGCTGCGGCTTCCGCAACGGGGCTTCGCGTGGCCTTGTCGTCTGCCTCTCAGGGCAGAGAGAAATTGAATTTGTAGCTTGCCTGAACACCGATGATGAACTGGTTTTTCGAACCGCGCTCGCGCACCAGCGAACTGTCGGCGGCATCCCCCGTCAGGCGGCGATATTCCGCAAACGAGCCAACTTCCGCGTTTTCGGTGACCTTCCAGGTGATGGCAGCGCCGACGCCGGCGGAATGCAGGCCGCCGCCCGGGCTATAGGGCGATGGCGCGCCGGCGGCCGTCTGGGCCGCGCTCACACCATAATAGCGGTCATTATATTTGCTGCTCACCCATGTCGCGCGCGGACCGGCGGAAATCTGGACGCCAGGGGCGATATCGGTGAAGACATCGGCGTTGAGATCCGCCACCACGCCGCTGTGACTGCGGATACCCTGACGGACTTCGCCGCGAATGCGCAGCCAGTCGGTCGGATAAGCTTCGGCGAAACCGCCAAGCTCGCCGCCGCGCTTGATGCGCGTCATGCCCTTCAGATCGGCCGAATCGCCTTCGTCACGCGGGGAAACCAGCTTGCCGGCGAGACCCATGCTGATCGGGCCATTGTCGAGAAGCGAGATCGAGGCGCTATCGTTGCGCGAGGTGAAACGCGCACCCTGCCCCTGACGGCCGAGCGAAATAATGGGCGAAAAGCCGAATTCATTCTTGTTGTCGCCCTGGTATTTCGGCGCGGTGAAACCCGCACCGCCGAGCTTCAGATACCAGTCGCCGGAAAACCAGCCTTCAGCATGGGCATTGCCCACTGCAAAAAGCGACAGGACACAGGCGGCGACGGCCGCTGATGGCTTGAACATGAAAGAACCCCAGAAACGCAATACAGACAGGTGTCCGTAGAATTAGAGGGATTGTCTTTCCATTCCATTAACCAGAGCGGGAAGAAGGCGCACCGCCACCGAACCTAACCCTCCGTCATGCTCGGGCTTGTCCCGAGCATCTGCTACCGACCAACTTTCCGCGACGTGGATAGATCCTCGGGACAAGCCCGAGGATGACGGCGAGATTGCGGATAGGTTCGTCAAGACTCCACGGAGCAGTCGCCCGTCAGAACGCCACCTTCTCCAGCGGCGCACGCGTCTTCTCGAACTCCAGCAGCTTCGCTTCGTTCTGCGCAATGTAGTCGCGATTATGCGGCACGGCATCGCGATCCTTGGCGAGCTGGATCTGGAAAATATGGAAGTTTTCGTGGGTGAAGGCCATTTCCGACCCCGCCAGATAAAACTCCCACATACGGAAGAAGCGTTCGTCGTAAAGTGCTATCGCTTCCGCCTTGCGCGCCACGAAACGTTCCCGCCAGTGCCGGAGCGTGTGGGCATAATGCATGGGCAGGATTTCGATATCCTTCACCAGCAGCCGCGATTTTTCGATCGCCGGCAGCACCTCGGCGAGCGAGGGAATGTAGCCGCCGGGGAAAATATATTTTTCGATGAAGGGATTGGTCGCCAGCGCCGGGTGGGGCTGGCCGATGGAATGCAGCACCATCACGCCCTTCTCGTCCAGCACCTCCGCCACCTTGTCGAAATAATCGCGATAATGGGTCGGCCCGACATGTTCGAACATGCCGACGGAGACGATGCGGTCATATTTCTTCGAGGCCGGCAGATACCGGTAATCCTGCAATTCGAAGCGGACATTGCCGGCAAGCCCGCGTTTTGCCGCGCGGTCGCGGGAAACGCGAAGCTGTTCTTCGCTGAGCGTGATGCCGGTCACGTCGGCACCCACGCTTTCGGCAATATACATCGCCATGCCGCCCCAGCCGGAGCCGATTTCCAGAACGCTCTGGCCCGGCTCGGTCATCAGCTTGGCGGCAATGTGCCGCTTTTTCGCAGCCTGCGCCTCATAGAGGCTGATGCCCGGCGGATTGAAATAGGCGCAGGAATATTGCCAGTCCTCATCGAGGAAGAGATCGAACAGCTTGGCGCTCAGATCATAATGATGGGCGACATTGCTTTTGTTGTGATTGACCGGCAGACGCATCTTGATGCGGGCAGCGATGATGCGGGCCATGCCACGCCAGATCATGCCGAAGGACAAAGCCTCGCTCAGCGTATTGCTTTTGACCAGCGCCAGAAAATCGTAAATATCGCCTTCCGCGATCTTCGCCCGGCCTTCCATATACATTTCAGCGAGCTTGAGCGCCGGATCGGCGGCAATCTCCTGCATGGCGGCTTCGTCCGTGAAATTCAGAACCACCTTTTTTCCCGTGCCGTTGCCGAATGTACGGCTGCCGCCCGGGCTGTTGACGGTGAGATCACCGATCTTGATTATCTTTTCGAGAAGAACATGCAGAGACGACGCCATGGCACCCCCAATTGCTAAGTCTCACTTATCAATTTTGCTGACCGTATTCCTTTCAGCACAAGTTGCAAGATAGTCTTATTTCAAAAAAATTGAACGATTTCATCAAGCAAAAAGCCCCGCCGGAGTATCCGGCGGGGCTTTTTGGTAAAAAAACATTTCAACCATAGGTCAGCGTCGCTTCATGGCTTCGGCCAAAGCAGCGGCGAGGGCACCACCGGATTGCGACCCCTCGTTGCGCTCTTTCGGCTTGGCTGTGGCATGGCGCATGGCGCCCGCATTGTTCTTTTCGCGCATCGGCTGCGGCGCGGCCTCGCCGCCATCCTTGCGCATGGTCAGCCCGATGCGCTTGCGCTTCACATCCACTTCCACGACTCGCACCTTGACCACATCGCCCGCCTTGACGACCTCATGCGGGTCCTTCACGAAACGGTCGGCGAGCTGCGAAACATGCACCAGGCCATCCTGATGTACGCCGATATCCACGAAAGCGCCGAAGGCCGCGACATTGGTGACGGTGCCTTCCAGAAGCATGCCGGGTTTCAGATCGGTGATCTCATCCACACCATCGGCAAAAGTCGCGGTCTTGAAGCTCGGGCGCGGGTCGCGGCCGGGTTTTTCCAGTTCGGCGATGATGTCTTTGACGGTCGGCAGGCCGAATTGTTCGTCGATGAAGCGCTTCGGATCAAGCGCCTTCAGCGCGGCGCTGTCACCCATCAGCGAGCGCAGATCACGGCCGCATGCGGCGACGATCTTCTTGGCCACGCCATAGGCTTCCGGGTGCACCGAAGAGGCATCCAGCGGTTCCTTGCCGTTCGGAATACGCAGGAAGCCGGCGCATTGTTCGAAGGTACGCTGGCCAAGACGCGGCACCTTCAGCAATTCCTTGCGGCTGGCGAAAGGACCGGTCTGGTCGCGATGGGCAACGATGGCATCGGCAATCGAGCTGCCAAGACCGGACACCCGCGCCAGAAGCGGCGACGAGGCCGTGTTGAGATCGACACCGACGGCATTCACCGCGTCTTCCACGACGGCATCGAGCGAGCGGCTGAGGCGGCCCTGATCGACATCGTGCTGGTATTGCCCAACACCGATGGATTTCGGCTCGATCTTCACCAGTTCCGCCAGCGGATCCTGAAGACGACGGGCGATGGAGACAGCACCGCGCAGCGACACGTCGAGATTGGGGAATTCGGCCGCCGCCCGTTCCGAAGCGGAATAGACCGATGCACCGGCTTCCGAGACGATGACCTTGGTGGGCTTTGCGCCGGAAGCGGGAAGCTGTGCGAGAAGATCGGCGACCAGCTTTTCCGTCTCGCGGCTGCCCGTGCCGTTGCCGATGGCGATCAGCTCGACATTGTGTTTGCGAATGAGCGAGGCGAGTTCGGCCTGCGTGCCGCGAACATCGTTCTTCGGCGGGAAGGGATAAACCGTGCTCGTATCCAGCAGCTTGCCGGTGCCGTCGACGATCGCGACCTTGACGCCGGTGCGGATACCGGGATCGAGACCCATGGTGGCGCGGGAACCGGCGGGGGCGGCCAGCAGCAGATCCTTCAGATTGCGGGCGAAGACATGGATCGCCTCTTCTTCCGCCCGCTCGCGCAGTTCGCGCATCAGATCAAGCGAAAGCGACATGGAAAGCTTCACGCGCCAGGTCCAGCCCGCCACCTCCATCAGCCATTGATCGGCGGGGCCCGCATTACGGATATCGAAGGCGGCAGCAATGGTGCGCTGCGACGGCTTGACCGGCGAGGGATCGTCCGCATCGACGTCGATCGTCAGCGTCAGCACTTCCTCGTTCCAGCCGCGCAGCATGGCGAGCGCGCGGTGGCCCGGCACCGTTGCCCAGCGTTCGGAGTGGTCGAAATAATCCGAAAACTTCTCGCCCGTCGCCTGCTTGCCATCCACGACCTTGGCGCGGAAGGTGGCGTTCTGGCGCATGTAATCACGCAGGCGGCCGAGAAGATCGGCATTTTCCGTCATGGTTTCGGCAACGATGTCGCGCGCGCCCTCGAGCGCCGCCTTCACATCGGCCACCTCACCCTGGATATAGCTTTCCGCCAGCTTTGCCGGATCGGCGCCGCGGTTTTCCCAGATGGCTTCGGCAAGCGGACCGAGACCGCGTTCACGAGCGATTTCGGCACGGGTGCGGCGCTTTGGTTTATAGGGCAGATAAAGGTCTTCCAGCTCCGCCTTGGTGCCCGCCTGCATGATTTTGACCATCAGCTCGTCGGACATCTTGCCCTGGCCGGTGATGGAATCGACAATGGAGGCCCGGCGCGCGTTGAGTTCGCGCAGGTAGACAAGGCGTTCCGAGAGCGTGCGAAGCTGGGTATCGTCCAGCCCTCCGGTCACTTCCTTGCGGTAACGGGCGATGAAGGGAACGGTTGCGCCCTCGTCCAGCAACGCCACCGCGGCCTTCACCTGATCGGGACGGGCGTTGATTTCGGCGGCGATGAGCGATGCGAGGCGGGCATTGTCTGTGGTCATGGGGTTCTCTGCTGTCACGTCTGGAGCGGCGAACATAATGTCTGATTGTGGCGTGACAACAAGAGGCGGGAACGATTCCACAGGAAAGGCTGACTTCAAGGGAAAGACAGGCATTTACGGCGCTTTCTCCTTGACCTTTCGCCCCCCTGCCCTTAACGCCCGTGCCACAAGGTTACTGGCGAATTTGCAGGGGTATTGACCATGAAAGTTCTGTTGATCGGTTCCGGCGGACGCGAACATGCGCTGGCGTGGAAAATCGCCCAGTCTCCCCTCATCGATGAGCTTTATGCCGCACCCGGCAATCCCGGCATCGCCGAGCACGCGACACTCGTTTCGCTTGACGTGGAAGATCATGCTGCCGTCATCGCTTTTGCGAAGGAGAAAGCAATCGACTTCGTCGTCATCGGCCCGGAAGCGCCACTGGTTGCGGGGCTGGCGGATGATCTGCGGGCCGCCGGCATCGCCACTTTCGGACCTTCGAAAGCCGCAGCTCAGCTTGAGGGCTCAAAGGGTTTCACCAAGGATCTCTGCGCCCGTTACGATATCCCGACCGGCGCTTACCAGCGCTTCAAATCCGCTGAACCAGCCAAGGACTATGTCCGTGCACAGGGTGCGCCGATCGTCATCAAGGCCGACGGGCTTGCCGCCGGCAAGGGCGTGACCGTTGCCATGACGGAAGCCGAAGCGCTGGCCGCCATCGACGACTGTTTCGACGGTGCGTTTGGTGCAGCCGGCGCCGAAGTGGTTGTGGAGGCCTTTCTCGATGGCGAGGAAGCGAGCTTCTTCTGCCTTTCCGACGGCAAGACCGCGCTGGCGCTCGCCACCGCGCAGGATCACAAGCGCGTCGGCGATGGCGATACCGGCCCGAACACCGGCGGCATGGGCGCCTATTCCCCTGCCCCTGTCATGACGCCCGCCATGGTGGAGCGCACCATGAAGGAAATCATCGAGCCGACGATTGCCGGCATGGCCAAGGACGGCAATCCCTTCTCCGGCGTATTTTTCGCCGGCCTGATGATTACCGCCAAGGGTCCGGAACTGATCGAATATAACGTGCGTTTCGGCGATCCCGAATGCCAGGTGCTGATGATGCGCCTGAAGAGCGATCTGCTGCCGATCCTCTATGCCACCGCCACCGGCACGCTGGACAAGGTTCAGGCGGAATGGCGCGATGATGCGGCGCTGACCGTCGTTCTCGCCTCCAGGGGATATCCCGGCGCTTATGACAAGAATACGCCGATCGCGCATATTCCCGATGCCAGTGAGGAGGCGAAGGTTTTCCACGCCGGAACCGCGCTGAAGGACGGCAAACTTGTCGCAACCGGCGGCCGTGTGCTGAACGTCACCGCCTTCGGAAAGACCGTGACGGAGGCGCAGGCGCGCGCCTATGCGCTGTTGGACAAGGTGGAATGGGAAAACGGTTTCTGCCGCCGCGATATTGGCTGGCAGGCTGTGGCGCGCGAAAAGGCGTGATCTGCAAAGCAAACGGGTTCGAACGACGATTTCGTTCAATTTTTACCAAGTTTGCTGACCCGATGGAAACGAAAGACCGCTAATCTTCGCCTGAACATTGAATGGCGCACCGTGTCTCAATCACGGATTTGCGCCGTCACTTCGGGGGTTTTCGATGCGTCGTCTTTTTCTGACAGCGATTGTCGCGCTGACCGGCGGGTCGGCCATGGCGTCTTCCATCGAATATATCAACGGCGTGCATTTGAGCAATGGCAGCTTCATCCGGCATGATTGCGCAGGCTGCCAGCCCCTTAAGGAAAAACCCGCGACACAGGGTTATGCCATTCCCTCCATCCAGCCCGGCACCCAGCACACGGAAATGCGCGAAGTGGATGGCAAGCGCACGCTGATGCGCACGGAAGCATGGCTCGGCGGCGCACCCGTCACCTTCCTCAGCACCAATCCCGCATGGATGCCGGGAGAAACCGCAATCGCCACCCATGACAAGGCAGAACCCGAGGTGACGCCTGCTGAAACGGTATCGGCGCCGGCCGGCATCGACCTGACGACGACCACGGCAGCCGTCAAGAAGATCTCCGTGGAGAATTCTGCCGGACCGACCAGCGCCTCCGCCGTTTCCGCGCCCGCCTTCCCGGATTTCAAACTGCGCGGTAACTGACCGGCGGGTGACGCTTTTCATGACGAATGTCAAATAATCGCGCCGCCGCTGCATTTCCAAAAACCAAAACAACCATTCGGCGAAGAATAGATTCCCCGATCATTATTCCGCCTGCCGAAGCTGATAAAGCTTTTACTAATTAAATATTTCTTCAAATTTTTGGCCGCTAAGTGCGTTCATGGTGCGATGCAGCACAATATGCGGCCGGAGCGGTTGCCCGCTTTTCAGGCCCTTCACCGCGCATAAGGCGCCCTGTCCCATTTCCGAAACTTCGGCAGCGCGCGGCTTTTTCCGGCTCGCGACGCAAAACGCTTGTGAGCGCCCATGAAGAATCTTTCCATTTCCCGTCAACTGATCGTGCTCGTGGTGGCCCTGATGGCCGCTTTCGCCGTGGCGACCTTCTATCAGCTGAAATCCGCCACCGACGCGATCTATGAGGAGCGTTACGGCATGCTGCGCACGCAGGTGCAATCTGCCATTTCCATCCTGCAATCCTTCCATGACAAGGAAAAGGCCGGGACGCTTTCACGCGACGAGGCCATGAAACAGGCTTACGCCACCGTCAGCGCCATCCGCTTTACCCCGGACGGCTATCTCTTCGGTTACGACTACGACGTGACGATGAAGTTCCATCCCGATGCGAAACGGGTCGGCGAAAGCTTCAAGGGCAAGCCGGACAGCAAGGGCTTCGCTTATCGCGACGAGCTGGTGCGGCTTGGCCGCAATGGCGGCGGCCAGACGGATTTTTACGGCCCGAAGCCCGGCATGGAAGGCAATGACTACGCCAAGAGTTCCTATGCCCTTGCCTTCGAACCCTGGCAGGTGGTGGTCGTGACCGGCGTTTATATCGATGATCTGAACGCGCAGGTCCGCGGCGAGGTGATGAAGGCGCTGTCGATCGGCGCCGCCATCTTCGTGCTGGCGCTTGCCGCCGCCTTTTACGTCATCCGTGGCATTTCGAAACCGCTTGGCGATATTCACCGTGCCCTCGGTGAAGTAGCCAATGAAAATGTCGCCCTCACCATTCCCCATACCGGCCTGACGAACGAAGTGGGCATGATGGCTAAGGCCACCGCCTCGCTTCAGGACAAGGTGCGCGAGCGCCACGCCATGCAGCGCCGCGAGGAAGAACAGCAGCGGCAGCTCAATGCCGAGCGCCAGAACAATCTCGACATGCAGCGTGACGAGGCCGCATTGCAGGCACGCGTCGTGACCACCATCGGCGAGGCACTGGAAAAGCTGGCGGGCGGCGATCTGACCGTGCGTTGTGGCGATCTCGGCAACCGTTATGCGGCGCTGCGCGACAACTTCAACGAGGCGCTGACCCATCTTGACGCCGCCATGGCCAAGGTGAATTCCAAGAGCATCGACATTGGCGGCTCCAAGGAAGAAATCCGCAAGGCTTCCAACGAGCTTTCGCAGCGCACCGAACGGCAGGCCGCCAATCTGGAAGAGACGTCCGCAGCGCTTGACGAGCTGACGGTTGCCGTGCGCCAGACGGCGGAAGGTGCTGCGGATGCCGCCAAGCGTGTCACCACCGTCAGCTCGGAAGCCATGCGCAGCGACCGGGTGGTGGAAGAGGCGATTACCGCGATGAGCGGCATCGAACAATCCTCCGACCAGATTTCCAACATCATCGGCGTGATCGACGACATCGCCTTCCAGACCAACCTTCTGGCGCTGAATGCCGGCGTGGAAGCGGCGCGTGCCGGGGAAGCTGGCAAGGGTTTTGCCGTGGTGGCGCAGGAAGTGCGCGAACTGGCGCAAAAATCCGCCGCCGCCGCCAAGGAGATCAAGGACCAAATCGCCCGCTCTTCCGCCCAGGTAGAAAACGGCGTGCGCCTTGTCGGCGAAGCCGGCGACGCACTGAAACGCATCTCGGACCAGATCAAATCCGCCAACGAAATCGTCAGCAAGATCGCCCATTCGGCCGCCGAACAGGATACGACGCTGCGCTCGATCTCGTCTTCGCTCAACCAGCTCGACGTCGCCACCCAGCACAATGCCGCCATGGCGGAAGAAACCACGGCATCGGCCGAAGCGCTGGCAGTCGACACCGAAGAGCTGCTGAACCTCATCCGCGGCTTCCGCGTCTCTTCCGGCCACCAGCTGCATGATGTGGTGCGCGAGATGCGGATGGCGGGGTGATATGCTCCGAGGCTATCGATGAAGAACAGCGCCGGGGGAAACTCCGGCGCTTTTTGTTTCAACGTGTCAGCGCGTCCAGTCGGTCGATATCGGCCGGGGAAAAGACCGCAATACCGGCTTTTTCGAGCAACGCCGAGGTCACGCCATTGCCCGCGTGTTTGATGCCGGAGAACGAACCGTCATAGATCGCGACTGATCCGCATGACGGACTGCCGTCGATCAGCAGCGCGTGGGTACAGGCATGGGCCCTGGCGAAGGCCAGCGCCTTTTCCGCACCGGCGATAAATTGGGCCGTGACATCGCCGCCGGTCACCTCCAGCACGCGGGCGCGGCCCTCCAGCACATCAAGGCCAGAAGCCCCGTTTTCTATCTCCGCCGGCGGACGCGGGACAGGCATGCCGCCGGCCATTTCCGGGCAGATCGTTACCAGCCTGCCCTCCTTCCGCCAGCGTTCGATTGCCGGGTGAGTTAGAGGTTTTCCCTTGCCGTCGTAGCGGACGCGCTGGCCGAGGAGGCAGGCGCTGATGAGGATTTTGGGGGGCGTATGAGTCAATCTAAAACGAGTCCGGCAAGCATGGAAGCCGAAATACCCCCTCTGCCCTGCCGGGCATCTCCCCCACAAGGGGGAGATCGGCAAGCGGGACACTCCCCGCCAAATCCTTAACGTTGAAGATGATTGAACGGTCACAACGATTCGATCTCCCCCCTTGTGGGGGAGATGTCCGGCAGGACAGAGGGGGGTGAAACCCAGCATTCTGCAATGCCCCTTTACCCCCAATGTTGTTACCCCGTAATCTTCGAGAAATCCGCAACCGTTCCGGTGGCCTCGCGGATAGCCTTCAGCAGCGCCAGACGATTGGCGCGGATGGCCGCATCCTCGTCATTCACGAGCACATCCTCGAAGAACTTGTCCACGGGCGCGCGCAGCGTCGAAAGCGCCTGCATGGCCGAGCGGAAATCCTCGCCTTCGACGGCCTTGGCGGTATCGGCAGAGGCGGTCTTGATCGCCGCATAAAGCGCCTTTTCGGCATCGAGCTTCAAAAGCTCTTCCGAAACGCCATCGGCGACGACGGTGCCCTTCTTTTCCTCGGCGGCCAGAAGCTGCGTTGCGCGCTTGGCACCAGCCAGAAGGTTCCTGCCATCCTCGCCGGTGATGAAGGCGGTGAGCGCCTCAACACGGCGGGCGATCATCAGGAGATCATCGGATTCGGGCGTCAGGACAGCGTCGATCAGATCGTAACGCGCGCCGAGATCGCGGAGGTAGACTTTCAGGCGGTCGTGGAAGAAGGAGAGAAGGTCCGGATCCTTCGCAACGCTCAGCAGCGGAAGCCGCACGTTTTTCTCAAGCAGAATGCGCACCACACCCAGTGCCGCACGGCGCAGCGCGAAGGGGTCCTTCGAACCCGTCGGCTTTTCATCGATAGCCCAGAAACCGACGAGCGTATCGAGCTTGTCGGCCAGAGCAACCGTGATCGCCACCTTGCCGGCCGGCAGGCGGTCGGAGGGGCCCTGCGGTTTGTAGTGATCTTCAATCGCAGCGGCCACGCTTTCGTTTTCGCCCTGTAAGGTCGCATATTTGCGGCCCATCAGGCCCTGAAGCTCGGGGAATTCACCAACGGCTTCGGTGCGCAGGTCGGCCTTGGCCAGTACCACCGCGCGGTCCACCAGCGTTTCATCGGCACCGACGACCGAGGCCAGTGCCTTGGCCAGCTCGCGGATACGGGCCACACGTTCACCCTGCGTGCCGAGCTTGGCATGGAAGGTGACGTTCAACGCATCGAGCTTGGCCATGCGCTGATCGAGCGGCTTCTTGAGATCGAGGCTGAATTTCGCAGCCGAATCCTTCAGCGTTTCGAGATCTGGCAGATCGCCCTGGTCGCGATTCCAGAAATGGCGGGCGTCCGACAGACGGGCGCGCACGACTTTGCCATTGCCATGGATGATTTCCTTGCCGCCATCGCTTGCCTCGATGTTCGAGATCAGGATGAAGCGGTTGGAAAGCCCCTCTTCCGCACCCTGATTGCGGGTGACGAAACACTTCTGGTTGGTCTTGATGGTGAGGCGGATGATTTCCGCCGGGATTTGCAGGTAATCCTCTTCGAAGGTGCCCATCAGCACCTGCGGCCATTCGACGAGGCCGGAAACTTCCTCGAGAAGACCTTCATCTTCCACCAGCTCGAGACCGTTGGCGAAGGCCAGATCCTTGGCGTCGTGCAGAATGATGTCCTTGCGGCGCTCGGCATCGAGAATGACCTTCGCCTTTTCGAGGCTCGAGACATAATCCTCGAAACGGCGCACGGTGATCGGGCCGGGCGCATGGAAACGGTGGCCATAGGTGACGTTGCCGGCGACGATGCCGTCGATGGCGAAAGGAATGACCTGCGTTTCGTCATGTTCGGGGCCGAACAGGCAGACGATGGATTGCAGCGGGCGCACCCAGCGCAGGCTTTCCGAACCCTTGCCTTCGATGCCGGCATAGCTTGAGCCCTTCGGCATGGAAGCCGGGCCAGAGCGCATGGATTTCGGCCAGGGGAAGGAGCGGATGATGCCGGGCATCACCTCGGCGATGATCTCTTCCGCCGGGCGGCCGGGCTTGTTGATGATGGCGATGTAGAAATCGCCCTTCTTCGGGTCGGAAACGACCTGAGCCTCGGAAATATCATTGAGGCCAGCGCCGCGCAGGAAGCCCTCGATGGCCTTTTCATTGGCATCGGTGCGCGGACCCTTCTTTTCCTCACGCACGTCGGCGGAGCGGGCGTTGAGGCCACGAATATCCAGCGTCAGGCGACGTGGCGTCCAATATTCGCGCGCGCCCTCATAGGTCAGCCCTCTCTCCACCAAGGCATCGGTGACGAGTTTCTTCAGATCGCCAGCCGCCTTGCGCTGCATGCGGGCGGGGATTTCCTCGGAGCGGAGTTCAAGCAGAAGATCAGGCATGGGATCAGGACTTTATCTGTTGTCGGACGATTGCGGTCGGCTTAGCAAGCAACGCGGCAAAAGTCACCAATGCATTCGGTTAAATTACCGCGCTCGGGCCTTACCAGCCGCCGCCACCACCGCCGCCCCMGCCGGAGCCGGAAGAACCGCCGCCACCACCGCCCGAAAAGCTGGAGCCGGAGGAACTGACCGGCTGGGGAATCGTCGACGCGATGGTATTGGCCATGGAGGTGGAAAAGCCGCCGATACGGTCGCCAAAGCTGCCGTAATTGCTGCCCGCATACCAGCCGGGCGCATAACTTGCCGCAGCGACACCGGCGGCGGCTGTCGCAAGCCAGGCCTCAAAGGTGCGGCTCCACGGTTTTTCGACGCCGAGCGCCACCGCATAGGGCAGCAGCGTTTCAAAATGCTGTGGCGACATGGCCGGCGCACCTGCCATGTTCATCCGGTCCTTTTCCGCCAGCGTCAGATAGGTTCGGAGGCCTTCGATACCATCCATCAGCTTGCGGCCGAGCGGCGTTGGCGCACCCATCAGGAACAGGAAAAGCGCATTGGTGAGCACGATGCCACCAATCGCGGCCAGCGCCAGCGACTTTGTGTCATGTGTCACATCCAGCAGGATTTGTGTGGCGATGCCGCCGATGGCTGAAAAGGCCACAAAGCCGGCAAAAGCCAGCATGACAATACCGCCAATGCGCTTGCGCAGCGGCGCGCCGCGCGAGAACTGCCGGCCGATGCCGATCGACAGGATGCTGAAAAAGAAGGCGAAAAAGCCGAAGACCAGAACGGCGGCAATGGCGCTCTCATCGAGGTCACCAAAGACAAGCGTCGCGATGATGATGGCGATGCTGAAGAAGATACCGAAAACGATATAGCCGGCATTGCTGCGGTAATATTTGCCGCGATGCTCTTTCTCTATCGCTGCGCGGAATTGTGAACCAACCTTTTCGACCTGCGTGCCATGGGCCTTGTCGATGGTCAGCGTTTCGCCTGGACCGCCGATGGAGGAGAGCAGCGTCTTCTGCCCGGTAGGCAGATCGGCGGCGGTTGCCTTTTCCGTGCGGCGAATGACGATGGAATTCTTCAGATCTTCCAGAACGACAAAACCCTTTACCGCAAGATCAAGGGCCGAGGCGGAGAGAGCCGTCCAGCCCGCGCCGGAAAAACCGCGGTTATCGACATAATTGACCAGAGCCGGGGAAAGCCCCTCCGGCGCATCCCAGCGCGGCACGATCACACCTCTGGCCGGGTCGCGGCCCACCGCGAACCATGCCCGGAGATAATAAAGCAGCACGGCAAAAAGCCCGCCGCCGGAAAGCAGGATGGCGAGATTATCCCGCAGCCACCAGCCCGCCTCCTGCGAGGTATCCGGCGCGGCAATGGCACCCTTTGGCAGCTTCACCGCAACCGTCATGCCCTCGCCCACCGAAAACGGGCGGGTGGAGGCAAAAAACACCTCGTTGCCTTCACTCAGAATACGCGCATCCTTGCCCTTGGCACCGAGGGGACCGGTGAAGACGGCGGTATCGGTGGCCTTGACGCCCTGTGGCAGCGTGATGGTGGCGGAAATCTCGCCTATCGGGAACTGCCAGCCATTGCCGGTGACGTTCCAGGTCAGCTCGTCATAATCGCTGAAATATCGGATCTGCCGGGCGGTGGTGTAGGTAATCTGGAAGATGTGCTCGCCGGTCGGCAAAAAGCGGTCGGCGCTGCCGGTATAGATGCGGATACCGCCATCGATATTTTCGGTGCGCCAGTTTTCCGGCGCACCATCACGCTCCACGGAAACGACGTTGAAATCCACCTTGGTGCGGCGGTTATTGGCATCCAGCGCATAAAGTGGGAAATCGCGGAAGATGCCGCGCTTGATGTTCTGGCCTTCGGCGCGGGCAGTGATGGTTTCCGTCACGGTCAGCTTGCCATCCTGCGCAACTTCCACAACGGAATGGTAGGAGCGTATGAACTCTTCCGCCAAAACCGGGAAGGCCACGCCCAGGAAGACGAACAGCGCGAGAAGTCTTGCGGCGATGGTCTTCACGGGCGATCCTCCTTGAGGGGTCAGAGCGTTTCCGGTTTCAACTGATGCACGTACAGTCATTTCCGTCATACCGGGCTAGACCCGGTATCCAGAAGCCGCGCGTCGGCGCGGCTTGAAGAGTCTTTCACGATCAAGGACTTGATCGCACTGAATTCCGGCTCAAGGACGGAATGACGGAATTGAACCGTTCTTCTAATGCCGCGGCTCGGCAGCGTTTTCCTTTTCCGTATACTCGACGCCAAGCGAGGCAAGCGCTTTCCAGTAGCCCGGATAGGTCTTGCCCACGCAGGCCGGGTTCTGGATGGCGATGCCGCCGATCTTCAGCGCCGCCAGTGCAAAACTCATGGCGATGCGGTGATCGGCGAAGGTATCGATGGAAGCATTCACCGTCTGGCCCGCGAGCGACGGATCGGAATGCACGATCAGGTCGTCGCCTTCCTCATGCGCCAAACCGTTACGGATTTCGTTGAGGCCGAGCGAGACGGCGCGGATGCGGTCGCATTCCTTGACGCGCAGATTGGCGATGCCGACGAAACGCACTGGCGTTTCGTTGAAGGCGGCCAGAACCGCGATGGTCGGAATGGCGTCCTGCATTTGCGAACCATCGATTTCGGCGGGCAGATGCGGAAACTTCGCCATGACCTCATGGGCCTTGGCATCCGGCTGGGTGAATTTATCGGCTGGCGTGCCGATATCGATCGCGCCGCCGGTCAGAAGCTCCGCGCCCCAGAGATAGGTGGCGGCGGAGGCATCCGGCTCGATGTGGAAATCGGTTGCCGTGTAGCCCGTCGGGTGCACGCGCCAGATGGCGTTGCTGACCCGCTCCACCTTCGCGCCGAAGGCTTCCATGGCCGATGTGGTGAGATCGATATAACCCTTCGCGCCGATTTCCTCGCCCTTGAGGATGATATCCACCGGCTTGTCGCCGCAGGCGGCGGCCATCAGAAGCGCCGACACATATTGGCTGGAGAGGTTGGCATCGATGGTGACGCTGCCCTTCGGGAACCCGGTGCCCTTGCCGCAGACGGTAACGGGCGGGCAGCTGGTCGGCGCTTCCGCCTCGACGCCGAGCGAACGCAGCGCTTCCACCAGCGGCATGATCGGGCGCTTGCGCATGTGTTCGTCGCCATCGATGATGACGGCGCCATCCACAAGGGCCGCGGCGGCGGTGAGGAAGCGGGTGGCGGTACCGGCATTGCCGAGGAAAAGCGGCTTTTCCGGCTGCTGCAGCACGCCGGAGCTTTCGACCACGAAAGTGGTGGCATCAGGCTCGGTGACCTTCACGCCCATCTCGCGCAGGGCTTCGGCCATATAAAGCGTATCGTCGCTTTTCAGTGCGCCGGTCAGACGGCTTTTGCCTTTGGCAAGACCGGCGAGCAAAAGCGCGCGATTGGTGATGGATTTGGAACCGGGCGGCTCCACCTTGCCGGAAAGCGGGTGGCCGGGCGGGGTGATGGTCAGTTCGATCATGATTGTCGTCTTGTCAAAGAATGCGGCGAAAGGCCGGATTATCGGAATATCGGCGGGAGATTGGGAGCCGGTGCTTAGAATTTCACGGTCGGCACGGCGCGGTCGGCCGGGTTGTCGATCTCGAAATAGGGCGCCTTGGCAAAACCGAACTGTCCAGCGACCAGATTGGAGGGGAAGCTCTCCACCTTGACGTTGAGATCGCGCGCGGCGCCATTGTAATAACGGCGCGACATCTGGAGTTCGCCTTCGATGGTTTCGAGCGACCGCTGCAATTCCAGAAAATTCGTGTTGGCCTTGAGGTCGGGATAGGCTTCCGCGAGGGCAAAAAGCTTGCCGAGCGCCTGCGACAGCAACCCTTCCGCCTGGGCACGGCCTTCGACATCGCCAGCCGGCACGGCCTGTGCCCGGTTGCGCAGGTTGATCACCTCCTCGAAGGTGCTCTTTTCATGTGCGGCATAACCTTTGACGGTCTCGATGAGGTTGGGGATGAGATCGGCGCGGCGCTTCAGCTGCACGTCGATGCCCGACCACGCCTCTTCCTTCATCTGCCGCGCCTTGACGAGGCCGTTATAGATGAAGACGACATAAAGCGCGATTGCCGCGATGATTGCCAGCGTGATGAACATGAATTGCGATTCCCAGCTTCGATGCGCGCACGATAGCGGCTCATTGCCGCAAAGTCATGGGGCTTCGGTCATTCTGTCCCTTTTTGCGAGGAGGAGAAAACCGCGACCAGCGTGCCACGTCATTTATTGTAGACGGTGCAATATAATCGCAGACCGGATGTCTTCCTTACAAAAACGGTGTGAGAGGCAAGCGTGTAACCGCGTTCCGCCCAATAGTCCTTGTTCTCCTGCAGATGGTTCCAGCCGTCTATTCTCCAGTCGAGCATCTTCGTGTTGCGCGTGTAGTGCATGCGGACGAGTGCGCTACCAACATCAAGCGATCGCTGGCCGCTGTCCTTGCAATCCATACGCGTAACGATCATGCCGAACGTCCGCAGCTTATCTGCGCGAACAAAGGCATCGTTGCCGCTCATCCATTCGGTTGTTTCGGCAGCCGCAGCGTTACCGAGAAGACATGAGAGCATCAATACAGGTAAAAAAACTAGGCTTCTAATATTCATAACTCAAATCCACCATGATGTTTCACGTCATCCATCAACGCAAAATAAAAGGCCGTCAAGAACGGCCTTTCAAATTCATTGAAACTTTGGCGTGAAACCATCTTCCAAAATCAGGCGGCCCTGTTCCAGTTCAGCCCGCCGGCATCCGTCAGCAGGAAGGCTTCGCCGCAGGCTTTCGCCAGCGTGCGCACGCGCAGGATATAGCTCTGGCGTTCCGTCACCGAGATCACGCCGCGCGCATCCAGCAGGTTGAAGACATGGCTGGCCTTGATGCACTGGTCATAGGCCGGGAATACACATTTGTGCAGGCGCTGATTGTCGTCATCGCCAGGCGCGCCGGCAGCGAGAAGCGCCAGGCACTCCTTTTCCGCATCGATGAAATGGCGATGCAGCATGGCCGTATCGGCAAATTCGAAGTTGTGACGGGAATATTCCTGTTCGGCCTGCAGGAAGACGTCGCCATAGGAAATCTTCTCTTCGCCCTCGCGGCCGTTGAAGTTCAGGTCGTAGACATTGTCGACGCCCTGAACATACATGGCAAGGCGTTCCAGACCATAGGTGAGCTCACCCGCCACCGGCGAACATTCGATGCCGCAGACCTGCTGGAAATAGGTGAACTGCGACACTTCCATGCCATCGCACCAGCATTCCCAGCCAAGACCCCAGGCGCCGAGCGTCGGGCTTTCCCAGTCGTCTTCGACGAAGCGCACGTCATGCAAGAGCGGATCGAGGCCGATTGCCTTCAGCGAACCGAGATAGAGTTCCTGAAGGTTCGACGGGTTCGGCTTCAGAATGACCTGGTACTGGTAATAATGCTGCAAACGGTTCGGGTTTTCCCCATAACGGCCGTCGGACGGGCGGCGTGAGGGCTGCACATAAGCGGCCTTCCACGGCTTCGGTCCCAGCGCACGCAGCGTGGTTGCCGGATGAAACGTGCCCGCGCCCACTTCCATATCATAGGGCTGCAGCACCGCGCAGCCCTTGTCGGCCCAGTAATTGTGCAGCGTCAGGATCAACGCCTGAAAGGAACGCTTCGGGTTCATATGGTCGGGAATATCGGTCATTTCAGTCATCGCGGCGTTAGGAGGACAAGTAAGCCTTGACTTACTTCGGATGCGGACTGGTGCCACGGCGTGGCGTGGGGGTCAAGGTTTTATGCGTAAAGCCGCAGCCTTACGTCTCGTCCTCGCGCTTCACGCGGTACTCGCCGGTTTCAGGATCCTTGATCAGCGTGCCGATGGCGCCGGTTTCGCGTTCCTTCTCGCGCTGTTTGGATTTCGCCGAAAGCTTTTCCGCATCGCGAACGAAGCGGCGATAGAGGATGATGGATCCTACCACCAGCAGAAGAATTGTAATGAGCTGCGCCATAGGGCTTTATTCCCGCGACATCATAGACCGAAACGCGACCACAATGCCTTTTCTTCGGCGACCTCCGCAAGACCCGAGACGGCTCCGGCCGCCAGCCTGTCCGCGTCGAGGCCAAGCGCGGCATTCACGCCCGGCACCTTTTTACCGAACAGCGAGCGCCCGCCGCTGACGAGCTGGAGCTTGACCTTTTCGCCGTAACGGCGGCGCAGCACGTCCCGCATGTCGCCCAGTCCGTCGATCAGGCCGAGATCGAGGCCGCGCATGCCGGTCCAGAACAGGCCGGAGAAAATCGCCTCGTCGCCCTTCAGTTTCGAGCCGCGGCGCATCTTGACCATGTCGATGAAGACGGTGTGGATTTCCACCTGCAGCGACTTCAGGTAATCGATATCGCCTTCCTTTTCCGGCTGGAAGGGATCGAGGATGACCTTGTTTTCGCCGGCCGTATAGACGCGGCGCTCCACGCCGATCTTCTTCAGCATTTCCGGAAAGCCGAAACCGCCGGACACGACGCCGATCGAACCGACGATGGAAGTGGGGTCGGCGATGATCTCGTCGCCGGCAAGCGCGATCATGTAACCGCCGGAGGCTGCCACATCCTCCACGAAGATCAGGACCTTCTTGTCCTTTTCCTCGGCAAGCTGGCGGATGCGGTTATAGATCATCCGCGCCTGCACCGGCGAGCCGCCGGGCGAATTGAGCGAGATGGCGACGGCCGGGGCATCCTTGATGGCGAAGGCCTTTTCAAGCAGCGGCGCATAGGAGGCGAGATTGAGAGCGGGACGGAACTGGTTGCCGCCGGCCATGATCGCGCCATGCATGCGCACCACCGGGATGACGAGCTCTTTTTTACGAAAGCGTTTCGGCACCAGATACTTCAGAAAACCCACTACTCAATCCTCGCAGCATTTATCCGTTCGTCACGGATGTATGTATCGCCCCGGAAAACGCAATGGTTTGCGACCGGCGGAACCGCGATATTTATGACGCGGACCGGATTGCCCTTACATTACGTGAATAGGCGGCACGGCCATTGTTCAGGTCATCCACGAAGGGAGTAAAGGCATGGCTGCCGGTCTCGTGCATGATGAGCGGCGCGCGGAAGGACAATCGCGCGCGTGAACCCTTGATCGCGGTCACAAGCATGCGCACCGCATCCTCGCCGGGACGCGGATGGATGAGAGTGATCTCCATGCCGCCGAAACGGCTGCCGCAGGCGGCGATGATCTCCGCCACCGATTGGGGTCGGGAAATGAGCGAAAGCTGACCCCCCGGAACCATGATCGCGCCCGCGGTCCTGATCCAGTCTTCGAACAGGCCCTCCGTCATGGCATGCGCTTCCGCCTTCAAGGCATCCGGCGTGCGGCGGTCGCCCGCATCGTTATAGGGCGGGTTCATGATGACGTGATGGAAATAATCATCGGGCAACCCCGCTTCGGCGCGCGCTTTCGCCCGCAGGGTCACATCGGCCTTGCGCACATTCACCCGAGCGGAAAAAGCGGAATTTTCCGACAATTCGAGGCTGCGGCGGGCAAATTCCGCCATTTCCGGGGAGCGTTCGTAAAGCGTCACTTCGGCATTTTCGAGCCGCGCCGCCACCGCCATGCCGGCAGCACCGGCGCCGGCGCCGAGATCGGCAATGCGGCAGGCGCGGTCATCCGCCACCAGGGAGGCCAGAAGCATGGCATCCATGCCCGCCCGGTGCCCCCTGCCCTTCGGCTGGATAATGTGAAACCGGCCCCGGTGAAAGGCGTCGATCGTTTCGGAAATGCCGTCGCCCACCGCCGCTCAAGCCTCTTCGTTGCGCAACTCGTCGCCCAGCCCGGCATCGATGAGAATGCGGCGGGCCTGGTCGGCGCGGTCTTCTTCCACCAGGAACCTTCGCGGCAAAAGACCGAGCGATCCCTCCAGAATGCTCATCGCCTGATCGGCAATGAGGCAATGGATGCCGGCGTCCTTCATCAGGCTTTCAGCGAAGGAAAGAAGCACGGCATCGTTGGTACGGATCAGTTCACGCATGGATAAGCCCTAAATTCCCATCTTTTTGAATGGCTAGCGGCAATTCGCCCCTTGCCGCGCAAGGCGCCAGTTTTTATTGTCAAATACAAATTCGAACAGGAGTCCTGTCCCTTGGGCGTCGTCATACCGCTTGAAGAAAGCAAAAACAAACTCGCATCCGTCAAGCCGCTTGTCGACCTGACCCGCCCCGACATGGAACGGGTGAACCAGCTTATCCTTTCGAAGGCCGGTTCCGATGTCCAGATGATACCAGAGGTGGCCAATCATCTCATCTCCTCCGGCGGCAAGCGCCTGCGGCCGATGCTGACGCTCGCCTCGGCCTCGATGTTCGGCTACGAGGGCGACAATCACATCAAGCTCGCCACAAGCGTGGAGTTCATGCACACGGCGACGCTTCTGCACGACGATGTGGTGGACGAAAGCGATCTGCGCCGCGGCAAATCCACCGCGCGCACCATCTGGGGCAACCAGGCAAGCGTTCTCGTCGGCGACTTCCTGCTCGGCCAGGCCTTCCGCATGATGGTGGATGTCGGTTCGCTGGATGCGCTCGACGTACTTTCTACAGCGGCTTCGGTGATCGCCGAAGGCGAGGTGCTGCAGCTTTCGGTCGCCAAGAACATGGAAACGACCGAGGACGATTACCTGCAGGTGATTCGTGCCAAGACGGCCGCCCTCTTTGCCGCCGCAGCCGAAGTCGGCCCCATCGTCGCCAAGACGGACAAGGCAACCCGCAGTGCGCTCAAATCCTACGGCATGAATCTTGGCCTCGCTTTCCAGCTGGTCGATGACGTGCTGGACTACGGTGGAAAGTCCGCCGATCTCGGCAAGAACACCGGTGACGATTTCCGCGAAGGCAAGATCACGCTGCCGGTTATCCTGTCCTATCGCCGCGGCACGCAGGATGAGCGCGCCTTCTGGCGCAACGCCATCGAAAAGGGCGAAAGCAGCGACGAGAACCTGGAGAAGGCGCTCGGCCTGATCACCAAATATAACGGTCTTGCCGATACGATCGGCCGCGCCACGCATTACGGCACCATTGCCCGTGACGCACTTGCGCCCCTGCCGCAAAGCGCCTGGAAAGACGCATTGCTGGAAGTCATCGACTTCTGCATCGAGCGTCTCAACTGAGGCACAAGGCCATGCAAACGGCGGATGGACAGGACCATCCGCCCGACGTTCCGGGCCGGTTTCTCCGCAAGGTGTGATTGTGGCTAAAGCCATAATTTCTTGCGGGGTTGCTTCAAAAAAGCCATTCTATCGTGACCAATAATGGAAACTGATTTTTCCGTGCATTCGCACAAAGGCAAAGGTTCCCTCATGCGGCGTAAACCAGCACTCCGTCTTCTCTGCAGCGCGGCTATTGCCGCTGCTCTCGCAATCGGTGCGGGTGCCAGCCCCGGCTTTGCGGAGACGAAGGCAAAACCGGAAGATAAAGCCGTTACCTTCGATCCCGGCAAGGTGAACACCTTCTCCGGCGCTTTCCTCGCCGGGCGCAATGCCGATGTCGACCAGGATTACCCCACCGCGATTTCGCTCTACAAGAAGGCGCTGGAATATGATCCGGCCAATTCGGAAATCCGCCAGCGGCTGATGATCGCCGAACTTCTGAGCGGCAACTTCGAGGCCGGCGCGAAGATCGCCGATTCCATGAAGGACGATACCTCGGTGGAGCGTGTGACGACCATCGTGCGCGGTCTTGACGCCATCAAGGACAAGGAATTCACCAAGGCCGAGAAGATCCTGAAATATACCGGTCCGAACGATCTCGACCGCATGGTCAACACGCTTCTGACCGCCTGGGCGCGGGCCGGTTCCGGCAAGCCGAAGGAAGCGCTGGCGCTCGTCAACAATATGAAGGGTCCGGGCTGGATTTCGATCTTCCAGAAATACAATGCCGCGGCCATCGCGCTGGTTTCCGGCAATACCGAAGCCGCACGCAAGAGCCTGAACGAAGCCGTGACGGATCGTGAAGGCGGGGCCACCGCCTCCGATACCTATATGCGCGCGGTCATGGCGCTTGCTCGCCTTGAGGCTTCCGCCGGCAACAAACAGAAGGCACTGGATGCGATCGCCGTCGGTGATACGTTCGCACCGAACTATGCGCCGCTGAAAGCGCTTCGCGAGGCGATTGAAAAGGGCGAAAAGCCGGAGCAGCAGATCACCAATGCGGTGGAGGGCGCCGCCAGCGTCATGTTCTCGATTGCCGGCGCGTTGAACCGCGAAGGCGCCGAAGAGATCGTGACCCTTTACCTGCAGACGTCGCGCGCCCTTGATCCCAAGAGCCCGGATACGCTTATCCTTCTCGGCGGTCTTGCCGAAGCGATGAAGCAGCCTGAGCGTGCCATCACCTTCTATCGCGAAGTGCCGAAGGATTCGCCGATGTACCGCATCTCCGAGCTGCAGCTCGGACTGACGCTGGCGCAGACCGGCAAGGTGGACGAGGCGCGCAAGCATCTCAAATCCCTGCTTGAATCCGATCCGAAGGATGTCCGTTCCTACCTTGCCTATGGCAGCGTGCTTTCGGACGCCAAGGATTACCGGGCCATGGCGGAGAACTACGACAAGGCCATCGAGGTCATCGGCGCCGTGGCGCAGAAATCCGACTGGTCGGTGTTCTTCCAGCGCGGCATCGCCTATGAGCGGCTGAAACAATGGGACAAGGCCGAACCGAATTTCAAGCGGGCGCTGGAACTGAACCCGGAGCAGCCGCAGGTGCTGAATTATCTGGGCTATTCCTGGGTAGACAAGGGCATCAATCTCGATGAAGCCATGAAGATGATCAGCCGCGCGGTCGAGCTTCGGCCGAACGACGGTTATATCGTCGATTCGCTCGGCTGGGCACATTATCGCCTTGGCGACTTCGACCAGGCCGTGACGGAGCTGGAACGCGCAATCGAGCTCAAGGCCGGTGACCCCACCATCAACGACCATCTGGGCGATGCCTATTGGCGCGTCGGCCGCAAGATCGAGGCCGTTTATCAGTGGAACCGTGCCCTGATCGGCGACAATGACGATGTCGACAAGGCCAAGGTGAAGGAAAAGATCGCCAACGGCCTGCCGCCTGTCGAAAAGGACGCTGAAAACACCGCCAAGAAGGACGTGGTGCCGCAACCGCCGGCTCCCCCGGCACCGGCGACCCCTGCTCCGGACAAGAAATCCTGACGCGGCATGCGCGTGCATGAGGTTTCCGGGGCCACCGAAACAATCGAGGCGGCCCCGGCCAAGATCAATCTGGCGCTGCATGTGACCGGCCAGCGGGCGGATGGTTATCATCTGCTCGAAACGCTTGTGACATTCACCGAGGCCGGCGATGTGATCCGCATTCGCAACGCCGACGCCGACAGCTTCTCCATTTCCGGCCCCTTCGGCGATCTTCTGCGCACTGGCGATGGCGGCGACAATCTCGTCACCTGCGCCAGAGACATGCTGCGCGATGCTCTTGCCTCAACAGGCCAGCCCGTCCGCCCGGTCGACATTCACCTTGAAAAGAACCTGCCGGTTGCCTCGGGCATCGGCGGCGGTTCGGCGGATGCCGCGGCGACGCTGCGCGGGCTTTTGCGGCATTGGAGTGCCACGATCGCGCCGGAAAAGCTTACTTCTCTTGCACTGAAGCTCGGTGCGGATGTGCCGATGTGCCTTGCAAGCCGGCCGCTGATCGCGCGTGGTATTGGCGAGGACATCGAAGCGCTCACCGACCTGCCGGAACTCTTCATGGTTCTGGCTAACCCGTTGAAAGCCGTCTCGACACCGGAGATTTTCCGGCGATTGCAGAACAAGGCCAATCCGCACCTGCCCGCCCATGCGACAATTGGCTGGATGGATTTTCTCACCCAAAGCCGCAACGATCTGCAGCCGCCGGCTCAGGCGCTGCTGCCTGAAATCGGAGAGATAACCGGGCTGCTGTCTGAGGAAGGGGCCGCCCTTGTCCGCATGTCCGGTTCGGGGGCAACCTGTTTCGGGATTTTTCATTCCTTCGATGCCGCCAAAAACGCGGAAACATCGCTTCGGAAGAAACGTCCCGGCTGGTATTTTCAGGCAACGCGGACCATTTGAGGGCCGGATATTTCGAGGATAAGGCCATGGCAGGCGATAGACCCTTCATTCCCCTTGGCATTGCGGTTCTGACCGTTTCAGACAGCCGCACGCTGGAGAACGACAAGTCCGGCGACACGCTCGTCGCAAGGCTGGAAGAAGCGGGCCACAGGCTCGCGGCCCGCGCCATCGTGCCGGATGACAAGGCAGTGATTGCCGACACCGTGCGCGAATGGACGCTGTCTGAAGGCGTGGACGTGGTCATCACCACCGGCGGTACCGGCTTCACCGGCCGGGACGTGACACCGGAGGCGCTGGAGCCGCTGTTCGAAAAGCGCATGGACGGGTTTTCCACCCTCTTCCACCGCATCTCCTACGACAAGATCGGCACCGCCACCATCCAGTCGCGCGCGACCGGCGGCGTGGCCAACGCGACCTTCATCTTCGTGCTGCCCGGCTCTCCGGGCGCCTGCAAGGACGCGTGGGACGGCATCCTCAAGGCCCAGCTCGATTATCGCCACCTGCCCTGCAATTTCGTGGAGATCATGCCAAGGCTTGATGAGCATTTGAAGCGCGGCAAAAGCTGAATATCCGTATCGCTTGCCAAGCCGCAATACAGTTCGTTTTTCCATCCACTCACCCGTAATGCGGCTGACGCTTCGCGGTAGTATGGTTGTTCCCGCGACGCGGAATGCCATAAGCTCGGCGGCCTCTGACCGCCGAGCGTGTCGTCATCATAAAGCTTATCGGCGGTTTCTCTCGCGAAGCTCGGCCGAAGGGTCGATCATCATGGAGGTGTCGAAACGGCTGTTCGTGCGTTCGACCATGCCGTTATCGAGCACGCGGAAACGGACTTCCGGATTGGAGACAGATGTCGCCGTATCGCCCGCATTTCCGTGATCCTGGGTGATTTTTGCAATCGGCGAAGCGGTGTTGCTGAGAATACCGTTTGCAAAGGCGGTGGAGGTTGCGGCAATCAGGGCGAAGGCGGCGACGGTCAGATTTTTGATCATGGTCTGGATCCTCGTAACAGGTAACACTGCGGCTTGCAGCATCGTGAAAGTAAAACCTCGGATTTTCAGCCGCCTGTCGCCAAATATACAAATTTGTAAATCTGTAAATCCGTGAAATGCCGCAATAAAGCCCGATTTTCGGCGTGAGCAGGACCAGCCGCCCCATAGAAAATCCGGATTTCAGGCAACGTCATCATCCATGAAAATACTTCTAGTAGAAGACGACAATACAACCGGAAACTATATTACGAAGGGACTGACCTCGGCTGGCCATACGATCGACTGGGTCAGGGACGGGCGTGACGCACTGGCTGCGGGACTGGATGGGGGATATGACATCGCCGTTGTTGACCGCATGATCCCCGGACTGGATGGTCTCAATCTGGTCAAGAGCCTGCGTGCGGCTTCGATACGCGTTCCCATACTTTTTCTGACGGCGATGAGCGGTGTTGATGACCGTGTCGAAGGGCTGGAAGCCGGTGGCGACGACTATCTGGTAAAACCGTTCGCTTTCTCGGAATTGACGGCCAGGATCAATGCTCTCGTTCGGCGACCGCCCATTGCCACGGAGAAGACGCGCCTGCGCGTGGGCGACCTCGAAATGGACCTCGTCACCAGAACAACGTCGCGCGGAGGACAGCGGATCGACCTCTTGCCACGCGAATTCTCGCTTCTGGAACTGCTCATGCGCAACGAAGGTCGAATCCTGACGAAAACGATGTTTCTCGAAAAAATCTGGAACTTCAATTTCGACCCGCAAAGCTCCGTCGTGGAAACGCACATCAGCCGGTTGAGGGCGAAAATCGACAAGCCGTTCGACCAGCCGCTTCTGCATACCGTCAAGAACACGGGCTATACCCTACATGCCCGGCGCTAGCTTTCTGAAAAGCACCGCCGTCAGGTTGGCAATCATCTACATCGCCCTGTTCATCACCGCATCGCTTGGCGCAAACATCGCAGCCTACCGGATGGTTGTCAGTTTCCTCGACGACCGCCTGAACGCCAATGTCCAGGAGCGTTATCGGGAGATCGCATCGGCCTTCGACGCACGCGGCATTCAGGGCGCCGTGGACATGATCGACAATCACGGCCCAGCCATCAGGGGTCAGGAGACCATCTACGCATTGCGCAGCCCGGCCGGAGAACTGCTCGCGGGAAGCAATCGATTTTCGAACGTCCCATCCGGTTATTCGATCCTTGAACCCGACGACCATCACGGCAGTGCTTCCCACTACAAGCTTTTCAATGGTCCTCTGGGGCCGAACACTCTCGTGGTGGGGATCAACTCCGGAGACACGGATGAACTGGCCCGCATCGTTCTCATCAGTTTCGGATGGGCGACCGCGATCGTTCTTTCCATGGGCATGACGGGAGCCGCCATATTGGCGTATCGAACGCGCCGCCGCATCTCGTCGCTGGCGCAAATCGCCCACGCCATCGGACATGGCGAGCTTTCAAAACGGCTTCCAATTTCATCACGCATGGATGAAATCGACATATTTTCAGCGGAAATCAATGTGGCTCTAGCAAGACTGGACTCCAGCGTAGCAGCATTGAAGCAGGTGACGACCGACGTCGCCCATGACCTCAAGACCCCGATTGGCCGGACATTCCTCGTGCTGGAAGATGCGCTCAATGCGCATGCGGTTGACGAGATGAGGACCGGCGTTGAGACCGCTCTTGAAGAACTGCGATCCATAGCAAATACGTTCGATGCTCTTCTGCGGATTGCCCAGATCGAAGCGCGAAGCAGGACCGCCCGCTTCACCGCCTTCGATCTTTGCGACATCGTCGGTGAAATCTACGAAACCTATGAGGTTATTGCCGCGGAGGAAGGCTATGAGCTGACGATGCGCGGTGCTGCGGGCGGCTGCCGGATCAATGGCGATCCTGATCTCATTCGCCAATTGTTGGCGAACCTGTTGTCCAACGCCATGCGGCACGCCCCCGTCGGGTCAAGAATTTGCCTCGAAGTGTCGCGCGGGGAAGGACAAGTCCTGTTAAATATCGCAGACAACGGGCCAGGCATATCAGACGAAGACCGGGCGCAGGTGTTCGACCGGTTCTATCGGGTTGAGAAAAGCAGAACCACCGCAGGGTCCGGACTTGGCCTGAGCCTTGTCAAAGCCATATCGGAACTACACGGCGCCGCCGTGACGCTTTCGAACAACAACCCCGGTTTGCGCGTGGCCGTTCAGTTTCAGGAACTGCGCGCGTGAGGCAGGCTCTGTTTTGCTTTGCCCCAAAATCCAGCGCAAACCGCGATGCCATATTGATCCATGGTGAAGCCTCTCCATCTCTGGAAAAGCTGCACCCTGACAGGCCGAACCTGAAGATTTACGCCAGATATTTCCGGAAGAAATCCGTCGTCCGCCCCCAGGCGAGATCAGCGGCCGCCTTGTCGTAACGCGCCGATGACGTGTCATTATTGAAGGCGTGGTTGACGCCGTCATAGACGAAGATTTCGAAGGTCTTGCCGTTTTCCTCCAGCGCCTTTTTATAGGCATCGATGCCGGCGTTGATGCGCTCGTCGAGACCGGCATAATGCAAAAGCAACGGCGCCTTGATGGCCGGCACATCGGCCGCCGCTGGTTGCTGGCCGTAATAGGCGACACCGGCATTCAAGCCTGCCGATTTGGTGGCGAAACGGTTGACCAGCCCGCCGCCCCAGCAGAAACCGACCGCGCCGACCTTGCCATTTGCCCCCTGCCTTGCCGCAAGCCACACCCTGCCCGCTTCGGCATTGGCGACGGTTGCCTCCATGTCGAGACCGCTGAACATTTCCCGTGCCTTGTCCTCATTCGAGGGCGTTCCACCCTGCGGCGAGAGGAAATCGACCGCAAGCGCCCGGAAACCGGCGAGCGCCACACGTCTCGCCACGTCGCGAATATGGTCGTTCAGGCCACGGTTTTCATGGATGACGATGACGGAACCAATGGGGCCGGATACCGACTTCGGCGTGACGAGGTAACCCTTCATCTCAGCGCCGGGCGCTGGATAGGTCACGTCTTCCGCGACAATGCCCGCATCGTCAGGCGCGACGATGGCAGCACGGGCGCTGTTGGCCGAAAGAAGCGGCGCAATGGCAGCCGCGGCGGCGCCCGAGCCGGCAAGCACTGTAAGCTTTTCCATGAATTTGCGACGGTCGAGGCTGAGATGGGTATATTCATCGTAAGCGTCGATCATGGCCTGGGTAATCTTAGGCTTGTCCATCGCTCTATCCTCCTTGAACGCGCGGATGTGGAAGGATAGCGCAGATCGCAGGGCGGGGAACAAGGCGGGCGGAAGCGGCGCCACACATTTGCGTGAGCGCCGCAACCGGTTTTGACGTCAGGCGGCGAGGTCCACGACGATACGGCCGTCGATCTTGCCCTCTTCCATGCGGTGGAAGATGTCATTGATGTTTTCGAGCTTGTCCCAGGAGAAGTGGGCGGCAACCTTGCCTTCACCCGCGAAGGTCAGCGCTTCCTCCAGATCCTGCCGCGTGCCGACGATGGAGCCGCGCACCGTGATGCGCTTCAGCACCGTGTCGAACACCGGAATGGAGATGAATCCCGGCGGCAGGCCGACAAGCGCCATCGTGCCCTTGGAGCGCAGGAAACCATAGGCCTGCTCCATGGCCTTTGGCGAAACCGCCGTCACCAGCGCGCCATGGACGCCGCCGGTCGCTTTCTGCACCTGCTCCACCGCATCAGGCGCGCGACCGTTGACGACAACGTCGGCTCCGAGTTTTTTCGCTAGCGCCAGCTTGTCGTCGAAGATATCGGCGGCAACGACATGCATGCCCATGGCCTTGGCATATTGCACGGCCATGTGGCCAAGCCCGCCAATGCCGGAAATGACCACCCATTCACCCGGCCGGACTTCGGTTTCCTTGAGACCCTTGTAAACCGTGACACCGGCGCAAAGCACGGGTGCGGCCGGGCCGAAATCCAGATTGTCCGGCAGGCGGCCGACAAATTTCGGATCGGCGAGGCCATATTCGGCAAAGCTGCCATTCACGGAATAACCGGAATTCTTCTGGCTCGGGCATAGCGTTTCCCAGCCGGTGCGGCAGGGGATGCAGCATCCGCAGGCGGTGTAGAGCCAGGGCGTGCCGGCGCGGTCGCCTTCCTTGATGCCGGTAACGCCAGCGCCGATTTTTGCGACATAACCGGCACCTTCATGGCCGGGAATGAAGGGCGGATTGGGCTTGACCGGCCAGTCGCCCGTTGCGGCGTGCAGGTCGGTGTGGCAAACGCCCGTCGCCTTGTAGTTGATGAGAATTTCACCGGGGCCGGGATCCGGTATCGCCACTTCCTCGATGGTCAGCGGTTTTCCAAATGCGCGGACGACCGCCGCCTTCATTGTCTTAGCCATGACATACTCCCTAATCTCTGCTCGCCTGAAATCCTCGACGGCGGGCAGAGATTAACGGGGATGGGGCGTCATGGAATTGACCCATCGCAAGCCGGAGCATTTTGCGCGGTGGGATTGTCTCACTTATGAGGCAACCTCACGCTGCTGTTTCACTCCAGCGCCAACCAGATGGCGAGCCAGGCCCAAAGGCAGACGATGAGCGCAAAACCGATGCCGAACAATGCGCCGCGCTGGCGCAGGCGGTTGCTGGTGACATGGACATAGGAATGGGCGCAGCGCGAAAGCACGAACAGCCATGCCAGAACGACGGTGACGATATTGTCCGCATCCGTGATGTAAAGCAGCAGGCAGGCAACGTGGAACAGCACCGGCAGTTCGAACTGGTTGGCGATGTTGCGGTTCACCAGATAGCTTTCGCGCGCCTCCTCGCCCCGGTCACGCAGCTTGATCGCCGATTCGCGATCCTTGAAGGTGTATTTGTTGCGCCGGATGATCAGAAGACCGTAAAGCCAGAAGACCAGAAAGACATGGGCGATCATCGGCCAGAACATTGCGGTCGTGGGTGACATGCTTTCTTCTCCAATCATGAAAACGCTCCCCGATCCGGCATGAATCGGGGAGCGCCAAATACTCAGTATCCTTTTACGGATTCGCCTCGAAAGATCAAACCGCGCCGGGGTAGTTCGGGCTTTCGCGGGTGATCGTCACGTCGTGTGCGTGGCTTTCACGCAGGCCGGCGCTGGAGATGCGCACGAAGGTGGCGCGTTCCTGGAATTCCTTGATGTTGCTGCCGCCGACATACCCCATGGCAGCCTTCAGGCCGCCGGCCAGCTGATGCAGCACACCGGAAACCGGTCCCTTGTAGGGAACCTGGCCTTCGATGCCTTCCGGCACGAGCTTCAGCGTATCGCGCACTTCGGCCTGGAAATAACGGTCAGCGGAACCGCGCGCCATGGCGCCAACGGAGCCCATGCCGCGATAGGCCTTGAAGGAACGGCCCTGATAAAGGAACACTTCGCCCGGGCTTTCATCGGTACCGGCGAGCAGCGAGCCGATCATGACGGCGGAAGCGCCGGCGGCGATCGCCTTGGCCAGATCGCCCGAGAACTTGATGCCGCCGTCGGCGATAACGGGGATGTCAGCCGCATTGGCCGCTTCCACCGACGCCATGACGGCCGCCAGCTGCGGAACGCCGACGCCGGCGACGATGCGGGTGGTGCAGATGGAGCCGGGGCCGATACCGACCTTGACGGCGTCCGCGCCGGCATCGATCAGCGCCTTGGTGCCATCGGCGGTGGCGACATTGCCGGCGATGATGCGAACCGAGTTCGACATCTTCTTGACCAGCGAGACGGCATCCAGCACGCGCTGCGAATGGCCGTGGGCGGTATCAACGACCAGAAGGTCGACACCGGCATCGATAAGGCGCTCGGCGCGCTCGATGGCGTCAGCACCAACGCTGATGGCGGCGGCGGCGCGAAGACGGCCCTGCGCATCCTTGGTGGCATTGGGGTTCAGCTGTGACTTCTCGATATCCTTGACGGTGATGAGGCCGACGCAATTGCCCTTGGCGTCCACAACCAGCAGCTTTTCGATGCGGTGCTTGTGCAGCAGGCGACGGGCTTCCTGCTGATCGACGCTGCTTTCCTTGACCGTGACTAGGTTTTCGCGGGTCATCAGTTCGTAGATTTTCTGCTGCGGATCGGAAGCGAAGCGCACATCGCGGTTGGTGAGGATGCCGACGAGACGGCCGTTCTTGTGACCACCGGAACCGCCGTTTTCCACGACCGGAATACCGGAAATGCCGTGCGCCTTCATCAGCGCCTGCGCTTCTGCGAGCGTCGCGTCCGGGCCGATGGTGACCGGGTTGACGACCATACCGCTTTCGAACTTCTTCACCTGCCGGACTTCTTCGGCCTGTTCGATGGGGGTCAGGTTGCGGTGGATGACGCCGATGCCGCCGGCCTGGGCCATGGCGATGGCGAGACGGCCTTCAGTGACCGTATCCATGGCGGAAGACAGGATCGGCAGGTTCAGATCGATATCGCGGGCAATGCGGGTGGCGATATTCGTCTGTCCCGGCATGACTTCGGAATGTCCGGGTTGCAGCAACACATCGTCAAATGTGAGAGCGTCCAAACCAGTGGGTGTTTGAATGATGCGTGCCATGACCAAATTCCTTCATACTGAAAATGCGTGGCCGATCCGGAACGAAAAGTTCACCCCGGCGCCCTGCAAGGATTGCTTGGAAGTTGGCGAGGGCTGGTAACACGTTCATGACAGGAAGGGAATAGAAAAAACCCGGAATAACCTTCCGGGTTTCCTCTGTTGCTGCATTGCAGCAGATATCAGATGTCGAACTGGTAGGATTTCGGCACGAAACGGTAACCCGTATCCAGCTTTTCCGCGTAGCCGACGGCCGGGAACGGCATATGGTAACCGAGGAAAGGCAACCGGTCAGTGGCGATCATGTCATAGACCTTCTTGCGGGTCGCGGCGGCGGCCGCCTTGTCCATGTCGAACTTTACTTCCCAGTCTGGCTTCTGCAGGGAAAGCACGAAATGGTTGGCCGTATCCGCCGTCAGGATCAGCTGCTTCCCTTCCGATTCGACACGGAAAATCATGTGGCCCGGCGAATGGCCGAAAGCCGCCACGCTGGTAATCCCGGAAACGACACTGGCGCCGTCGCCGATGAAGGTCGCCTTTTCCGCCAGCGGCTTGACATTGGCGAGAACGCCCTTGTGACCGCCTTCGGCAGGCGTGCCGACGCGCTTCTCATTCGTCCAGAAATCATATTCCGTCTGGCCGAACACATAACGCGCCTTCGAAAAGGCCGGCGCACCCTTTTCCATCAGTCCGCCAATATGGTCACCATGCATATGGGTCAGCACCACCACGGTCACGTCCTCGGGCGTATAACCGGCCGCAGCCATGCCTTCGGTCAGGCGGCCATTGCCGGCACCGCGGCCAGCCTCGCCGAAACCCGTGTCGAACAGCACGAGATCGGAGCCGGTATTGATGAGAACCGGCGAGAAGGAATTGACGAACTGATCCTTCGGCAGAAAATTGTCTTCCAGCAATTTGCCCACGGTCTCGGCCGACTGGTCCGTGCCGAAGGTCTCTCCCGGATTGGGCGCGGCGCGCGAGCCGTCCTTGACGACGAGCACTTCGAAGTTGCCGAGCTTGAAGCGGTTGGTTTCAGGCGGCATCACGTGTTTTATCTCCATGGAAGTCTGCGGCTGGTTCGTCTGGGCGTCTGCGCTGCGCACCATCAAAAGCGGCGCGCCGAGAACGCTTGCGCCGGCCGCACCGATGAGGCCGCGTCTGCTCATGCTCAAGGATTGGGTCATCATCTTGTCTCCGATATCGCCAACTGGCCGTGATCGCCAACTGAACTGGCCCAACGGACAATAGAGCGAGAAAGTTGCAAGAAAACCGGCCTCACGCAGGTTTGATCGGAACTTGAGAAATTGATAATTAACGTGTTGGCAAGCCGTCTTATCAGGCGTAGGAGGAACGGCGATATCCCTTGTCGCAGCGGAAAACCGCAGGCAGCCTCATGAACCGCATCATTCCCCTGATCCTGGCAGTCGCTCTCTTCATGGAGCAGATGGACTCCACCGTCATCGCCACCTCGCTTCCGGCGATTGCCGCCGACCTCCATGTCGGGCCGATCACGCTCAAGCTCGCACTGACCGCCTATATGGTGGCGCTGGCGATCTTCATTCCCATCAGCGGCTGGATGGCCGACAAATACGGTGCGAAGAAAATCTTCCGTTTCGCCATCGGCGTTTTTGTGGTGGGCTCGATCTGCTGCGCGGTTTCCTCCTCGGTGTTCGAATTCGTTCTCTCGCGTTTCCTGCAGGGCATGGGTGGGGCGATGATGACGCCCGTCGGCCGTCTCGTGCTGCTGCGCACGACCAAGCGCAGTGAACTCGTCTCCGCCATGGCGCTCTTGACCATACCGGGGCTCGTCGGGCCGCTCACTGGTCCGCCGATCGGTGGTTTCATCACCACCTATTTTTCATGGCACTGGATTTTCCTCATTAACGTGCCGATCGGCATCATCGGCATCTGGCTCGCGACGATCTTCCTGCCGGAAATCGAAACCACCAATCCGCCGCCCATGGACGGCAAGGGTTTCGTGCTGTCGGGCATCGCCGCTTCCGGCGTGGTGTTCGGCCTCTCCGTCGTCAGCCTTCCCGCCCTGCCGCCGGCCATCGGCATCGCTTCGACCATCATCGGTTTTATCTGCGGCTTTCTTTATCTGCGCCACGCCGCGCGCCACCCCGCCCCCATTCTGGATTTTCGCATTTTCCAGAACGCGACCTTCCGGGCGGCTTCCATCGGCGGCACCGTTTTCCGCATTTCCACGGGCGCCATACCCTTCCTGATGCCGCTGATGCTGCAGATCGGTTTCGGGCTCAACCCGTTCCAATCGGGCATGATCACCTTTGCCGGCGCTATCGGGGCGATCACCACGAAATTCATGGCCAAGCGAGTGTTTGCGGCAACGGGTTTCCGCTCGACGCTGATCGGGGCCGGTATCGTCGGCGCGTTCACGACGCTCGCCAACAGCTTCTTCACGCCGGAAACGCCCTATCCGCTGATCATGATCTTTCTGGTCACGGCGGGATTTGCCCGTTCCTTCTTCTTCACCGGATCGAACGCGCTCAGCTATTCCGATATCGAGGACAGCCAGGCCAGCCAAGCGACCTCGATGGCGTCAGTGCTGCAACAGATCAGCCTGGCGCTGGGCGTGGCTTTCGCCGCTTCCATTCTGGAAGTCAGCAGCATGATGTCCGGCACTCATCTGCAGCTTGCCGATTTCCACATCGCCTTCACCATCGTTGCGCTGGTGTCGCTGTTCGCCATCGTGCCGATCATCCGCATGGATGCACAGGCCGGGGCGGCCGTTTCCGGCCACCGCGGCAAGGTTTCACAACCGGCGGAGTGATCAGTCTTCGACTGCCTCTTCAGCGTCGGCATCCACTGCCGGCTCGTTCTTTCGGCCCTTGAAGTGCTTGGCGAGCAGGAACATCTCGACCGATTCCGAGCGTGAAGACGCCGGCTTGATATGCAGGACCTGCTTGAAGTTCTTCTTCAACATGTCCAGCAACGCCTTTTCCGTGCCGCCCTGGAAGGTCTTGGCGAGGAAATGGCCCCCTTCCGCCAGCACCTGAACGGCAAAATCGGCCGCGACTTCGCAGAGATGCATGGTGCGGATATGGTCGGTCTTCTGGTGGCCCGTGGTGGGCGCAGCCATGTCCGACAGCACCAGATCGGGCGTGCCGCCGACGGCCTCCATCAGCTTTTCCGGTGCGCTCGGATCGAGGAAGTCGAGCTGCAGGATCTTCACGCCGGGAATGGGATCGATCTCGAGGAAGTCGATGGCCGCGACGCGGATGTCATCCTCGGTCGAATCCGTCACCTTGGCGGCGATCTGCGACCAGCTGCCGGGGGCGGCGCCAAGGTCGATGATGCGGTGTGCGCCTTTGAGGATCTGGTGCTTGTCGTTGATTTCCAGAAGCTTGAAGGCGGCGCGGGCGCGATAGCCTTCCAGCTTGGCGCGCTGCACATAGGGGTCATTGATATGACGTTCCAGCCAGCGGCGCGACGAGGCCTTGAGCTTGGTCTTCTTGACCTTCTGGCCGATCTTGCGGCCGGTGCGATTGGTGCTTGTCGGCGCCTTGCTCATGTCAAACCTTCCGTTCTGTCCTGCCGTACAATCTGCATGCGCCTTATGCGGTTGCGCCGCCATGCGCCGTCATCCGCCATCATATCCGTCAACAGGCCTTCACGCAGGCCACGATCCGCCACCCGCATGCGGCGTGCCGGCCAGCGGCGGCGAATGGCCTCGAGAATGGCGCAGCCGGCCAGAACCAGATCGGCCCGATCGGGTCCGATGCAGGCATTGGCGGCGCGGCCGGCGAAATCCCATGCCAGTAACTTGTCCTGCATCGCCGTCACCTCGGCATCGGAAAGCCACAGGCCATCCACCTTGCGGCGATCATAACGCGGCAAGTCGAGATGGACGCCGGCAAGCGTCGTCACCGTGCCTGAGGTTCCGATCAGGTGAAAATCCTCGTGGTGCATCTGTGGCGCGAGCGGCGGGCAATGGAAGGCATCCAGCAGCCCTTCGACTTCCCGCACCATGGCGGCAAACACATCCGGCGTCACGTCGCGGCCGCCATGGCGTTCCGACAGCGTGACAACGCCGACCGGCAGCGATGTCCAGTGGGTGATGTGGTTGGCGAGCCGGTTCGAGCGGTTTTCACCGACCTTGATGACCGCGATTTCCGACGATCCGCCGCCAATATCGAACAGCACGACGGAGCGTGCTTCACGCCCGACAAGCGACGCGCAGCCCGAAACCGCAAGCCGGGCTTCCGTCTCACGGCTGATGATTTCGAGCTTCAGCCCCGTTTCCCGCGTAACACGCGCCAGAAACTCCTCGCCATTGGAAGCCGCACGGCAGGCCTCGGTGGCGATCAATCGCATGCGCCGGATCGGACGACCAGAGAGTTTTGCGGAGCAAACCTTCAGGGCCTCGACGGCGCGGTCCATCGCATCATCGGAAAGCCGGCCGCTCGACACCAGCCCCTCGCCCAGCCGGACGATGCGCGAAAAGGCATCGACCACCCGGAACTGGCCGGGCCGCGTCGGCTGCGCGATCAGCAGGCGGCAATTATTGGTGCCGAGATCAAGCGCCGCATACATGTCCGCCAGCGGCTCCTGGCCATGCTCATGCTGGCGGCCGGCGTGGCGGGCGGAGATTTCGGATTGCGACCGGTGCGGTTCCTGTGCCGAGCCATTGGCACGGCCATTCTGCTTGCCGACATGTTTCGGCGCATGGGTGGGAACAAGCGGACGGCCCTGCGGATCACGACCGCGCGGATCGCGATGTCCGCGTTTGCGGTTACGCGATTTTCGCGGGCCAGCGGGCGGCACGGAGGATGAATTTGCACCATCAGGCGTGGCTGGAGACTGCGCCTGTCCACTGGCGGTAGCCACAGCCTGCTGAGACGTGCCTTTGCCGCGAGAACGCCTGCGGCGCTTTCTCTTGCGCGGCTCGGCATCCGGCTCGAGAGCCGATACGTAGGAGGAACCGGCCGGAACATCCGCAGCAACATCATGCGACAACACAGCAGCGTCACGGGGCTTACCGTCACGCTTGTGTTTCTTGCCACGACGGGATCGCTTCGCTTTCCCTTTGTTCGCCACCGACGCCCCTTGTTCCGACGGCTTTGGGCCGTTTCCGGGGTCGATCACTGTCTTGTCCATTTCGCCGCGCACAAGCGTAGACGCTATGCTGCTGGCTTTCATAAGGTTTCGTTGGGTGGACAATACCAGCGCAGGCGATTTTAGCCAAATGGTTTTTGGCAGGCTGGGTGTGGGGAGGATGCGTGCATCGTCAAGGCTGGGTACGGATCATCGTAGTCGCAGCAACGGTTTCGGAGGATTCTCGAAATAAGGAGGCCGGTCGGGGCAGCGTGAAGACTTGCGGAAACTTTCCGCAAATCATGAACGCCATCAGTGTCGAGAGGGAAACTCCCCTCTCCCGGTAAGTCCTTGTGACATATAAACTTACTGGGAGAGGGGAATGGTACGGTTGAGTGGGGTCGAACCACCGACCTCAGGTGCCACAAACCTGCGCTCTAACCAACTGAGCTACAACCGCACATGAAACGCCGAAGCGGCGTCACGGGGGGTGACATAAAAGGTGTTTTCCCCATTTGCAAGTGCCTCTTCGAATTTTGCGAAAAAAGGCTGCGAAAGGCAAGCGCTTTTCGATAGGGTGCCCTGAGAGCGGGAAGCGCGAATGGGCCTGTTGATGTTAACTCTATTTGGCGATTCATCCACCGGGCGGTGGACCGGGCCGCGCTGTGAAGTTATTTAAAATTCTGTTAACGTGATGCCTTAGCAGGTTTAAGTTTCGGCTTCATGAGGAAGCTGAAAAGCCCGCAAGGTCCGGTAGTGCCAGAATAGGTTTCGACATGCCCGCCGTCCAGTATCCCTTTATCGATATCGCAGTGCATGAACGGGTGCGTGAAGGTTTCGGGCGCGGTGAAGCCATGGCGCTGTTTTCGCTCGACCTTCAAAATGTTCTCTGGGCCAATGGGCGGGGTGCGGCGCTGTTCGGCACGCCGATGGTTTACGATTTTCTGGAACAGGGGCCGAAACGGCAGGACGTGACCTTCCGGCAACTGGCGGCCACGGCGGCCCGGCTTTCCAAGGCCGGCGACGGCCTGCCGTTTACCATTCGCATCACCTCGGGTTTTCGCAGCCTTGCCGTCACCGCCCGCGCGGAGATCATCGAGGCGGAGCCTGGCCATCCGGCCATTCTGTTTTCCGCTCTCACCGACCAGGCCGCGCCCGACGTGGCCGAATGCGCCCGGCGCATGATCGAAGGGTTTGACGATCCGGATATTCATATGGCGGTTCTGAACGGCGACAATGAGATCATTGCCGCCTCGCCCGGCTTTTCGTCGCTCGGCATTACGCCGCACACGGCACGCACCCTGGTGAAAATGGCTGCTGGCCAGTCCGGTCACCTCGTCAAGCGCCCGGTGCCGACCGGCAAGGGTTATCTGCCCGCCGCCACCGGCCAGATCACGTCATCGCCCGAACTGAACCTGATGTTCGTGGTGGAAACCGCGCTCGGGACGCTCGATCCCGTCAACGGCTTTACCGAGGAGAAGCCGCAGGAGGCTCCGGCCATAGCAGAACCCGCCTTGCCGGTTGCGGAAACCGCGCCCGTCATCGCGGCGGCAGCCTCTTTCGATGCCGTTCTTGATGCTGTTGCCGGCATAGAGGATGTGGAAGACGAGCAGGACGTACTGGCCGATCCCGAAGACGAAGCAGAGGCGGAAGCCGAGGTGGAGCAGGACCACGTCTTGCCTTTGCCGGAAACCGAAACGCAGGCTCCTCTGGACGTTCCCCTGCGGGATGCCGATGCCGCCGCGAATGTGGCGATGACCGACGACATCGCCGATCTCTTCGAACTCGACGCGGATGAAGCGGTGGCTCCCGCAACCGACCGGACAGTCAGCGAAGATCAGGGCGAAGAGGCCGTGGAGACGGAGAACGCACCAGCGGAAGAAGGGATTGCCGAAGCCGCAACGGCAGCGGATGCCCCATCGGCCAACGGGGATATTCCAGTGGAAACGGCACCTGCGGAGGAAGCACGGCCTTTTGTCTTCAATCCCGGTGCGCGCGCTTCCCGCTTTGTCTGGAAAATCGACGCCGAGGGGCGTTTCAGCTCGATCTCGCATGAATTCGCGGAAGCCGTGGGTGCAAAGGCGGCGGCCGTGGAAGGCATGGGTTTCGCCGATGTCGCCGCATTGTTCAATCTCGATCCGGACGGCAAGATCCGTGAGCTTCTCGGCCGTCGCGATACCTGGTCGGGCAAGACGATCTACTGGCCGGTGGAAGGCACATCCCTGATGGTGCCGATCGATCTCGCCGCCCTGCCCACCTATACCCGCTTGCGCGAATTTGACGGTTTCCGTGGTTTCGGCATCGTGCGGCTGGCCGATGCCACCGAGGACCCGCACGCGACCGGCCTGACCTTCCTGGACGGCGAAGGGGCTGATCCGGCAGAGGTTTTGCCGCAGCCCGCCATCGAAGATGAGGGCCATGAACTGCTGGCCTTTATCGACGAGGATGACGACGCGGACGATAATTCCGGCTCGGCGGCAGAGGCTGAAACCCCGATTGAGGAGGTCGAAACCGCAGACGATACTGCGAACGAGGTTTCGCCGGACGAACAGCACCATGATTACACGCCGCCGGAATTCGAAGCGCCGGTCACGGCGCCCGCACCGGAGCCATCCTATTCCGACAAGATCGTTCATCTGGAGGAACGCCGCTCGCGCTCCCGCGAAGGCCTGACCGCAGGCGAGCAGGCCGCCTTCCGCGAAATCGGCCGGGCGCTCGCGCCCACGGATACGGTTTCGGAGGAAAGCCGGAAGCCGGAGACGGAAGCCGTTTCCGCCGTGCAGGATGTCCAGCAAGATATCGCTGCGGATATTTCGGAAAGCGCGCCCTCCGGCATGGCAAATGACGGAAAGGCGGCGGAACCCGCGCAAAAAGAACCGACACAAGAAGAGCCGGAACAAGAAGACGATCTTTTCGCCGATTATGTCCGTGGTGAGCAGCCGGCGGCCATTCGCGCACCCGCAGATGAGAGCGGTTCAGAAGAACAGCAGGCGGCTGCGGCTGGCGAGCAGTCGGTTACCAATATTGCCGCCGCCGTGGTCAGCCCGTCCGTTCGCCCCGCCGATTCGCTGACGGCCGAGACACTGGACCAGATGCCCGTGGCGCTTCTGGTGCATGCCGGCGACAGGTTGATCCACGCCAATCCCGATTTCTTGCKACTGACGGGCTATGACTCGTTAGTCGAACTGGAAGAAGTGGGCGGACTGGAAGCGCTGCTGCAACGGCAGGAACTGGAAGACATGCCGAACCACGAGGGCGGCATGGTGGTCGTCAGCGCCGAAAACGACATCATCCCGGTCAAGGCGCGGCTGCAATCCATCCGCTGGGAAGAGACCAAGGCGCTGATGCTGTCGCTGGTTCCGCTGGAGGAAAAGCCGGTGTCGGTTACGGCGGCCAATGAAAATATCGCCGCAGATCCGGAAAATGCCGAGGCCGGCAGCCTCTCCCTGTTGCAGGGCGAAGTGGAAGAGCTGCATTCCATTCTGGAAACCGCCACCGATGGCGTGGTGCTTCTGGGCGACGAGGGCGAAATCCGCTCGCTCAATCGTTCCGCCAGCGCGCTGTTCAACTATGATAATGGCGAAATCGCCGGCAAACCCTTCGTGACGCTCTTTGCCCATGAGAGCCAGCGCGCCGTGCTGGATTATCTCTCCGGCCTTGCCAATAACGGCGTCGCCAGCGTGCTGAATGACGGCCGCGAAGTGATCGGCCGCGAGGCATCCGGCGGCTTCTTGCCGCTGTTCATGACCATCGGGCGGCTCAAATCTTCCCATGGCTATTGCGCCGTCATCCGTGACATCACCCAGTGGAAGCGCACGGAAGAGGAACTGCGCAACGCCAAGCGGGCGGCGGAAACCGCCAATGCGCACAAGACCGATTTCCTTGCCCGCGTCAGCCATGAAATCCGCACGCCACTCAACGCCATCATCGGTTTTGCCGACATGATGGCGACGGAACGTTTCGGGCCGATCGGCCATCCGCGTTATGTGGAATATGCCAATGATATCGGCCGTTCCGGCCGGCACGTGCTCGATATCGTCAATGATCTGCTCGATATTTCCAAGATCGAGGCCGGACAGATGGATGTGGATTTCATCGCCGTGCCGTTGAACGAGACGGTGGCCGAGGCCGTCTCGCTGGTGCAGCCGCAGGCCAATAACCAGCGCGTCATCATCCGCACGGCGCTGGCACAATCCGTACCGCAGATCGTCGCCGACCTGCGCTCGATCAAGCAGATCGTGCTGAACATCCTGTCGAACGCCATCCGCTTCACCCCATCCGGCGGCCAGATCGTTGTTTCCACCGCCTATGAGGCCAATGGCAGCGTATCGCTGCGCATCCGCGACACCGGCATCGGCATGACACGGGCGGAACTGGAACAGGCGATGAAGCCGTTCCGGCAGGTGGCGTCGTCGGGCAAGCGCGTGCGCGGTGATGGCACCGGGCTTGGCCTGCCGTTGACGAAAGCCATGGTCGACGCCAACCGCGCGAATTTCTCCATCACCTCCACGCCGAATGAAGGCACGCTGGTGGAAATCACCTTTCCATCGCAGCGGGTTCTTGCCAACTGAGGCCATGCGGGCGTAGCAATGCGGCGGTAGGAAGCAGGTGGTTTTCCGAAGCCACCGCATTTCCCTCATTCCTGTTCCCCGCAACGAGCCCGGGAACAGGAATGAGGGAAATGCGGATGCGACAACACAAGAATTCGTTGGGTCATACAGTGTACCAGGGGATGCGTAACGCGTTGAGGCTTTCGCAAGACAACAGGCCCGCATGCCCATGACCATTTCCCATCCAGCGACAAAACGTGTTTCAGTGCTGCCGATTACGGCGGTCATTATCGCGGCCATTGCCGCCATGCCCATTCTGGCGATCTTCTGGCTGGCGCTGACCGGCAGCACGGAGGGATGGCAGCATCTTCTCGCCAATGTCCTGCCACGCGCCGGGTTCCGCACCTTCATGTTGCTGGGGCTGACGGCCGCGACGACGGCGTTTTTCGGGATCGTCTGCGCCTGGCTCGTCACCACATTCGAATTTCCACTGCGGCGGCTGGTGTCTGCCGCACTTGTCCTGCCCCTTGCGATCCCTTCCTATCTGGCGGCCTATGCATTCGGCGAGTTTCTCGATTTCACCGGGCCGGTGCAGAGCGCGTTGCGCGCCGCCTTCGGTTACCACAACATCCGTGACTACTGGTTTCCCGATATCCGCTCGCTCGGCGGTGCGGTGATTGTCCTGAGTTCGGTGCTTTACCCTTATGTTTATCTCTCCGCCCGCGCCGCCTTTTCCATGCAGGGGCGGTTTGCGGCTGAAGCGGCCCGCACGCTCGGGGCAAAGCCGCTGAATGTGTTCTTCTCCGTGCAATTGCCTATGGCGCGGCCGGCGATTGCCATCGGGCTGTCGCTGGTCTTGATGGAGACGCTGAACGACATTGGCGCTGTCGAATATCTCGGTGTCCAGACGCTCACCTTCACCATCTACGAGACCTGGCTCAATCGCGGCAATCTCGCCAATGCGACCCAGATCGCCGCCATCATCCTCATCATCGTCGGCGCGCTGATCGTCGTCGAACGCAATGCCCGCGAAAAACAGCGCTTCGGCGCACCGAAAGCGACGAGCATGGCGCAGCGCCACCGGCTGAAGGCGCTGGCCGGCTGGCGGCGCTGGTGCGCGAGCCTGTTCTGCTTCCTGCCGGTAGCAAGCGGCTTTTTCATTCCGGTCATCGTGCTGGGCGGTTATGCCGTGAAAAGGCTGGATGCGCTTATGGCGCCAAAGCTTTTGAAAGCGCTGGGGCACAGTCTCGAAGTCTCGCTTTCGGCCGCCCTCGTGACGCTGATTGCCGCCTTCGTGTTTTCCTATGCCATCCGCACAGAGCGCTCGCGCACCTCAAAAGTGGCCGCGAGATTCGGCTCCATGGGTTATGGCGTGCCGGGAACCGTGCTTGCCATCGGCGTGCTCATTCCGCTCGCAAACCTCGACAATGGTGTTGACGGGTTCCTCCGTTCCTATTTCGGCTTTTCCAGCGGGCTGCTGCTTTCCGGCACCGCCTTTGCCATCATTTATGCCCATGCCGTGCGTTTCATGACCATGGCAGAGGGCACGCTGGATGCCGGTTTCCAGAAGCTCTCACCGCATATCGACATGGCCTCGCGCACACTTGGGCGCAACCGGGCGCAGACGCTGTTCAAGGTGCTTTTGCCGAACATGCGGCCGGCCGCACTGACCGCCTTCCTTCTGGTGCTGATCGAATCCATGAAGGAACTGCCGGCGACCATCCTGCTCCGGCCTTTCGGTTTCAACACGCTTGCCACGCTGGTTTATGAGGATGCATCCCGCTCAAGGGTGCAGGATGCCGCCGTGCCGGCGATCATCATCATCATAGCAGGGCTTATTCCCGTCCTGCTCGTCTCGAAATCGATGGATCATCCGGAAAATCACTGAAAGGCACCGGCAACATCCGCAAAAAGAAAGGCGGCCTTGCGGCCGCCTGTATGAGTTGTGCTTTTCAACGAGAGAAAGGGGGACAATCTCGCCATTTGGAAATTATCAATCCCGGCCATCAAACATATGACGGCCCTGCGTTGGATTTACTTTCCGCCAACTCCCATTAACAAGGAGTTAAAACCAAAATCGATCAATTACCGACGAAAATTCCTATTCTGAGACCGTAATGTGCCAAAACTAAATTACAGGTTTCTGATTTTATCGCGATTTCAACAGTAACGCGAAGAAACCGAGACGTTCCGTCTGGTCAGTGTCGTGCAGCCGCATGTTCGTCGCGCATCCGCTGCAATTCGGTGCGCTTGGAGGCAATGGAGGCGACGATGACGCCGATCGTCACGAGACCGATCAGGATCGTGCAGATGGCGTTGATTTCCGGCGTCACGCCCAAGCGAACCTGCGAATAGATTTTGATCGGCAGCGTCGTCGCACCGGGGCCGGTGGCGAAGCTGGCGATAACGAGATCATCGAGCGACAGGGTGAAGGCGAGCATCCAGCCGGCGATGACGGCCGGGAAGATCAGCGGCAGGGTGATGCGGAAGAAGGTCTTGACCGGCGGGCAGCCGAGATCGAGCGCGGCTTCCTCCAGGCTGCGATCGAAAGTCAGAAGGCGCGACTGCACGACGATCGCCACGTAACACATGGTGAAGGTGGTGTGGGCGATGACCACTGTCCAGAAACCACGATCCACCCCGACGGCTACGAAGAGCAGCAGCAGCGACAGGCCGGTGATAACCTCCGGCATGACGAGCGGCGCATAGATCATGCCGGAAAACAGCACCCGGCCCGGAAAGCGCGCGAATCGCGTCAGCGACAGCGCCGCCAGCGTTCCAAGGATGGTGCCGATGGTGGCACTGAGGATACCGACACGCAACGTCACCCAGGCCGCATCCATCAGCCCCTGGTTTGCCCACATGGAGCTATACCATTGCAGCGAAAAGCCGCCCCAGACCGTGACCAGCTTTGAGGCATTAAAGGAATAAACGATCAAGATGATGATCGGGATATAGAGAAAGGCAAAACCGAGGGTGAGGACGGTGATGTCGAATTTTCCGCGCTTCATGGCCTCACCCCACTTTCTTCTGCTGGTTCTGGAAGATGGCGATGGGCACCACCAGCAGGAGCAGAAGTAGCACGGCCACGGCGGAGGCCAGCGGCCAGTCGCGATTGCCGAAGAATTCCGTCCACAGCGTCTTGCCGATCATCAGCGTCTGCGCGCCACCAAGCAGATCGGGAATGACGAATTCACCGGTGATCGGGATGAAGCAGATCATCGCCCCGGCAACCACGCCCGGCAGGGAGAGCGGAAAGGTGATCTTCCAGAAGGCCTTCCAGGGCGGGCAGCCGAGATCGGCCGCAGCTTCGAGAAGCGTATTGTCGAGTTTTTCCAGCGCTGAATAGAGCGGCAGCACCATGAAGGGCAGATAGGAATAAACGATGCCGATGAAGATCGCCGTTTCGGTGCGGAAGATGTTGACCTGCTGGTCTGGTCCGAGAAACCCGAGCCACTGGAACAGCACCGTCAACAGGCCTTCCGGCTTCAGAATGCCGATCCAGGCATAAACGCGGATCAGGAACGAGGTCCAGAACGGCAGGATCACCAGCATCACCAGCGTCGGGCGGATGGATGACGGCGCGCGCGCCATGGCCAGCGCCATGGGATAACCGATCAGCAGAAGCAGGAAGGTGGAGATGAAGGCGATGCGCAGCGACGAGAGGTAAGCGTCGATGTAAAGCGGGTCTTCCGTCAGAAACAGGTAGTTCTCGAAATCGAGCTGCGAGAAGAACGCCCCGAGCTTCGAAAACCCTTCAAAGACCGGCGTATAGGGCGGCATGGAGATCGCCGTATCCGACAGCGAGATCTTGAAGATGATAAAAAACGGCGCGGCGAAGAACAGCAGCAGCCAGAAATAGGGAACCGCAACGACCAGCCAGCGCCAGGGACTTTGCCGGTTTTCGGGAGTGGTGATCGCCATCTCAAGCCTCCCTCAGCGTGTCAGGACGAGGCCGGAATCCGGCTTCCAGTTCAGCCATACCATATCGCCGAAAGTGATCGGACGATCGACGAGACGCGAGACATTCGCCTGCGCCGCGCGGATGACACGGCCATCGGCAAGCTTGACGATGAAGACGGAAAAGTCGCCGAGATAACCGATGTCCCAGACCTCGCCATAGGCGGAATTGATGCTGCTATCGGCGGGCTGGTCGAGCGAGATGCGGACTTTTTCGGGGCGGATGGCGTAGGCCACCTGACTGCCGGTCGCCGCCGCGCATTCCTGCTCCACCGAAACCTTCAGCCCTTCGCAATCCAGCGTCACCAGACCCGGCCTGCCGATATCGGAGGCGTTGGCGACGACGTTCGCGTCGAAAATATTGATGTCGCCGATGAAGTCCGCCACGTAGCGTGTGTTCGGCGCTTCGTAAATCTCGGCCGGCGTCGCCACCTGCACGACGTTGCCCTTGTCCATGACAGCGATGCGGTCCGACACCGTCATCGCCTCTTCCTGGTCATGGGTGACGATGAGGAAGGTGAGGCCGAGATTGGTCTGGATATCCATCAGTTCGAACTGCGTTTCCTCGCGCAGCTTCTTGTCGAGCGCGCCGAGCGGTTCGTCCAGCAGAAGCACCTTCGGCCGCTTGGCAAGCGAACGGGCGAGCGCCACGCGCTGCCGCTGGCCGCCCGAAAGCTGGCTCGGCTTGCGCTTGGCAAATTCCGTGAGCTTCACGAGCTTCAGCATTTCCTCGACGCGGGAAGCGATTTCCGCTTTGGCCATGCCGTCCTGTTCGAGGCCGAAGGCGATGTTCTTTTCCACCGACATATGCGGGAAAAGCGCGTAGGACTGGAACATCATGTTGGTGGGACGCTTATAGGGCGGCACACCGGAAATATCCTTGCCCTGAAGCAGGATGCGGCCTTCGGTCGGCTCTTCGAAACCGGCCAGCATGCGCATCAGCGTGGTCTTGCCGCAGCCGGACGGGCCGAGCAGCGAGAAGAATTCGCGCTCGTAAATATCAAGCGTCAGATTGTTGACGGCGACGAAATCGCCGAAACGCTTGGTGACGTTTTCAAAACGGATGAAGGGCACCGCATCGGGATTGTCCCAAGGGCTGAATTTGCGTTTGACCGGTCCGAGTGTCTTTGCCATGCCCGCCCCATTTCACCAAGAATCCATCGAAACGTATACGACAGCGAGGCCGGATCGACGCCATCCCCACCTGTCTTCATCCCCGTTCCCCGGAACAGGCCGAGGATGTAGCAGGGATCAAGTCAGCCCAAGTCTCCGGGCTGAAAAGACTTCATCTGACCTGACAGATTCAGGTCGCTGGATTCCCGTGACGAGCACAGGAATGAGGATGGACGGTGTCCACCCTCTCCGGATCCGCTTAGCTGCCGGTCTTTATCTGCGTCCAGACGCGGTTCAGCACGCGCTGTTCCTTCGGCCCGTAGGGCGAGATGGTGAAGAGCTTCTTCATCGTCTCGGCATCGGGATAGACCGCCGGGTTCTTGGCGACCGCCTCATCCATCAGTGCCTGCGAGGCAAGGTTGCCATTCGCATACTGGACATAGTTGGATGCCTTGGCGATGACTTCCGGGCGCATCAGATAATTGATGAAGGCGTGCGCTTCCTCGACATTCTTGGCATCCGCCGGGATGGCAAGGTTGTCGAACCACATATAGGTGCCTTCCTTCGGGATGACGTAGTTCACCTCGACGCCGTTCTTGGCTTCCTCGGCGCGCGTTTTCGCCTGCAGGATATCGCCCGACCAGCCGATGGTGATGCAGGTATCGCCATTCGCCAGTTCGTCGATATAGGCGGAGGAATTGAAGGTCTTCACGGAGGGGCGGATCTTCATGTAGACATCGCCGCCCGCCTCGAGATCGGCGGTTTCCTTGCTGTCGGGATTCTTGCCGAGATAGTTCATGGCGATGGCGAAGGTTTCGTCCGACGCATCGAGAATATTGATGCCGCAGGATTTCAGCTTTTCGGCATTTTCCGGCTTGAAGAGAATATCCCAGCTATCGACCGGAACATCGCCGAGGGCGGCCTTCACCTTGGCGACGTTATAACCGATGCCGGTGGTGCCCCACATGTAGTTGACGGCATATTCGTTGCCAGGATCGTATTTCGCCAGACGCTCGGAGACGTCCGGCCACATGTTCTTCAGATTCGGCAACTTGGACTTGTCGAGTTTCTGGAACACGCCGGCATTGATCTGGCGAGCGAGGAAGGGGCCGGTGGGCACCACGACATCGTAACCCGAGCTTCCGGCGAGAAGCTTCGTTTCCACGAGTTCGTTGCTGTCGAACACGTCATAAACGACCTTGATGCCGGTTTCCTTGGTGAAATCGGCAAGGATCGATTCGTCGATATAATCCGACCAGTTATAGACGTGGACGACCTTCTCCTGGGCCATTGCCGAGCCTGCTGCAACGAGCGCGGTGGTGAGAGCCAAGGTCAGACGGAGAGAACGGTTTTTCATGATGTCTCCTGTTAACGCATCCTCACGGTGGGAGCGTGATCCCCTTTTTTGCGAGAGACTAGAAAGGAAAACAAAAGGGAGCAAGCGGGAAATGTGCGGCACAGCATTTTCAACCAAATGTGTTCCGGCCACAAAAAAGCGGATGGAAACACCTACTGGAAGTCGAAAACACTGAGACCCGTGACCATTTCATCCAGCCCGAGCGGACGTGTGAGCGGTGCTTCCGCCCGCGACAGGCAGCCCTGCCTCTCGCACAGCCGGCAGGAGGGGCCGATGGCAACGGGTGCCGCGCCCGAAGCGGCCGGGCCATAGACCGTTTCCCCCGCCTGGCCGAGATCGCAGCCCAGAAGCACGGCGGTTCGCCTCACCCTTTCGCCGAAGCCCGCCTGCGGGCCTTCCAGCGTGCGCGAAACCGTGAGGAAAGCATCGCCGTCAGGCATTTCCACGGCTTCCACCAGAACCTGCCCCGGCTGGGCGAAGGCTGCATGAATATTGAGCCGCGGACAGAGGCCGCCGAATCGCGCCCTCGGAAAACCGCCGGCCCCGGCAAGGCGGAAGCGGTTGCCAGCATTGTCGATCTCCATCAGGAAAAACGGGATCGCCGCGGCCGTTGGCCGTTGCAGGCTGACGAGCCGGTTGGCGGCCTGTTCGAACGAGACGTTGAAGCGCGACCGCAGAACATCGAGATCATATTTCGCGCGCTGGGCGGCGCTGAGGAACGCGCCATAGGGCATCATCAGCGCATGGGCGGCATAACGCGCCAGTTCGAAACGGGCGATACGCCGCGCCTCCTCGCCCTTCAGGCCCAGCGCCTCCAGTTCCGCCCCAATCTCTTCGCGCAGCGCCAGAAGACAGGTCTCCATCGCCATTTCCCGGAGCTGATCCGGTTGCGACAGGCGCTCCGACAAAAACAGCCGCATCGAATGGCGGTCATAACGCCGCCTCAGATTCGGCATGGCGTGCACCGGCAGAGTTCTGACAACGATGCCGTGGTTTTTCTGTAACCACGCACGAAGACCGGAGGCGAGATCATCACCCGCCGACAATTGTTTATGGAGTTCTTCCGCCGCCGCATCGATGGCATGGAAATAGGCTGGCCGGTTTTCAAAGACATGCCGCACCTCATCGATCGGCAGCCGAGTGGAAGACAACGCGGTCTCATGCCCCTCCCGCGCCAGAAGATCGGAAAGGTCGGAAAGGCGCTGCGCCTGCTCCCGGTAGGCCCGGTAAAGCTTGAGGACACCACTTGCCGCATTGGGCGCGGCATCCGCGACCTCGATCAGTTCCTGCGGCGATGGCACTTCACCCGCCAGCAATGGATCGGCGAAGACCTCACGCAGCTGCCCGGCGGAACCGGCGCTTTCGCCCTGCAGGTCATCCAGATCGACCTTGTAGACCGAAGCGAGCTTCAAAAGCAGCTGCACCGTGAGCGGCCGCTGGTTGCGCTCGATGAGATTGAGATAGGACGGCGAGATCGCCAGCGCCTCGGCCATGGCCGTCTGCGTCAATGCGAGACCGTTGCGAATACGGCGTACGCGCGGTCCGGCAAAAATCTTGTTTTCCGACACAGCCTCACCTTCCCATCCCGTGATTCATACAAGCCTGTTACAAACCCGTCGGGCTAGAGCTTTTTACAAAATTTACAGTTTTACAACTCCACCCTGTCACGCACCCTACAGGATAACCTCTTTCAAGTCACTGTTTTTATGTTTGTTCTGGCGTTGAAATCTCCAAAAATGTAAATGTAGTCACACAGAACGGCGCCACACGAAGTTCACGACAGCCCGTTTTAGAAACCGCATTTGTCATGGGAGAGAGAAGTATGACGGATTTTTACAAACTTGTTCCGGGCGCACCGCAGGGCCGTTTCGAGGGCATCGAGCGCACCTACACCGCCGCCGACGTGGAGCGGTTGCGCGGTTCCGTCGAAATCCGCCATTCGCTGGCCGAGATGGGTGCTAACCGGCTGTGGAAGCTGATCAACGAGGAGAATTTCGTCAATGCGCTCGGCGCGCTTTCCGGCAACCAGGCCATGCAGATGGTTCGCGCCGGGTTGAAGGCGATCTATCTTTCCGGCTGGCAGGTTGCTGCGGACGCAAATACGGCATCGGCCATGTATCCGGACCAGTCGCTTTATCCCGCCAATGCGGCACCGGAGCTTGCCAAGCGCATCAACCGCACTTTGCAGCGCGCCGACCAGATCGAGACGGCGGAAGGCAAGGGCCTTTCGGTCGACACCTGGTTCGCGCCGATCGTTGCCGATGCGGAAGCCGGTTTCGGCGGGCCGCTCAATGCCTTCGAGATCATGAAGGCCTTCATTGAGGCGGGCGCAGCGGGCGTTCACTATGAAGACCAGCTGGCATCGGAAAAGAAATGCGGCCATCTGGGCGGCAAGGTTCTTATCCCGACGGCAGCGCATATCCGCAACCTGACGGCAGCGCGTCTCGCTGCAGATGTCATGGGTGTGCCGACGCTGGTTATCGCCCGCACGGATGCGGAGGCTGCCAAGCTTCTGACCTCCGACATCGATGAGCGCGACCGCCCCTTCGTGGATTACGATGCCGGCCGCACCGTCGAAGGCTTTTATCAGGTCAAGAACGGTCTTGAGCCCTGTATTGCCCGTGCCGTTGCCTATGCGCCCTATTGCGACCTGATCTGGTGCGAAACCTCAAAGCCGGATCTCGAACAGGCGCGCAGGTTTGCGGAAGGCGTGCACAAGGTGCATCCCGGCAAGAAGCTCGCCTACAATTGCTCGCCGTCGTTCAACTGGAAAAAGAACCTCGACGACGCGACGATTGCCAAGTTCCAGCGGGAGCTCGGCGCGATGGGCTACAAGTTCCAGTTCATCACGCTCGCCGGTTTCCACCAGCTGAATTTCGGCATGTTCGAACTGGCGCGCGGTTACAAGGACCGGCAGATGGCGGCCTATTCCGAGCTTCAGGAAGCGGAATTCGCGGCGGAAGTGAACGGCTACACCGCCACCAAGCACCAGCGCGAAGTCGGCACCGGCTATTTCGACGCCGTGTCGCTCGCCATCTCGGGCGGCACCTCGTCCACGACCGCCATGAAGGAATCCACCGAGCACGACCAGTTCCGCCCGGCGGCTGAATAAATCGAGAAAACCGCCCTTCCCGGCAACAATCAAAGGCTGGGAAGGGCTTGCAAACCGGATCAAGAACCCCGACCAATAAAGAGAGGAGAAATGCCATGAATGCCCACAACCCCATCAAGACCCACGTCAAGGAACGCGCCGAGGAACAATCCTCCGCCATGACGCAGGATCAGCAGGCCGCCATCCGCATGCTGGCCAATGATCTGCACCGCCTCAACCAGGCTGTCATGAAAGCCGTCGAGGCCGGTGTTTCCGTCGAGCTCGTCCGCTCGGCCCGCCACCATGGCGGCGGCGGCAACTGGGGCGATCTTCTGATCCCCGTCATCGTCGCGCAGGGGCGTGACGCCGCCTGAGGGACAGCCTTTCTCTTATGCCGGGCGGCTCTTGCGACCGGCATAAAGATCGGAATGGCTTTTGATCAGACGGGTCATCCGATCCGCCACCGTCCGTATATCGCGGCGGTGGCGATCGTCATTGTTCATGACGATCCATTGATTGTGGCGGAGTGGTTCGATTTCGCCACCCTCGCGAAGAAGCCGTGCATCCGCATCTCCCACGAAGCAGGGAAGCACGGCGACCCCTGCCCCGGCCAACACCAGATCGAGCAGCGCCACCGGCCGGTTCACCGTCACAGCAATATCGCTGCGGCGGTTCTCATGCGGCCAGCGCAGATAGGTGGAAATGGCGCCGTCTTCCGCCACCGCCAGCCAGCGGTCGGCAACGGCGGCAGCGGCGTTGCGCAGCCTGTAGGGCGCATAGGCCACCTCCCCCGTCTTGATGGCGGCGAGGTTCTTTTCCTGCGGCTCGAAAGCGCGGATGCCGATGTCGTTTTCACGATGGGCCAGAGACGCCCTCTGTTCCGCTATGAAAAGATCGATGCGGAAATCATCACGGTCGGTGCAGATGGCGGAGAAGTTGCCAGTCAGCAGCCAGGCATTCCAGGTGCCGACGGCGATGCGCACGGTGGAAGAGGCCAAGGATGCCTTCTGCCATCCCTCGATATCCCTGGCAGCATTTTCCATCGCCTGAAGCCGGTCGAACAGCGCGCGACCATCCGCCGTCAGGGCATATCCTGTCTGGCTACGCTGAAACAGGGCCTTGCCGATGCGCTCCTCCAGCTCCACCATGCGCCGCCCCACGGTCGCGGGGCTAAGACCCGTCAGCGCGGCCGCCCCGGTCAGGCCGCCGCTGCGTGACACATCGAGGAAAAGCTGATAGGAATCCCAGGTGACGTTTTTCATCGGTGAAAAACGTAGCGCATTTTCTTGCGCAGATAAATCAAAAAACGGCGTGCATCATGACCCTCCGCATAAGAAGGAGAGCGAACATGCACGCGATTTTTGCAGCACGGGTCATCATCGAAAACCAGCAGCCGCGCACCCGGCACGAAGCCATTCTGCAGGAAGAGAAGTTCTATGCTGATATGGCCGAAGCGTCCTGGCCGTGGCGGCTTTTCCGCATACTTGTAGGAATGATGAAGTCGAAGGACCGCGGGTCAGTAAAAGAGGGCGATCAGAGCCGCGAGAGCGCCGGTTGCGATGATGCCGAGGCGAAAGGCCATCTGCCGGCTCTCGCTTTCGGCGCGGGCGATGGCAATGGCGCGAGGGCGACGATGTGCGGATCTGTTCATGCGCGGGCTCCTGACGAAAAACTCAACCGACCCATGCCCTGTTAAGAGCCTCCAGCCTGACATCATGTGCAGCGGGATCGCTGAGCGATCCGGCTTTGCTGGCATTCGGTCAGGATGACTCCGCGCCTGTTAACAGAATGTTAAAGAGGGCGAGAACGGGCCACAAACTCGGCTGATGAGTTTGGCAAACGCGCCCATCCGCACGCCGTCACCCCGGACTAGATCCGGGGTCCAGCCGACGCATGTCCGTGCGGCGAGAAAGTATTTCAGCCCAAAGACTTGGGCTGGCTGGATTCCGGCTCAAGGCCGAAATGACGGAAGAGAGAATGCTTCAACCAACTGACTGAGCCCATCTCACGCGAATTCGCCTGCCGCCTGTCCGGACGCCCAGGCCCACTGGAAATTATAGCCGCCGAGCCAGCCGGTGACGTCAACGCATTCGCCGATGAAGAACAGGCCCGGCACCGCTTTCGCCGCCATGCTGCGGGAATCGAGGGCCATCGTGTCCACGCCACCGAGCGTGACTTCCGCCGTGCGGTAGCCTTCGGAACCGGCGGGCTTGATCTGCCAGTCCTGCACCTCGCTGGCGAGCTTCGCCAGAGCCTTGTCGGACATATCGGCCAGATGACCGGTAAGGCCGGATTGTTCGACGACGTGCTGGGCGAGCCGTTTCGGCAGGATTTCCGATAATGCCGTCTGGGGCGACTGGCGGCCGTTCTTCTGTTTCGCCTGTTTCAGCAGCGCGGCGATATCGCGATGCGGTTCGAGTTTCAGGCGGATCGCATCGCCTTCACGCCAATAGGATGAGATTTGCAAGATGGAGGGACCGCTCAGACCACGATGGGTGAAGAGCAGCGCTTCCTCAAACAAGGTCTTGCCGTGAGAGACCTCGGCTGGAACCGCGACGCCGGCAAGCGGGCTCAGCCTTTCCAGCAAAGCGGGATCGAGCGTCAGCGGCACAAGGCCGGGACGCGGCTCGATGAGCTTGAGACCGAATTGCTCGGCGATCTGGTAGGCAAAGCCGGTCGCGCCCATTTTCGGGATCGACTTGCCGCCCGTCGCGATGACGAGGCTTTCCGCTTCGATTACGCCGCCTGAGGTCGTGACACGAAAGCGGCCGCCATCATGGGTGACAGCCGAGATCGAGGTTTCGAGCCGCAGCTTCGCATTCACCGCCTGCATTTCGCCAAGCAGCATGCGGATGATGTCCTTGGCGCTGTCGTCACAAAAGAGCTGACCGAGCGTTTTTTCGTGCCAGGCGATGCGGTGTTTTTCGACGAGAGCGATGAAATCGCGGGGTGTGTAACGGGCGAGCGCGGATTTGGCGAAATGCGGGTTGGCGGAGAGATAGTTCTTCGGCCCGGCGTGAATATTGGTGAAGTTGCAGCGCCCGCCGCCGGAGATACGGATCTTTTCGCCCGGCGCTTTGGCGTGGTCGAGAATGACGACGGAGCGGCCGCGCTGACCGGCGCGGATGGCGCACATCATGCCGGCGGCGCCCGCCCCCAAAATCAGCACGTCACATTTCTCTGTCATCATTCCATCCGTTCCGTTTCCTTTCCTCTTTTCGAAGTGCCGCCACTTGTCAATGGCGCTTTCCCCCTCGCCAATTGCCAAACTACGGTTATGATGGCGCCAGTCGAAACACAGACCCGGTGATACATGCCCCCGAAGAAAACCATGCTCCGCCCGAAGAAACAGGCAACCATGGCAAAGACACCTCCCCTCGACCTTTCCTCCCCCCGTGGCGTTTCCTCCTGGCGCGAAGCCGCGCAATGGCTGCGTGCGCGCGGGATCGAGGATATAGAATGCATCACCCCCGACCTTGCCGGGGTTCCCCGCGGCAAGATGATGCCCACGGCGAAATTCACGGGCGATACCTCGCTTGCCCTGCCGTCTGCGCTCTACCGCCACACGATATCAGGCGAATATCCCGACGAGACCGCCAATTTCCGTTATGAGCCGCGCGACAGCGACCTGAAGCTGGTGCCCGATCTTTCCACGCTGTCCGTCGTGCCCTGGGAAACCGACCCGACCGCGCAGGTAATCTGCGACGTGGTGGATGCGGAAGGCAATTTCGTGCCCTACACGCCGCGCAACGTGCTGAAGAATGTGCTTTCGCTCTATACCGAAAAGGGCTGGAAGCCAGTCGTCGCACCGGAAATCGAATTCTACCTCGTCGCCATGAATGACGACCCGGATTATCCGCTGCACCCGCCGAAGGGCCGGTCCGGCCGCTCCATCGTCGGCGGGCAGAGCTACTCCATCGCCGGCATCAACGAGTTCGACGAGCTGATCGACGACATCTATCACTTCTCGGAAAAACAGGGCCTCGAGATCGATACGCTGATCCACGAGGAGGGTCCGGCGCAGCTGGAAATCAACCTGCGCCATGGCGATCCTATCGAGCTTGCCGACCAGGTTTTCCTGTTCAAACGCACCATCCGCGAGGCGGCGCTGAAACACGGCATCTATGCCACCTTCATGGCGAAGCCCATGCAGGGCCAGCCGGGTTCGGCCATGCATATCCACCAGTCAGTGGTGGAGATCGACAGCGGCCGCAATATTTTCTCCAACAAGGATGGCGGCCCTTCCAAGGAGTTCTTCAACTTCGTGGGCGGCATGCAGCGCTATGTGCCGAACGCGCTGGTCATGCTGGCGCCTTACGTGAATTCCTATCGCCGCCTGACGCCGGACATGGCCTGCCCGGTCAACAATGCCTGGGGTTACGACAATCGCACCACCGCTTTCCGGGTGCCGATTTCCGGTCCGCAGGCGCGGCGCGTCGAAAACCGCCTGCCGAGCTCGGACGCCAATCCCTATCTCGCGCTTGCCGCCTCGCTCGGCTGCGGCTGGCTTGGCATCGTCAACAATATCGAGCCGACCGAACCCACCGCCGATACGGCCAATGAGGGCTCCATCGAACTGCCGCGCGGTCTGCTTGAGGCCGTGGCGTTGCTGGAGGGCGAAGAGCAGTTCGACCGGGTGTTCGGCCATGAATTCGTGGGCCTCTATGCCGGCCTGAAACGCGGGGAGTTCGAGACCTTCATGCAGGTGATCAGCCCCTGGGAGCGGGAATTCCTGCTTCTCAACGTGTAAGGAACCCCGAGCATGACATGGCAAAGCCCGATTGCGCCGGGGATTTCCTGGTATCAGGCAACCGTCGGCGAGCGGCCGGACTATCCAGCCCTCGACGGGTCGAGAGAGGTTGATGTCGCGATCATCGGCGGCGGTTATACCGGCCTTCAGGCCGCCTGCAACCTCGCAGAAAACGGCGTCTCCGTCGCCCTCATCGAGGCGCATCGTTTTGGCGATGGCGCTTCCGGACGCAACGGCGGGCAATTCGGCACCGGCCAGCGCTCCTTTCCGGACGAGATGGAAGGCGAGATCGGCTTCGAGCAATCCAAGCTTCTGTTCGACATCGCCGAAGATGCCAAGAACTACGTGCGTGACTTCGCCAGCAGCCGCGGCATCGACATGGAGTATCTGCCCGGGCAGCTTTATGTGGCGCACAAGGCCGCTTACGAGGATGATTATCGCAGAAGCGTCGATGCGATGAACAATCGCTACGGCTATCCGCATATTTCCTACATGGAGCGGGGCGAGGCGCGCAAACGTGTCGGCTCCACTCACTATTTCGGCGGCACGCGCGATACCGGCACCGGCCATATCCACCCGCTGAAACTGCTGGTCGGGCTTGCCAAAGCCGCGCACGCCGCAGGTGCCGGCATTTACGAAATGACACCGGCAAAATCCATCCGGCAAGTGGGCGGCAAGACCATCATCGAAACCCCCTTCGGCACACTCACCGCGCCGCGGGTGCTGATCGCCACCAATGCCTATATCGGCAATCTGGAACCGGTGACGGCGGCTCACATCATGCCCATCCGCTCCTTCATCGGGGCAACCGCGCCGCTCGACGCCTATCCGGAGATTATTCCCGGCAAGGAAGCCGTGGCCGATTCCCGTTTCGTGGTGCGCTATTTCCGCAAGACGGCCGATAACCGCCTGCTGTTCGGAGGCCGCGAGGCCTATACGGCCGATACGCCGCGCGATATTTCCAGCCATATCCGCCGGCAGATCGCGGAAATCTATCCCCAACTCAGGGACATCGACATCACCCATTCCTGGGGCGGCTCCGTCGGCATTACCCTGCCACGCAAGGTCTTTGTGCGCGAGGTCATGCCCGGCGTCACCTCCATCGGCGGTTATTCCGGCCATGGCGTGATGCTGTCGAATTATTGCGGCAAGCTCTATGCCGATCTTGTTCTCGGCAAAAAGGACATGCTGGCGCCGTTTGCGCGGCTGAAGGTGCCCTCCTTCCCCGGCGGAGCATCGCTGCGCACGCCGCTGCTTTTCCTGGCGCTTTCTTGGTATGCATTGCGAGACAGGTTTTAGGCCAATGTTTACAGACTGTTGCCGGCGGCAGACGAGTTGGCGGAAGCAAAATTCATAATTTCACATAACTGAGTCTGGCATTTTTAAATCGATTAGATTATTGATGCCCCCAACCCTTGAAGATCGAGAGAATCGATATGAGCAGTCAGATCATTCCTGTTGAAGCTTTTGATTGTGTCGTTTTCGGCGGCACAGGCGATCTGGCGGAGCGCAAGCTTCTGCCGGCCCTTTATCATCGCCAGGTCGAAGGCCAGTTCACGGAGCCGACACGGATCATCGGTGCGTCGCGTTCGGTCATGACCCATGAGGAATATCGCAAATTCGCGCAGGACGCACTGAAGGAACACCTGAAGGCTGGCGAATATGACGACACGCAGGTTTCCCTGTTCCTCAACCGGCTTTTCTACGTGCCGGTCGACGCGAAGACCAATAATGGCTGGGATGTGCTGAAGAAGCTGCTCGATGAGGGCAAGGATCGCGTACGCGCCTTCTATCTGGCCGTCGCGCCGGGCATTTTCGGCGATATCGCCGACAAGATCCGCGAGCACAAGCTGATCACCCGTTCGACCCGCATCGTGGTTGAAAAGCCGATCGGCCGCGATCTGGCCTCCGCCCAGGAATTGAACGACACCATCGGCCATGTCTTCAAGGAAGAGCAGATCTTCCGTATCGACCACTATCTCGGCAAGGAGACGGTGCAGAACCTGATGGCGCTGCGTTTCGCCAATGCGCTTTACGAGCCGCTGTGGAATTCCGCCCATATCGACCATGTGCAGATCACGGTTGCCGAAGCGGTCGGTCTCGAAGGCCGCGCCGGTTATTACGACAAGGCCGGCGCGCTGCGCGACATGGTTCAGAACCATATCCTCCAGCTGCTTTGCCTTGTCGCCATGGAGCCGCCGGCATCCATGAATGCGGAAGCCGTGCGTGACGAAAAACTCAAGGTTCTGCGCTCGCTGAAGCCGATCGACACCAGCAATGTCGAAAAACAGACGGTTCGCGGCCAGTACCGTGCCGGTGCTTCCGCAGGTGGTCCGGTAAAGGGTTATCTGGAAGAGCTGGAAGGCGGCGTTTCCAACACCGAAACCTTCGTCGCCATCAAGGCTGAAATCGCCAACTGGCGCTGGGCCGGCGTTCCCTTCTACATCCGCACGGGAAAACGTCTCGCGACCCGCGTGTCGGAAATCGTCGTCACCTTCAAGCAGATCCCGCATTCGATCTTCGACGATGCGGCCGGCAAGATCGAAGCCAACAAGCTGGTCATCCGTCTGCAGCCGGATGAAGGCGTCAAGCAGTCGCTCCTCATCAAGGACCCCGGTCCGGGCGGCATGCGCCTGCGTCAGGTTTCGTTGGACATGAGCTTTGCCGAAGCCTTCAACGTGCGCAGCCCCGATGCCTATGAGCGGCTGCTGATGGACACTATCCGCTCCAACCAGACGCTGTTCATGCGCCGCGACGAAGTGGAAGCGGCATGGGACTGGATCGACCCCATCCTCAAGAGCTGGGAAGATCTGGCCCAGGGCGTGCAGGGTTATACGGCCGGAACCTGGGGTCCGAGTGGCTCGATCGCACTGATCGAACGCGATGGCCGCACCTGGCATGATGCCGACTGAGGGCCTGGCGATGAGCGAAACGATCCACGTCTTCGACACCGCCGCCGAACTGGCCACCGCTCTGGCGGCGGAGATTGCCAAGCGCCTTGATGCGGCAACGAAGGATCGCGGGGCGGCAAGCATCGCCGTCTCCGGCGGTTCGACGCCAAAGCTGTTCTTTCAGGCGCTTTCCAGGCACGATCTCGACTGGCCCAATATCAGCGTGACACTGGTGGACGAGCGTTTCGTGCCGCCGGAAAGCGACCGCTCGAACCACCGCCTCGTTGCCGAAAATCTTCTGCAGGACAAGGCGAAGGCGGCCTATTTCGTGCCACTGTTCCAGCCGGCGGCCTCGCCGGAGGATGCGGCAACGCTTGCGACCGTCAAGACCGAAGCGATTTGCGACCCCTTCGATGTCGTCATTCTCGGCATGGGAACGGATGGCCACACGGCATCGTTCTTCCCGGGCGGCGACAATCTCTACGAGGCGCTGGACCTTGACGAACCGCGCGGCGTTTTGACCATGGCGGCGGAGAATGCGGGAGAGGAGCGGTTGACCTTCAACTTCTCCAGCCTGCACGATGCCGATTTTCTGGTGCTGCATATCGAAGGTGCCGCCAAGAAGGCGACGCTGGAGAAAGCACAATCGGGCGAGGATGAGGATGAAATGCCGATCCGCGCCGTGCTGAACCGGGCAGAAACGCCCGTGGATATATACTGGGCGCCCTAGGCCAGCATTCTGCCGCGATAGCGGCCCGCTAAAGCGCCCCGAAGACATGAAGACTGAAACACGACAACCGGCATTCGCCTCCCGGAACGCCGGTTGCCGACCAACGAACAGGATGAACGCCCATGTCCGCCGATTCCCGCATTCAGGCCATTACCGCCCGCATCGTCGAACGTTCCAAGCCCTACCGCGAGACCTATCTCGAACGGCTGCGGCTACAGGTTTCGAAGGGTGTTCACCGCTCCGTGCTGTCCTGCGGCAATCTTGCGCATGGATTTGCGGTCTGTTCCCCCGCCGACAAGGATATCCTTGCCGGCGACCGGGTCCCCAATCTCGGCATCGTCACCGCCTATAACGACATGCTTTCGGCGCACCAGCCCTATGAGACCTTCCCGGCGATCATCCGTGATGCGGCGAAGGAAGCGGGCGGCATAGCGCAGGTGGCCGGCGCGGTTCCCGCCATGTGTGATGGCGTGACGCAAGGGCAGCCGGGTATGGAGCTCTCGCTGTTTTCCCGCGATGCCATCGCCATGGCGGCCGGCATCGGCCTGTCGCACAACATGTTCGACGCCGCCGTCTATCTCGGCGTCTGTGACAAGATCGTGCCTGGCCTCGTCATCGCCGCGCTCGCCTTCGGTCACCTGCCCGCCGTCTTCGTTCCCGCCGGTCCGATGACGTCGGGCCTGCCGAATGACGAAAAGTCGCGCATTCGCCAGCTTTATGCCGAAGGCAAGGTTGGCCGCGCCGAGCTTCTGGAAGCGGAATCCAAATCCTATCACGGCCCCGGCACCTGCACCTTCTACGGCACGGCGAACTCCAACCAGATGCTGATGGAAATCATGGGCTTCCATATGCCCGGTTCCTCCTTCATCAATCCCGGCACGCCGCTGCGTGATGCGCTGACGCGCGAGGCCGCGAAGCGCGCGCTGGCGATCACCGCGCAGGGCAATGAATTCACCCCGGCGGGCGAGATGATCGACGAACGCTCCATCGTCAACGGCGTCGTCGGCCTGCATGCGACGGGCGGTTCCACCAACCACACCATGCATCTGATCGCCATGGCGCGCGCCGCCGGCATCATCCTCACCTGGCAGGATATTTCCGACCTCTCCGACATCGTGCCGCTGCTCGCCCGCGTTTACCCCAACGGCCTTGCCGATGTGAACCATTTCCACGCCGCCGGCGGCATGGGCTTCCTCATCAAGCAGCTGCTGAAACAGGGCTTCGTGCACGATGACGTGCGCACCGTCTTCGGACAGGGCCTCGCAGCCTACACCGTGGATGCCCTGCTTGACGAGAAGGGCGCCGTCACCCGCCAGCCCTCCCCCGAGCAGAGCCACGACCCGAAGGTGCTTTCCAGCATCGAAACCCCGTTCCAGCCGACCGGCGGCCTGAAGATGCTGACCGGCAATCTCGGCAAATCGGTCATCAAGATTTCCGCCGTCAAGCCAGAGCGCCACATCATCGAAGCGCCGGCGATCGTCTTCCATGACCAGCAGGAACTCCAGGACGCCTTCAAGGACGGCAAGCTTAACCGCGACTTCATCGCCGTCGTCCGCTTCCAGGGGCCGAAAGCCAATGGCATGCCGGAACTGCACCGCCTGACGCCGCCGCTCGGCGTGCTGCAGGATCGCGGCTTCAAGGTGGCTCTGGTCACGGACGGGCGTATGTCCGGCGCATCCGGCAAGGTGCCGGCCGCCATCCACGTCACGCCGGAAGCCTCCGATTGTGGCCCGATCTCGCTCATCCGCGATGGCGACATCATCCGTCTCGACGCCATTTCCGGCTCGCTTGAGGTGCTTGTTTCCGCCGCCGAGCTGGCGAAACGCGAACCAGCGCGCGCCGATCTTTCCGGCAATGAATGGGGTATGGGCCGCGAACTTTTCGCCCCCTTCCGCCGCAATGCCGGCCCGGCCGATCAGGGCGCCAGCGTTCTGTTCCATTGACCTTTCGCAAGGCGAAGGCCCGTCGGGGCTTTCGCCTTGCAACTCTGCTCCGCGGCAACGCCTGACCGCATTGTGTCGCTCGGGATGAGCCTGCGCAGAAACCGCTTTATTTCCCATTCCTTAAACGTCAGACTTGTCATGCGGCTGTGATGATCTCCCTTTAGGGCCTTCTTCGATCGGCCGGGGGACGGCGGCATAGTTTCGGATGATGGGGCATAGAACATGACGATTTTCTCAAGCAAACGCCGTGATGTGCTGAAGCTTATGGCCGGCACCGCCACGCTGCCGCTGCTGGTGGCGGCAACGCCGGTTATGGCACAGGACGTGGCTCTGCGGGCAATCGTCATCTCCGACCTGCATTCCGCCTATGAGCGCATCGGCCAGCTTCTCGCGGCAATAGAAACCCGTATCGCCGCCGACAAGGCACCCCATATCATTCTGCTGAACGGCGACCTGTTCGAGATCGGCAATGCAGTGGCCGCACGTTCTGCCGGCGAAATCGAGTGGACATTCCTCTCGGCGCTCGCGAGGCTCGCCCCCACCGTCATCAATATCGGCAATCATGAGCCGGATATCGATAACGACCTCGCCAATTTTGTTACCCGCGCCCAGGCGCTCGGCGTCACCGTGCTTTCCAACATCATCGACAAGCGTAGCGGAAAACCCTATGCGCCGGCCAGTGCCGAGGTGAACGCCGGCGACCGGAAGGTCGTTCTGGCGGGCCTCGCCACCAATGCGATCAATACCTATCCGAAGGCAACGCGAGAAATGCTCGACATTCCGCAGCCGGTCGAATGGGCAAAGGCCAATCTGCCGGGGATCGTCAAGACGGATGCGATCAGCATCGTTCTGAGCCACGCCGGTGTCGTCGCCGACCGCGATATCCTGCCGCTGCTGCCGGACGGTACGCTGCTGGTGGGCGGCCACGATCACCTGAACTTCGTGCATGAACAGGGCGCGACGCGTTATGTCCATACCGGCTCCTGGTGCACCTCCATGACGGTGGCGACGATCGCCGGTCCCGGCAAGGCCGCTGCCATCGAGACTGTCGCCATCGATCGCAGCGCTCCCGCCTCCCCGGCCCTCAAGAGCCTGATCGAGCAGACGCTGGAAAAGCACCTCACCGCCGAAGAGCGGGCAATCGTCGGCAAGTCCGCCAAGGCGATGACCGTCGATGAGGCAGGCCGCCATGTGGCGCAACTCATCGCCGCAAAAACCGGCGCGGATGTCGGCTTCGTCGGCCACACCTCCTTCGGCGCCGGCCTGCCCGAGGGCGATATTCGCCGCTATGATTTCAACGCTTCGCTGCGTTTCGACGGCAAGCTTATGGTAACGGAAGTGGACGGTGAGGCGCTCGTCCAGATCCTCAAGCGATGCAACCAGGATGGCGACATCCCACTCGCCGCCCGCACCGGCGACTATCTCTACGCCATGCCGGAAAAGCCGGAAAAGAAAGAGCGCTACAAGCTGGTCTGCAACGACTGGTCAGCCACCAACCAGAAATCCTATTTCGGCCGTGCCGACCTGACCTTCACCGAGGTGGCGGATGTGAAGTTGAAGCAGACTGTTCTGGGCGGGCTTTCTTAAGCCTGCAGTATGGAAAGCAGCGGGTTGGTACGGGGCCACAAACCCCAATTCCATGCCGCGCTTTCGAAAGAACCGCGTGAGTTAGTCCTGCGGAAAAAGGATGGATTCGTAATCCTGAGCACCGTTCAAAATGTGCAGAATTTCCACGCGGGTTTCAGCAACACGATAGAAAATAAGATAGCTTTCATAGGGACGATGGCGAATGCCGGTCTGCTCGTAACGGGGTACCAGCGGATAGGCTTGGGGCATCTCCGCCAGTCTTGAACAGCGGTCCAGCAATTCGGCAACGAACGTTTCCGCGCGTCGCGGATTATCCACCGCTATAAAATCACCGATACGCTCAAGGCCTGCTTTTGCCTCGTCGGTTAGAACGACGATCACAGACCGCGTTCTTCAGCAATTTTCCGGTATTTGGTGCCGAGCTGCGATGCAACATCTTCGACTGGCGTCACGCGTCCGGCATCGGCATCTGCGACGCCGCGCGCAATCGCTAAATCAAGTGCCGCCAGCTTCTTTTCACGTTCTTCCACCAGCCGAACACCCTCCCGCAGCACCTCGCTGCGAGAATTATAACGCCCCGATTTCACAAGGTCGGAAACGTAACTTTCCAGATGACGACCAAGATTTGCACTGCTTGCCATGCCGATATCCTCTATCCCGTCACCTATACCATCCAGTGATAATAGTTAGCAACGGCGGGATGCGGTCCACGGCAATGCGCACGGTGGAAACAACCGATCAGATTATTTTCTTATCATCAGATAGGTTTTCAGAACGACCGGATATCCAGCTTCCGGTCCTTGTGCGCCGGATGCGTGCTGAACACGAAGATGCGGTCCAGTTCCTTCTGCGTCAGCATGCGCAGGAAGCGGACGTGGATCGTATTGTTGGCGTTGACGCGCAACATTACGCAGCCGATCTTGGTGATGCGGGCGTCGGGAATATCGAGGTAGAACTGGTTGGGCAGGTTATATTTCGTCAGCAGCGCCAGCACCGCTTCGGTCTGCGAAATGCGGATGACGTCGCAGCGGCGCGCCGCCATGTGCATGACGGCCTTTTCGGTATATTCGATGCGTGCCGCATTCATGGTATCTTCCATGCGGAACCGGCCTTCGCGGTCATACATGAAGGATTCTTCCTTGCTCAGGTAATTGTTCCTGATGACACCCGCACTGCTCTGCACGCCCGGACTCCCATGCTCTCTCAATGCATCGAGACTAGGCCATAGTCTTTAACAATTCATATCAGAGTTGTCTTAAACAGGCCGGAAGCGGGACATTTTCGGCGTTTTTCCACAAGGGTAAAAAGGCCCCAAAAACCCCGGAACAAGGATGTTCCGGGGCATGTTTTTAAGATCGCAGTCGTTATGGGCGGTAGGTCTTGCCCGCAGCGTCGAAGAGGTGAAGCTTTTCCTGCGGCGCGGCAAATCTGAGGGTTTCGCCCTTGCCGACGGAAACGATGCCCGGCGCCTTGACGATGATGGGCTCCTGACCCTTCGGCGCTTCGAGATAAAGCAGCGTCACTTCACCCAGAGCTTCGACGATCGACACTTTTCCTTCAAAAAGATAGTCGTCACCCGTGGCGATGCTCAGATCTTCCGGCCGGACCCCGAAGCTTGCAGCCTTGCCCTGTTCGGTGGCAGGCGTCGGAACATTGACGGCCAACGTCTTGCCGCCAGCCAGCTCGATCGACGTGCGTTCGCCGGTTCCGACGATCTTCGCCGAGATGATGTTCATGGCGGGCGAACCGATAAAGCGCGCCACGAAGAGATTGGCGGGTCTTTCGTAAAGTTCGAGCGGCGGGCCAACCTGTTCCACACGGCCCGCATTCAAAACCACGATACGATCCGCCAGCGTCATCGCCTCCACCTGATCGTGGGTAACGTAGATCATCGTCGTATCGGCCATCTGCTCGTTGAGCTTGGCGATCTCGATGCGGGTGGCGACACGCAGGGCAGCGTCAAGGTTCGACAGCGGCTCATCAAACAGGAAGACCTTGGGATTGCGGCAGATGGCGCGGCCGATGGCGACACGCTGGCGCTGGCCACCGGAGAGTGCCTTGGGCAGACGTTCCAGATATTGCGTCAGTTGCAGAATTTCGGCGGCGGCGCGAACGCGGCGGTCGATCTCCTGCTTGCTTTCCCTGGCGATCTTCATGCCGAAGGCCATGTTGTCGTAGACAGTCATATGCGGATAAAGCGCATAGGACTGGAACACCATGGCAATACCCCGGCGCGAGGGCGGGATTTCATTGACGAGCTGGCCGTCAATGAACATCTCACCGCCGGTGATCTCCTCCAGACCGGCGATCATGCGCAGAAGTGTCGATTTTCCGCAGCCGGACGGGCCAACGAAAACGATGAATTCGCCCTGTTCAATCGCAAGATCGATGCCGTGCAGGACCTTCACCTGCCCGTAGGATTTGCGGATATCCTTGAGAACGAGACTTGTCATGGGTGTTCCTCCCTGTTCTGTCAGGCGTAACGGGCGAAGAAAGCGCCCCATGCCGGAAGTTCTACGCTTCTGCCCTCAAGGCCGCTTGCAAAGCCGTGGCCTTCGAGAACCTCCCAGTTCCCTTCCGGCAGCCTGGCTTTTGCCGGCGTTGCCGACAGGTTGAAGAGGCAAAGTACGGTTTCGTTGCCGAGCTTGCGGGTATAGCTCAGCACCTCGCCCTCAACCGGCTGGAATTCGATGCCGCCCTTGGCGAAAGCCGGGTGCTGCCTGCGGAAAGCGAGGAAGCGGCGGTAATGCTCCAGCACCGAAGCCTCATTGCCCTGCTGGGCACTGACGGCGCGTTGCTTGTGCTCGGCAGGGATGGGCAGCCAGGTCTTGTCCGACGTCGAGAAACCGGCCTGCGCATGGCCTGCATCCCACACCATCGGCGTGCGGCAACCGTCACGGCCCTTGAATTCCGGCCAGAACTGGATGCCATAAGGGTCCTGCAAATCCTCGAACGCGATATCGGCTTCGGTGAGGCCGAGTTCTTCGCCCTCATAGATGCAGACGGAACCGCGCTGCGTCATCAGGAGTGCCGAAAGCACCTTGGCGAAAGCGTCCTTATCCTCGACATGTTCGCCCCAGCGGCTGACATGGCGCACGACGTCATGGTTGGAGAAAGCCCAGCAGGCCCAGCCTTCCGGTGCGGCTTTCGCAAAATCCGCCTGCACATCGGCTACACGCTGCGGGGTGAGCGCATCGGGTGCGAGGAATTCGAAGGCATAGCACATCTGCATCTTGTCATCGCCGGAAGTATATTCACCGACGATTTCGAGACCGCGCTGGCTATCGCCCACTTCGCCGACGGCGGCGATGTCCGGGAACTCATCCAGCACCGCGCGGAAGCGCTTCAGGAAGGCGATGTTTTCCGGGCGGTTCTTGTCGTAGAGATGTTCCTGGAAGTTATAGGGATTGACCGCAGGAGCCGTGGAAGCATTGCGGCGTTCCGGTGCAAGCGCCGGGTTGTCGCGCAGCTCGAGGTCGTGGAAATAGAAGTTGATGGTGTCGAGGCGGAAACCATCAACGCCGCGCTTCAGCCAGAAACGGGTGATGTTCAGCAGCTCTTCCTGCACTTCCGGGTTATGCAGGTTGAGGTCCGGCTGCGAGGTCAGGAAGTTGTGCATGTAATATTGCATGCGGGTCGGGTCCCACTGCCAGCCCGGACCGCCAAAGATCGACAGCCAGTTATTGGGCGGCGTGCCATCCGGCTTGCCGTCAGACCAGACATACCAGTCCGATTTTGCATTGTTGCGGCTGGCACGGCTTTCCACGAACCACGGATGCTGGTCGGAGGTGTGCGACATGACGAGATCGATCATGACGCGGATGCCGAGACGATGGGCTTCAGCAATCAGCCCGTCGAAATCGGCGAGCGTGCCGAACATCGGATCGACATCGACATAATTCGAGACGTCGTAACCGAAATCCTTCATCGGCGAGGTGAAGAACGGCGAAATCCAGATCGCATCGGCACCGAGACCGGCAATATGCGCCAGCCGGTCGGTGATGCCCTTGAGGTCGCCGATGCCGTCGCCATTGGAGTCCTGATAGGAGCGCGGGTAGATCTGATAGATAACAGCGCCGCGCCACCAGTCCTTGTTGGGCGTCAAAGCGGAAGTCACCGAAGCGGTCATGGAAGTGTCCTGTCTGGTATGGGCGTTCATGGAATAATCAGCCTCCCTTGACGGAGCCCGCGAGCAGGCCACGCACGAGATAACGTTGAAGAGCGAAGAAGACGCAGAGCGGCACGACGATGGTGACGAAGGCCGAGGCGGTGAGGATTTCCCAGTTGCCGCCGCGCGAGCCGAGCAGCGCGTTCAAGGCACCGGTCAGCACCAGCTCGTCCTTCTGCGTGCCGAGGAAGACCATGGCGACGAGCAGGTCGTTCCAGGTCCACAGGAACTGGAAGATGGCGAAGGAGGCGAGCGCCGGGAAAGACAGCGGCAGGATGATCTTGACGAAGATTTCAAAATCGCTCGCGCCATCCACACGGGCACTTTCGATGATCTCTTTCGGCAGGCCGGAAATGTAGTTGCGCAGCAGATAGATGGCGAGCGGCAGGCCGAAGGCGGTGTGCGCCAGCCAGATGCCGGCATAGGTCTTGGACGGCACGCCGAAGATCGTGCCGATTTCGTTATACAGCCGCAGAAGCGGGATCAGCGACATCTGCAACGGCACGACGATGAGGCCCACCACCATGGCAATCAGCAGATTGCGGCCGGAGAAGTTCATCCATGACAGGGCATAGGCGGCAAAGGCGGCGATGAGGATGGGGATGACGGTTGCCGGGACCGCGACGGTGAGCGAGTTGACGAAGGACTGGCCGATGCCTTCCGAGGTCAGAACCGTGCGGTAATTATCAAGGGTGAAGACGGGCGGCGTCGCGACGGAGATGTAGACGCGTTTGCCGCGCGAACCCTCGAAGCTGGAAGCCTTGCTATATTCGTAAGTACCGTCCGTATTGACGAGCAGGGTTTCGCCATCGCCGATATCGGCAGGTTCCCCGGCGTTGAAGGCCCTGGGTTCCTGAACACGCACGCCGAAGGCGGATACCTTTCCGCCGGCGCCGTTTTCAAAAACATTGCCTGATATGACATAGCGGCTGCCTTCCTGCTTCTGCACGGAGGCATCAGCGAGGCGAACCGCCGCCGTCTGTTCGGAGCTCGAAAAGGCCGTCCACCAGCCGGAAACGGTGATCTGGTCCTTGTCGCGCAGCGAACTGACGAGAATGCCGAGCGTGGGCAAGAGCCAGAGAAGCACGACGACGAGGACGCTGGCATGGACGATGAGGCGCGGCAGGCCGACGCGGCGAAGGCGTTTGACGATATTCATCTCAGCGGCCCTCCATCTCGCGGTTGGCCTGGCGGATGTTCCAGACCATGATCGGCGTGACGGCCGCCATGATGATGAGCGCGATGACCGCACTTCGGCCGCTGTCGCCACCGCCACGGAACATCCAGTCGAACATGAGATTGGCGAGAACCATGGTGTTCCATTGGCCGTTGGTCATGGTCAGCACGATATCGAAGACCTTGAGCACGAGGATGGTGATCGTCGTCCAGACGACGGCGATGGTGCCCCAGATTTGCGGGACCATGATCTTCCAGAAGATCTGCCAGCCGTTTGCTCCGTCGATCACGGCCGCCTCGATGGTTTCTTCCGGAATGCCGCGCAGCGCAGCAGAGAGGATGACCATGGCGAAGCCGGTCTGAATCCAGATGAGGATGATCATCAGGAAGAAGTTGTTCCAGAAAGGCATGGAAATCCAGACCTCGGGATTGCCGCCGAAAAACTCGACGACGGCGTTGAGCAGGCCGATCTGCACCTGGCCCTCGGCGCGGTACTCGTAGATGAACTTCCAGATGACGGAAGCGCCGACGAAGGAGATCGCCATCGGCATGAAGACGATGGATTTGGCGATGTTGCCCCACCAGATACGGTCCGTCATGACGGCGATGACGAGGCCGAAGAAGGTGCAGGCAGCCGGCACGACGGCGAGCCAGAGAATATTGTTGAAGATCGACTGGCAGAAACCGGCATCGAAAAACGCCCAGCGATAATTGGCAAGGCCAACAAACTCGCTGCCCGTCCGGTCATAGAAAGACAGGACCAGCGTGGCGATGACGGGATAGACCAGATAAACGAGCAGAAGGATCAGCGCCGGGCCGATGAACAACCATGGCCGGACGGCGGCGCGGCGGTTGAGGTTGCGGGATGCGTGAATGACGTCTCCCGAGCGGACGGGAAAGATCGCCTGCAGCACCTTGTCGGATAGCCAATAATAGGCAGCGCAGGCAAAAACGCCCGCCACCATGACGCCTATGGCAGACACGAGTTGTTGAGCCATGTTCCCTCCCTTGATCCTCTCCACGCCGCGCTGATTTATGCGGTCGTCGGCCCTTCCCTTGGTAAATGGGCCCGGCCGGAAGCCGGGCCTGATCTACATGCCGTTACTTCAGGCCGTCCCAGGCCTTCTGGATGTCGGTGGCGACCTGATCGGCGGATTTGCCGCCGACGAAATCGATCATGCCGGTCCAGAATGCGCCGGCACCGATCTTGCCGGGCATCAGGTCGGAACCATCAAAACCGAAGGTCGTCGCGGTCGTCAGGATTTCGCCCTGGCGCTTCATCTGTTCGTTGGCATAGGTGTCGACATTCACGCCCTTATACGGCGTCAGGAAGCTGGACTGCGCCATCCACACTTCATGGGCGATCGGGGTCTGCAGGAATTCGACGAATGCCTTGGCAGCCGGCGCTTCCTTGGTGATGGTGACGAGCGTGCCGGCGCCCAGAACCGGCTTGCCGAGTTCAGGCTTTGAGGCATAGGTCGGCATGTAGAAGAAATCCACATCGGTACCCACCTTGGTGCCTTCCGGGAAGAAGGACGGCACGAAAGACGCCTGATGATGCAGGTAGCACTTCGGCGGAATGTCGAAGAGGCCCTTCGGGCTGTCGCGGAAGTCGGTGGAGGCCACGGCCGCAACACCACCGCTCACATATTTCTCGTTCTTGGCGAATTTGCCGAACTCGTTGATCGCCGCAACCACGGCCGGATCGGTGAACTTGACTTCGTTGGTCGTCCACTTCTGGTAGACATCCAGCGGCTGCGTGCGCAGCATCAGGTCTTCCACCCAGTCGGTGGCCGGCCAGCCGGTGGCGCCGCCGGAACCGAGGCCGATGCACCAGGGCGTGCCGCCATCGGCGACGATCTGGTCGGTCAGCTTGAACAGGTCTTCCATGCTCTCGGGCACTTTATAGCCCGCTTCCTCGAAGTTCTCAGGCACGTACCAGACGAGCGACTTCACGTCCGCCTTGAAGGGGAACGCGAAATAGGCCTTGTTGCCATCCTTGCCCTTGTAGCTGCCGAGATCGACCCAGGACTGGCCCGCGCCGTAATTTTCCTTGACCCAGCTGGCGGTCGCATCGCCGAGCGGCACAAGGAAACCCTTGGCGGCCAGATCGGCCAGAAGGCCGGGCTGCGGCAGAATGGCGATATTGGGCGGCGAACCCGCCTGCGTGTCGATAACGATCTGCTGCTCGTAATTTTCCGACGAGGAATAACGGACATTCACGCCGGTCGCATCAGCGAAATAGGCGAGCACCGACTGGAACAGCGCCTCATCCTCACCGCGCCAGGGGCCGAAAATCGTCAGTGTCTGACCTTTCAGGTCGGCATGGGCCGCCTTGAAGTCCTCGTAGCTTTTCCAGTTGAACTTGGCATCTGCGCCGGGTGCGAATTTCAGATCGGCAGCAAAGGCCGAACCCGACAGCAGCACCATCGAGGCCGCCGTCGCCAAAAGAGTCTTCCGCATGTGATTTACCTCCCATCACATAAAAGGCTCAAAGCGTCCTCTCTCAATCAAAGCGCTTTGGCTGCCTATTCATCTCATTGTCATTGAGACCGAGTCAAGAGGCTCTTTCTGCGGAAACGTTGCAGAGCCTTGGGAATAGTCATATTTATTTCGGAAGGCGGCTATCATTTTCGATTGAGAAAAGCGCATGGGGCTGATAAAAATCTAAAGCGCTTTGGGAATGTGAGGAGCGGCTTTTGGCCTTTTTCCCGAGCGCGCGCATGGAGGAAATGACAGACATGAACCTGAAACAGTTGTCGCAACTGCTGGGGATTTCGCAGACGACCATCAGCCGGGCGCTCAACGGCTATCCGGAGGTCAGCGCGGAAACCCGCCGCCGCGTCATGGAGGCGGCCGAAAAGACCGGTTATCGCCCGAATGCCGCGGCACAGCGGCTGGCAACGGGTAAGGTCGGTTCCATCGGCCTCGTCATGCCGATTGGTGAACACCATCGCTCCGACGTGCATTTCGGTGAATTCCTGAGCGGGCTGGGTGAGGAAGCCTCGCGCAGCGGCTTTCATCTCGTCATCATGCCGACCGAACCGGAGAAGGAGCGCGAGGCCCTGCGAGGACTGGCGGCGAGCGGCAGCGTCGACGGTATCTATCTCGCCTACATGAAGAATAACGACCCACGCATCGCCATGATGCAGTCGCTCTCCCTGCCCTTCCTCGTGCATGGCCGCTCCGTCGGCGTGGAGGAGGATTACCCTTATCTCGACGTGGATAATGAAGGCGCCTTCCGCGATGCGACCCAGCTTCTCCTGCAGCTTGGCCATACGCGAATCGGGCTGCTGAATGGCCCGGAAGGTTATGACTTCACCTACCGGCGCTGTCTCGGGGTGGAAAAGGCGCTGGCGGCCAATGGCCTTTCCCTGCACCCGGCCAATAAACGGCACAGCAGCATGACGGATGAGGAAGGGTATCTCGGTATGGAGGCTCTGCTGTCACACCCGGAAACACCGACCGCCATTCTCTGCGCCAGTACCGCGCTGGCACTCGGTGCGATCCGTTCGCTCAACCAGCGTGGCCTGAAACCCGGCAGGGATATCTCGCTGATCGCCCATGACGACGTGCTGCCACTTTTGAAGCCCGATAATTTTTCGGTGCCGCTGACCACCACCCGCTCATCACTCAGGGCAGCGGGGGTGCGCGTCGGCCAGCGCCTGATCAATCGCATCAAGCTCAACCAGACGGAACCCCATCAGGAACTCTGGAAGGCGGAACTGGTGGTGCGCGCTTCGACGGGGCCGGCTCCGAAAGCGTAAGGCGGATGGTCTTGATGCATGTGCTGCGGCTGAAGCCGGACACATCGCTGGCACAAGGCGTTTCTCGCTTGAGCGCCCCTCCACTCTCATTCCTGTGCTCGTCACAGGAATGAGGAGAAGTATCCCCTTTTTGCTGTCTACGACTCTTAAAACTTCGGCGCCGTCAGCCCCTGAGCGCGATAGGCGGCGATGACGGTGTTGGCCATCAGCATCGCGATCGTCATCGGGCCGACACCGCCGGGCACGGGGGTAATGGCGGCAGCAACGGCGCTTGCCTCGTCAAAGGCGACATCGCCAACCAGCTTCGATTTGCCTTCGCCCTTTTCCGGTGCGGGAATGCGGTTGATGCCGACATCGATGACGGTTGCGCCGGGCTTTACCCAATCGCCCTTCACCATCGCCGCGCGGCCGACTGCCGCGACGAGAATATCCGCCGTCTTGCAGACGGTGGCGAGATCCCTGGTGCGCGAATGCGCCATGGTCACCGTGGCATTGGCATTCAGCAGAAGCTGGCCCATGGGCTTGCCGAAGAGGTTGGAGCGGCCGATGACAACGGCGTTGAGGCCGGAAAGGTCGTCACCGTGAATGCCGCGCACAAGCAGCATGGCGCCGGCGGGTGTGCAGGAGATGAGGCCGGTGGCGAGATCGCCGGTTGCCAGCTTGCCGGCATTCAAGACGCTGAGACCGTCGACATCCTTCTCGGGCAGGATCGACTGGATGATCTCATCCGAATTGAAATGTTTCGGCAGGGGCAGCTGCACCAGAATGCCGTGGATGGACACATCGGCGTTCATTTCGCCAACCAGCTTCAGGAGGTCAGCTTGATTGGTTTCTTCCGGCAGCGTGTGCTGGATGGAGTTGAAACCGCATTGCTTCGCCATCTTGCTCTTGGAGTTCACGTAGGCGTGGCTGGCCGGATCATTTCCGACGATGACAACCGCCAGACCGGGCTTCACGCCCTTTTCCGCCTCGAGCGCTTCTGCCGATTTGCGGACCGCCTCCGTTACCGAAGCCGCCTTCGCCTTCCCGTCAATCACAACTGCCATGCGTCCTGCTCCTGCTGGGTTACGTAGGCTCCGTATGGTGCCCCCTTCGCAGGAATGCAAGCTAAAATGCGGCGTTTTCAGGCTGTTTTGCGGTAGTCTTCGCGGTGATCGGCGTAATCGGCGAGACGCTCTCTCAGGAACGCCAATTCCCGTCGCAATTCCATCAGCTCCTCGGCTTCGGCCTCGGCGTGATCGAAGCGTCCGGCAAGGGCTTCGGCCAGCAGCGGCGGTAGCCCTGACGATGCGGGATCGGCCGTCCTGACGGTACGATTGCCCATCAGAACCTGCCGCACGCGCTCGTCCAGCGGCATATCATCAGCGTCATTTGCGGCCTCGCCGTAATAGTCGGCAAAGCTGTCTTCCTCCGCCGCCGCTTCGACATCCGCCTCCGCGGCAAGCAGTGGGAGATCATCAAATACGGCTGGCTCGATGGGCTCGAATTCCGAAAATTGCGGCACGGCAGCGAGGGAGAGCGGTTCCTCGGTGGTTTCGACGGCCAATACCGCTTCCGCCTCTTCTTCCTCGTCATGGCGACGATAGCTGAGGAGGTAGAGGCTGCCCAGCAGGCCGATCAGCGCCCCGCCGCCCGCCAGCATCGCGGCCTGCGTCAGGTCCCGGGACAATTCGCCGGGTGCTGCCTTCCTGGCCAGACGGGTTTCAATGGCGGGCGTTGCCGAAACGGTCAGGTCGCGGCGTTCGCTGGCCTCCAGATAGGTATTTCGCGCCGTTTCCAGCTCACCCTGCAATCTGGAGAATTCACCGGGCGCGACACCGAGGGTATTCAGGCGGTCGAGATATGTCTTCTGCTCGCCAGTGACGGTGGCGATCTCCTGATTGACGCGCTTTTCATCCGCCCGCAGCCCGTCGAGCAACTGGCGCAATGCGGGGGCGGCCAGCGCCTGCGCGGCATCCACGGCATTCTGGGCGGCGATGCGGCGGGGATGTTTCGGGCCGTAATCCACCGAAACACCGGCAAGCGCCATGCTGGCACTCGCCTGTTTCTGCCTGACATCCTCAAGCGCCGAAAATGCCGTGCCGGCCGGGAGAGGTTTGGAATACACGTCATTCGGCTTCAGAGCTGAGGCGGCAGCCAGATCGGCCTGGAGAGATTGTTGCTGCCGGGTGGCGCGCGCCAGACTGTCGTTTACGTCACGCAATTGCTGTTCGAGCTGCTGCGCTTCGGTCATCACGGCATCGCCATGACGCATCTGGAAACCGTTTACGGCGGCTTCCGCCTCGTCCAGCTTCTTCCGTGCTCTCTCCGTCTCGCGCATGGCGGGCGTCATTGTGCCGGCCTTGCCATCCGCCATCACGCGCATCGAAAGATAGTCCGTCAGCCGCATCGCCATTTCAGGCGTCGCCGCCTTGGCGGTCACGATCAGCATATTTTCGTCGGGGGTCAGTTCCAGCCGGATCGCTTCGCCCACGGCGCCGTTCAGCGCCTCACGCGGGGAAACCACGCGCGCATGTCCACCGGTCAGGAGATCGAGAAGCAGGCCAAGCTCACCCTGATTGCGAACACCGATCATATCGGCGGGTTTCAGCTTCAGATCGGCGGTTACCCGCTCAAGCCCGGAGGGCGAAAGCAGGGTCCGCCGCGCCATCGCCAGAAAACGGGTCGCATCCGGGGCATCATAAGCGGTCTGGGTAACCTCGATCCGGGCCTGCGAAACATAACCGCGAAAACCGGAATCGATGAGGAACAACGGAATGGCAGCACCCGCAAGCGTTGCCGCCGCGACGCAGCCTGCCGTCAGGAGCCGCAGACAATGCCTGCGCCATTGCGATGAGGGCGCGGCGACATCATCCCCCTCGGGGCGGATCGCCATCATATCCGGATTGTCATCAACCATCTGAAGCCGTCTGCCGCCATCGGTGCCGCCCGCAACGGGCAACTGTCAAAACCTTACGAGAGGTTAAAGGATCGTGGCAAACAAATGGTTAACGTGAGGATTGGCAGGTCTGGTGTCAGCTCTTGCCGAGCGCGATGTGCCAGGGTTCGGCGCAAAGGCTGTAAAGCCAGCTCATATGCAGCTTGCGGAAAATCTCCGGCATGCCGGCCACTTCGGACGACAGGACCTTGAACAATGGGCCGACCGCGATGGTAACACGCGCATCCTCATGGCTGACGGTGCGGTGCAGCCATTTTTCCTGATTTTCCTTCAGCATTCCGGCCAGCAGAACATCCACCTTAACGCCCGATGCATCCCGGTTCAGCATGACGAAATCGTGCCAGGGTGCATGCGCGCGCAGCCGGGCAAGCACCTCGCCGATCTGCACCGCGTCATCTCCGGCAACACCGATGCGTTTCGGCACCGCCATATAGGTCAGAAGCGCCATGACGAAGGCAACGCCATCGATGGTGGCGGGCAGAGGTTCGCCATGTTCTGCCCGTGCCGCGGCCTTCATTCCCTTGCCCTGCGGCAGGAGCAGGCAGCTTTCCAGAATTTGCCGATAGGCGTTGTCCTTCAGGGAAAGCTTCGCCTTCTCGATGGTGAGAAAGGAGAGCATGGTGTGCCCTTCACAGGCCGAAGCCTTGCCGGAAACCAGTTCCAGCGCGCCATTCCATTCAAGATCACAGACGCCCAATCCGTGGATATTCCGCTGCGATCCCGACCGCGCAAAACCTGACGCGAACCCCATTTGCCAACCCCCAAATGCATACCCATCACCACCGATCTCACGCATGACCTGCGGGCCGGTGGTTCATGGGTTTGTTATACAGGTGCAGGTTGAATTTAGCTTGAAAGCAATCTCTCAAATGCTCCGGGAGGCAGAAAGAGACGATTAACCAGCAGGGTGGCACGCTTTTGTGCCGCCAAAGCCCGCGCCGTCAGTGGCTGGGCGCCGCGGCCGCCTCTTTTCCAGCTTCGGCCTTTTCGCCCTCGACAAGCTTGACCGAGCGGGGCGTGCCGTTGCCGTTCTGCTCGCGAATATCGGCTTTCGACAGATAATCGAGCTGCTCGATCAGCACATCCTCGACCACCTCGTCGTTGAGCCGCTTGTTCAGCCCCTCACGGATACGCTGCTTGAAGGCTTCGGGATCGAAGGTGGAAATATTGGCGATGTTGACCATGGAAGAACCCGCCAGAAGCGTGAACAATTCATCGGTCATCAGCTGCGTTGCGGGCAGCTCGATCTTCGCCATCTTGTCCTTGTCGACACGCAGCGAAATCCGGCTGAGGAAATAACCGTTCACCCCGCCATCATTGATGACGGGAATGGTGATGCTTTCGCCCTTGACCAGCTGCAGATTGGCCTTTTTCGCTCCCGCCTCATCCGGCGAAGGCGCCGTCGCCATCTGGACGGAGAAATACACCGCGCCGAGCGTGACGGCGCAAACCCAGACGCCGGTGAGAAGAAGCTTCAACATCAGGAGGCTGCGCCGTAAAGGAACTGTTCCTGCGAATAGGTGCCGTCCGTATCGGCTTCCTGGATCGCGCTCTTGAGCAGATCGGCAACAGCGCGAACCGCGTTCAGATGCGCTTCGACGCGGCTGGCATTGGTAGCGAGCTTGGACTTGATGCCCTTGACCTGATCCATGTAACCGGCGGCGATTTCCTCGCGCGGCGTATCGCGGACCAGCATCGTCAGCTCATAGAGGCAACGGCTCTTGTGGGCGTTGGAGACCTTGAAGTCGAACTGCGGGTCCTTACCGATATTGTCGTTCTCATTGTCGATGATCATCTCAAGGCGGCCGAGAACGGATTGGATACGGTGGTCGTTCGACATAAGGTCCATGCTTGTCTCCTCGTTAGGGTTTTTCATTCTCAAGCCTCGTCCGTTTTATCATTGGAAACGCCGAGGACCTGCCGCTCGAACTCCGCCACCATCCGAATTGCAGCATTATGGTCTTTGTCATTCATCGATACGTCGGTAATGCCTTTGCTTTCGGCTTTCCGCAGCGCATCCTTGTAAGCCTGCTCCGCAATGCCGACGCCGCCATTTCTGGAAATCGTATCGGCAAACTGTTCCGCCATCATGCTTTTCCAGATCTCGCCGGCATTACCCTTGCCATATACTTCCTCACTGTCTTTCGGCAGCATGTTGGCAACGAAGGTCTGGAGCACCGAGGCTTCATATTTACGGTATGTTTCCGGGATTTCGGTGCGGGGCGCACGAATATTCGTGTCGCCAAGGCCGGCCTTCGAGGAAGCGCCATCCAGCATATCGACAGCGGCGCCGAAGCCCTTGCCGGCATCGGCAAGGCTGGTGGCCGCGAAAGCCGCCTTGTTCGCCTTCAGTTTTTCCTGGGCGACCTGTACTTCCTGGGGGTCCGCCGCGCGAACCACATCCATCACCAGATCGCTTATAACCGATATCGCCACGTCCCGAACTCCCGAGCTGACGAACGTACCGGACGAAAACCGACGCGTTCGTTCAATCAAGAAACATCGCCGAAGACGCCTTCAAAACGTCCGCGATGCAACAATGGGATAGACTATGGATCGCCAACCTTGCTGGAGGCTGGTGTGTGGGAAACATTCGTAATTTCTAACAAATCATAGATTGCATTATCATCGGCCTCGCGATCCTCGAGATCGCGGGCAATATGCATCCGGTCCTCCAGCCTGTCGGCCTTGGTCTTTTCCTTCAGCACCTTGTTTTCCTGAAACTGCTGCACACCGGCCAGCTGGCGGTCCTGGACGACGAGGCGGCCATAACGATCCGAATAATGCCGGGAGAACGTCTGATGCACAGGCTCCATCGAACTCATGGCCTCGAGCGTGCTCTCCATGGATTGCGCCACCTCGCTCCGGGTGCGGGTGGTGTCGGCCAATTCCACCTCGGCCATTTTTTCCATGTGCCGCTGGACGGTGACCAGACGTTTGAGCTTGGCGGAGCGCTTGTCCGAAGCCATCGCGTTTTCTCCAGATCAAAAGCCGATGAAGACCGGGCCGAAACCATCCACGAATTGCCGGATGAGGGCCGCGACCGACAAATAGAGCATGAAAAGACCGCCCGCGAGAACGAAGGGCGTCGAGATAAAATAGACGGGAATCTGCGGCGCGAGCTTGTTTATGAGGCCGACGGCGACGTTGAACATCAGGCCGTAGATCACGAAGGGGCTCGCCAGCCGCAACATGATCGAAAAGGACGCCCGTAGCGTATCGGTCAGCGTAATCAGCATCTTCTGGCTGCTGATGAGCGCGCCGACCGGCGTAGCGCTGTAGGAATCCACCAGCGCCTTCAGGACGATATGGTGAAAATCCAGCATGAACAGCACCAGCAGGCCGCCAAAGGTGATGAAGTTGGATATCTGGTTTTCCTGCACGTCTTCGATGACATCGGCCCCGCCCGGCGCGCTAAGGCCGATGGAAGCGCCGATGAGCGAGCCGGTGAACTGGAAGCCAAGCGTGTAGAACCGTGCTATCAGCCCATACATGGCACCGATGAGGATCTCGGTGAAGATAAGGCCGACAACGGTGCCCTGGCTTGCGCCGGAAACCTTCGGGTAGATCGTGTCCCACAAGACGGGCAGCAGCGCCATGGACACCGCCACACAGAGCAACATGCGGATCTGCGGCGAAATGCGCGAGCTGGAAAAGCCCGGCATGGTCATGAAACAGGCGCCGATGCGGCAAACGGCAAGGAACAATGCGATAATTGTCCCTTGCGGGTCGGTTATCATGAAATGGCGCCCAGAATCTTGATCTCCAGACCCTTGGCAAGTTCCACATGCGAAAGAACCGGCAGGGTCGCAAAGAGTCGCTCGATAATCATGCGCACATAGGACCGCGTTTCCGGCGAGGTTACAAGGACAAAGGGCAGGCCACGATCCATGAATTCACGGATAACTTTGGACGCCTGCTCGGAAAATTCCTCGAGATGGCGGGGATCGATATCGAATTCGACGATTTCGCCCTTCTGGTCGCGCTTCAGCGCCTGATGGAACACCATGTCCCACTTGTTGCCGAGGCGCAGGACGCGCAGCACGCCATTATCCGCCAGATCGCCGCAGAGCTGCTGCGACATGCGCACCCGAACATGTTCGACGATCTGTTCCGTCTTGCGCACATGCGGTGCGAGTTCGGCAACCGCTTCGAGAATGAGATGCAGGTTGCGGATCGATACGCGCTCGGCAAGCAGCAGCTTCAGCACCGCCTGCAGGCCGGAATAGGACATATGCGACGAGCAGATTTCATCGGCGAGTTTCTTGTATTCGGGATCGAGCCTGTCGATGAGGATCTTGACGTCCTTGTAGGACAGGAGCTGCGGCAGGTTGTTGCGGATGACTTCACTCAGATGCGTCAGCACCACCGAGACGTTGTCGATCGGGTGGAAACCTTCGCGCTTCAGATCCTCGGTGAAGGTTTCGAGGATCGAGACGGCGGGCATGCCGAAGGCGGGTTCGCGGATTTCGTCGCCCGGAATGCTCGGCTTGCGCCCTGCCCCCGTCACGACCAGAACATCGCCGACGCGCAGGTTGCTCGACGCGATCGTCGTGCCGTGGACGCGGATCTGGTAGGCCTTCTCCTGGATCATGATGTCGTCGGAGACCTTGATCTCCGGCACCACAAAGCCATATTGGGCCGCGAATTTCTTGCGCATCTTGCCGACGCGGAAGGCCAGTTCCTGATGCGCGCCGAGCAGGCGGGTCGAGACCTGCTTGCCGAGCGCCAGCTCGATCTCGGCCGTCTTCAGCACCTGCTTGACCGAGTCCTTTTCCGCCTCGGTGGTCTGGAGAACCTTGTTCTCTTCTTCCTGACGGCGAAGCGCACTTTCGGCCTCCGCCTGGCGTGGAATATACCAGCTGCCGAAGGCCATGATGCCGCCAAGGAAAATGAAGGGCAGGAAGGGAAGGCCCGGAATGATGGCGAGCAGACCCATCAGCATGGCCGAAACCATCAGAGCGCGCGGATAACCGCTCAGCTGGTTGACCACCGCCTGATCGGTCGAACCGGCCGTGCCGCCGCGCGACACCAGAAGGCCGGCTGCCAGCGATACGATCAGGGCGGGGATCTGCGAAACGATACCGTCACCGACCGAAAGCTTGACGAAAACGTCGGCTGCTTCGCCGATCGGCATGCCATGGCGGAAATAACCGATGATGATGCCGCCGAAGACGTTGATCGCGGTGATGATGAGGCCGGCGATCGCGTCGCCGCGCACGAACTTCGAGGCACCGTCCATCGAACCGAAGAAGGAGCTTTCCTCTTCCAGCTCCCGGCGGCGGCGCTGCGCTTCCTTTTCGTCGATGATGCCGGCGGACAGGTCGGCATCGATCGACATCTGCTTGCCGGGAATGGCATCGAGGGTGAAGCGCGCGCCGACTTCGGCGATACGCGTCGCACCCTTGGTGATGACGATGAAGTTGACGGTGATCAGGATCAGGAAGACGATCAGACCGATCACGAAATCCCCGGACATGACGAGGCTGGAAAAGCCGGCAATCACGCCGCCGGCCGCCGTCGGCCCCTCATTGCCGTGGGACAGGATGACGCGTGTTGTCGCAATGTTCAGCGACAGGCGGATCATGGTCGCGATCAGCAGCACGGTCGGGAAAGACGAGAAATCCAGCGGCCGCTGGATCCAGAGCGCCACCATGAGGATGAGGACCGAGAGCGCGATCGAGAACGCCAGGCCGATATCGACCAGCATGACCGGAATAGGCAGGAAGAGGACGCAGAGGATCGCCACGATGCCCAGTGCAAAGCCGATATCGCGCGTGCTCGGACTGACCTTGGGCAGGGAAATGACTGGTGGTTGCGCCATAAAATTCGTCCTGTCTCTTCATGAGAAGGGCGACGGAAAGCCGCCGCACGGTTCCACGGCATCGGCTTTCGACAATCGCTCACGCAAGTCGGTCCGATGCTTCATCCTATCCCTAGCCGCTGAAGCTTGCGCGAGGGTGGCATATCGAGGAAACGGCGTCAGAAGCCGGATTGGATGCGGGAGAAGACGAGATTGGAGAAAAGCGATATCTGCGCGCCCACGAAGGGGGCGGCGACACCGAGAACAATCATGATCGTGACGATCTTGGGAACGAAGGTCAGCGTCATTTCCTGAACCTGGGTCAGGGCCTGAATGAAGGCAATGGCGACACCGACGATCATGGCGGCGAGAACCGCCGGACCGGCCGCGACGAGAACGGTCCAGACTGCCGCCTGCATGATATCAAGCGCATCGGCCTCGTTCATCGTCGCATCCTTATTCCTGAAAGGCGGCGTGATGCCGCCTCTTCATATTCACGAACCGGCCGAGTTGTTCGAATCGGTTTCGTCACCAGATGTACTCTTGATCGGGCCGTTGGAGAAGGTGACACCGGCCTGCAGCAGCACCTTGTCACCAGCTTCGGTGATGGCGATGACGCCGTCCGAATAGACTTCGACTTCCTTCACCACACCGGTAACCTTGTCGTCGGCGCTCATGACGGTCTTGCCGACAAGATCGGACGCGCGTGTCAGGGCTTCCGCCTGCAGCATGCTCTTCAGGTGGGTGTTGGTCTTGATCGTCTGCTCGACCTGCGAGAAGCTCGCGAGCTGCGACATCTGCTGGCCCGCATCCATCGGGCTGGTCGGATCCTGGTTCTTCATCTGGGCGATGAGGAGCTTCAGGAAACTGTCATAGTTCAGCGAGGCCGCATTCTTGTCACTGCTGCTCGCACCGGCATTGGCCCAGGGGTTAGCGGTTGCCGAATTGACTGCATCTACCGCCATGGTGCGATCTCCTTGCGAATCTGTTCGATCGTTGCCGGGGTCATTTCCTGATTGTTGAGGATCTTTTCCTCGATCGGATAAAGACCACGAATGGCCTTCAGCGCTTCGAAAGCCTTGCCGGAGGCGACCAGGCCGTCGATCCGCTTGAGTTCCGCCAGAACCTCGTCATGCTGGAAGCAGTTCAACAGCATGCTGACCGACTTGCGGAACATGTTGGTGGACTGCTCGCGCCCTTCCGGGTTGATGAGGATCATCTGCGCGATGAAATAAAGCTGCCGGAGCGGCGTCGTCGCCTGATCGGGCTGCAGAACGTGGTTTTCGAGCAGGAAGGTGACATCGTTCAGGAATTCGAGCGCGACCTTGCGATCCACACGCAGAACCGCGCCGTTGATGAAAATCTTTTCGCCCGATTTCAGCGAAATTCGAAGTGTACTTTTCATTTCAGTCCATCCCTGATGATGGTTGTCACGTCAATTATGCCCTGGAAATTCGTCGACTGACGTTTCCGGATCAGTTCGCACTCTTTCAAAATCCAGATCGCGATCGAGATCAGATTGGCCCTCAGTTCCATGGCCAGCTGGTTATCCGGCTGCTTGAGGTCCTCAATGAAGCGGATCCAGACCCGCCGAGTGTAAAAAAGTGCTTCGATCGTATGGCGCTGGGAAGAGCTATCCTTTGCCTCCACAAGCAGTTCGATCGATTTGTTCAACGCCTGTCGCTCGCGATCTTTCGCGTTTGCGACACCATCCTCCATGATTTCGGCGTAGGAAAACTGGTACATTCATGTATCCTTTATCTGCCGCCACCCCTGTTCATCAGAGGTAGTTCACCAGACTCATTTTTTGCAGACGCGACGTGAGGCTGTATGCGATTTCGATCTGCTGCTGCAGCAGATCGAGACGGGTCTTCGCCTCGTAAGTATCGATCCCCTCAATATCCAGCAGATGCGTTTCGATGATCTTTTTCTGCGCCGCCAGGGAGTCGTTCGACTTCTTGACACGCTCCTGGGAAAGGCCGAGGCTACTCGCCTGCTGGTTCAGGCCGTCAATGGCCTTACCGATATTCGTGCCGGACTGCGAAGCCACCATGGCGCGAATCTCACTGCTCACGCTGCTGTCGAGAAAAGTCATGGCGGTGACAGCCGTCATTGCGAAATAGCGCATTCCCTGGGAATTGCTGTTCGTCGAACTTTGCACCACCTCATTCTGGCTGACGCGACTCGTCATGTTCGTGTCGCTCGCCTTGGAACCGAAAGTCGTCCAGAAATCGTAATTCTGGGTGCCGTCCAGGCCGGTATGCGGCGGGTTCGTCACGGTGGTGGTGCCGTTAAAGACACCCTCGATATGCGTCATGAACGCGCTGACCTGGTCCTTGGTCAGGTCCGAGGGCTTGGACACACCGGCCGTCGCGAGGAAAGCGTTCAACTCGGCATCATAGGCCGTCTTCAGCGTCGATCCTTCTGCAAAATAGTCATCGACCGGCTGCACATCGGTATTGATACCCGAAAACAGGTACTCACCCCCGACCGCCGTATTGGCAAAACCGGTAAAGGTCTTGTAGGCGTCGGTAATGGTCTGGAGCACGACCGCCGTCGTCGGGGCCTCCGCTCCGTTGGTGGTCAACACGACGCTCTGGATCTTGTTAGCCGCCGTCGCCATCGACGTCAGAGCGGCCTGAGAGGATTCAAGACGCTGAGTGGCGAATGCATTGATGGTGATGTTTGACTGGAGACGGTCGACATCGCGATTGAGATCGAGGCTGCGCGCCGTATTGGCGCCCAGCGTCACGCCGAGATCCGCATGTTTGCCCGTCGTCAGCTCCGTATTGAGATTGGTCATCTCAAGCTGGGCTTTGAGGATGGTGCTGCGCATGCTGTTCTGCATTGCCAGCGATGAAATGAAGGACGTTTTCATCGTTTACCTCACCATGTCCATCAGCGACTTGAGCATTTCATCCACTGTCGTCACCAGCTTCGTGGCCGCCTTGTAAGATTGTTCGATATCCATGAGCAGCGAGAGCTCCTCATCCAGGCTGACCGCCGTATTGTTCGAATAGGAAGTGGACGAGCGCTCATAAAGCGCGCTTTTCGCCTCGTTTGCCGAAGTCGCACCGGAACGTTCCTGTTCGAGCCACCCCATCGAGTTGGTGCCGTATTTCAGGATGCTGGTATTCGTATCGATACGTGTCGACGCGGAAAAATTCATGGGTGCGTCGAAAGCAGTGACATAACTGTCGATCAGCGCGGAGAAACCGGTTCCGCCCGAAGTCGTGCTATTGATGATATAATCGGTACCGTTGATACCACCATCACGCAACAATTCCGGATTGCCACCTTTAGAAATAATTAACGCCGGGTTGACGGTAATGCTGGCGGCGAGCCCGGGAGAGACAACCCCATCCGCCGGAATGGTCGTCGCCGGGGGAGAGCCATAGGTAAACAGGCCCGGCATGTTCGGCAGGCCAGCGGTTGCATCAGCCGGCTTTTCCGCAAACATGGTGATCAGACCGCGCGCGATCTCGTCGAGCTGGCTTTGCATGGTCGGCACCAGATCGTCACGAAGCTGCATCAGGCCCTGAAGCGAACCCTCTGCCGTCGTGTTGCTGCCGGTGCCCGCCTTGAGCGCCACGCCATCGATATAAATTGCGTTGCCGGTCGTCGTCGCATCGTAGCCCGGCTGCTGGTTGAAGGTTACCTTGCGCGGCACGATCTCGAACAGCGTCGCACCATCCGTCGTATAGAGCGCGACATCATTGTTTGGACGCGTGACGGCATTGACGCCGATAATGGACGAGATGTCCTTAACAAGCGCTTCGCGCTGATCGAGGGCGTCGCTCGGATCGCCGCCGATCGCCGTCTGCGCCTTGACCTCGTTATTGGCCTCTTCAAATTTCGCAAGCAGATCATTCAGCTTGTCGACCTGAAGGGTGATTTCCTTGTCGGCGCGCAGGCGCATCGACTGCAATTCGGCCGAAGCCTTGTTCAGGGAACTGGCAACGTCCGTGGCGGCGGTCACCACCGTCGCGGCCAAAGCGGAATCGCTCGGCTTGGCTGCATAACCAACAAGGCTCTTGAGCAATTCCTTCATATAGGTGGAAGGAGAACTTTCGTAGTCATTCCCGCCGAAAATGCTCTTCATCTCCTCGAGACCGGTCAAAACGGTCTTCTGGCCCGAAGCGAGGGAAGAACTGGAGATTGTCTGCCTGAGAAGACTTTCATTCTGGGCACGGCCATTGGAGACGATACTCGCTCCGGCCATGGTCGTGCCGAGAATGGCGGTTCGCTTGACGTAATTCGCATTGCCGACATTGGCAATGTTCTTCGAGGTAACGTCCGTCTGCTTACCTGTATTATTGAAAATCGACTGCGCAGTATTCATTGCTGACGTGAGCGACATTCATCTGTCCTCGTGAGAATATTATCTCTTCAGATTGATCAGGACGTCCATCAAATCCGATCCAGTCTGGAAGACCTTCGAATTCGCTGTGTAGATACGCTGGGATTCAATCATGTCGGTAAGTTCGCTGGCGATATCGACATTCGAGCCCTCCAGCGCACCCTTCTGAACGTAACCAAAGCTTCCCGACTGCGGGAAACCGATGGTGACGACACCCGACTCGTTGCTGGGCAGGTAGACGTTACCGTTCTGCGGGCTGAGATTGTCGACGCTCGGCACCGTGGCGAGAGCCAGCTGGTAGATGTTGCGACGGCCGCCATCCTGATAAACCGCCGTCACCACACCGTCCTTGCCGATTTCGACATCCTTGATCTGGCTCGGGCCGTTGCCATCCAGGATCGCGGTGCCGGGCGTGAATTTCGTGGAGAACTGCGTCATTTCCGACAGGTCGATATTGATCGCCTGCGCCACGCCGCTGTTGTCGTCATTGATGGTGATCGATTTCGGAGATGCGGTCGTGAGCTTGTTGGTAGCGGGATCGAACTCCAGATCCACCGTTTCCTTAACAAGGGTTGCCGGTGCAGTCGCCGTATAAGGGAAACCACCATTGGTCGACTGATCCTGACGATAGACCGACACCTCCCAGGTGTTGTCGCCCGTCTTGGTGTAATAGAAATCGTAGAGAACCTTCGCACCGCCGCTGTCGAATGCCGTCAACGACGTCTTGTTGCCGAACGCCGCAGTTGCGGAGTTGGTGCTCGGAAGCGGCGCCGTCGCGGCCTTATCGTCGCGATTGAGGTTTGCGGGGAAGCTGCCCTGCGTGGAGGGAGATGCCGTCAGACCAAAATTGTTGACGTTGATCGCCTCAAGACCGGTAAAGCCGTTGACCACAGCTGCCGGCGGGTTGGAGCCGTAGGGGTAACCCATCAGCTGGAAGCCGGCCGCGTTTTCCAGGTAGCCTTCCGCATTCTTCACGAAGGAACCGGCACGCGTGAGGTAAGGCGTGCCTGCACCATCCTGGACCACGAAGAAACCGTTGCCCTGAATGGCAAGATCGGTGCTCGAGGTGGTGTAGGAGAGGTTGCCCTGCTCCGAAATGCTGTAACGAACGTTGGACTGCACGCCGCCGGAAGCATAGCTGCCCGACGAGGAGGGCAGAACGAGCGAGGAGAACGACGTCGATGCACGCTTGTAGCCGGTGGTGCTTGCGTTGGCGATGTTGTCGCCCACGGTGCCCAGCTTGTTCGCCTGTGCATTCATGCCGGACACACCGGTTCGCATAGTGCCGAAAATACTCATTCAAAAACCCTCGTGGTCATCTTTCAGGGAGAAGGTAAAGCGTTTGGCTTGCGTGAAGCTGTCGGAAATACCGCGTTTGAAAAAGACCACGCGGGTCAATGAAAATCATTGCCAATCAATGCTGTAGCCGAGGAAACGCTTGGAATCGACCGGGTCGTAGCCGAGCTTCTTGCGCAGTTTCTTGCGCAGCTTGCTGATGTGGCTTTCAACGACGTTTTCTTCGACGTCATCATCGAAGATGCCGTAGATGGCATTGAAAATCTGCGCCTTGGAAACGCGGCGTCCGCGATTGGCGATCAAATATTCGAGGATGCGGCGCTCACGGCGCGGCAAGGGGAACACTTCACCACCGACTTCCGGATCACGGCCATCGGAGAAAACCCGGATCGGCCCGGCATCGGTAAAGTTCGAGATGACCTGCAGCCGGCGACGGATCGCCGCCGCACGTGCCAGGATTTCACGGGGGTGAACCGGCTTGCGCACGACGTCGTCGACGCCGCTGTCGAAAAGCGCCAGCGTTGATTCCAGCGAGGGCTGGTCGCTGACCGCGATCACCGGGGCCGTCGTGCGATCCCTGATCGCCTTCGGCAAGGAAAAGCTCCGGTCGCCCTGGCCGATCAAAAAGGCCTCCACGGCCGCAAGATCGCTTTCCGCGGCCGTCGAGACCCATTCCCCGAATTCGACCGGATCGAACCCGGTCGAGGGAATGCCCTCACGCCCAAATAGAGATGTATAGCCGTCTTTAACGAGCTCGCGCTCATCAACCACTACGATCATTCGTCCGCCTCCGAATCAGTGTGGTGTTTTCCAATGTGGCATTGGTACGAATCGGAGGATTCACGGACAACTGTAGGAAATCATCGATAGTTATTAATAATTGATTAACCATTTTGTGCCGATTTGATCTACATATAGTGGTTATTAACCATTTATGGCACAAAATTTTTGTGTAAGAATTTTGAAAATCGCAAAAAACAGCTTGAAATGCCTTTTTTCGGGCTTTCTCTCGCCACATTTCAAATTGCGAGTCCCGAGGCCTTCAGAAGCAATTTCAGGTTGCTAACCGTCGCAGAAATTTTTCGCGTTGGGAGTCCATTTCCCGTAGCCCGTCGCCACGAGATTGGCGATGACGCGGCAGACATATTTCTTCTGTGCCGGGTCATTATTCGGGCCGGCATGATAACGGGCCACCGCCATCGTCCAGGTTTCATGCCTGTTATGGAGATTGCGCAGGAACATGGCGGCGTATTCGACATTGCGGCGCGGATCGAACATTTCCCGCGCGGATGTGAAGTTTTCGCCGTGGAAATAATGATTTATCTGCATGCATCCAAGGTCGATCAGCTTGGCGCCGTTGCGCTTCGCCGCCTCGAAAGTCACCAAGGCCTCCTCCGTGGAGGACGCAAATACCGGTTTTCCTTCGATATTCATGGCATTGGGGTCGAGCCGCCCCTTGCGGCCCGTCTCGGTCAGGCCGACGGAATAAAGAATTCCCTCCGGCACGCCATATTTGCGGGCGGCCGACTGGATCTCTCTTTCACAGACACCGGATGTTGCCGAAGCCGACGCGTTTTCAGAGGTAGACGCCATTGTCAGCAGAAGAACGGGCAGAGCCAGGAGCGCCATCCATGCCTTCATTATGCACCCCCAAATTATCGCCGTTGCCTTGGCGGTCGCCTCGTGCTCCGGACTCGTCACGGTTGCGCCCGGCGGCGGCCTGCTGGCCCTGCTGCTGCGCCTGCTGATTTTGTTGATTGTTGGCTTGTGTGCCCGTTTGGTCACTCTTGTCGGAAGAAGCGATGCTGATGGTGATGTTATCGACTGTCAGACCCTGCGCCTTGAGACCTTCAAGGATGCTTTTGCTGTCGTCCTGGAGCTTTTTATAGGCCGCCACGCTCTCCACCGTCATGTGAACGGCGAGCTCGTCCCCCGCAAGGCGCAGCGACATCGTCACCGATCCGAGCTCGATCGGCGTCATGTGCAGCTTCAGCGTATGCACGACCTTGCCCGTGCTGCTCTGGGCCGCCGCATTGGACAGCGACGAACCGGGCTGCATGGCGCTGACCCATTCGGGATCGTTGACGATCAGCCCGGTCAGGGCCGAAGCGTTGGTCGAAGGCGCAAGGCCGATGAAACGCCGAGAATCGAGAACCGTGATCGTATCGGTCGCTTTTCCGGTGCTTTCCCGCGCGTCGAACTCGACGCGGCCTTCACGCTGAACCGTGCTCATATCGAGAGCGCGGGACGCACCCGAACGCGGAGACGAGAAGCGGAATGCCGAAGCATCGCCCTCGTTTTCCGAAGCCGAACCCGCCTCGTTCCCGGCAGCAGCGATGCCTGTCGGCATGTCCTTGATCGAATGCTCGGCCTTGCCACGAACAGGTTCAGCCCTGTCGGATTTCACCGTATCCGCCTTGCCGGCAATCGCCTGTGCAATTTCCTCAAGAGGCGTCTTCGCCGTTGCGATATCGCCGGCGTTGGCCGTCACCAGTTGCAGTTCCGCCAGTTTCGGATCGATCGCATCGACAGTCACCTCGGCGTCCTTGTCGGCATCGTCCTTGAGCTTCTTGCCGGGCTTGCCCTCTCCAGGCGATGTGCGCGCCGTTTTCACGGCGTTCTGAAACTCTGCCACCGTCTCGTGGCCGCGTTCTCCGGCGTGCTCGTTGACGATCACATTCAGAAAGGTCGCGGGCCGCTTGACCGGAACATCCATCTTGTCCGCCTCGCCATCCGACTGCGCATGCTGCTCTTCATCCGGGCCCGCTTCCTGCTGATGCCGTGCGTGCGGTGCCTGCGGCGGGCGTTCGTCCCGAACCGTGGAAAGCGCATCGCCGAAACTGCCGCCCTTGGCGTCGTCCCGCACATTGGCGCTGCCGGCGCGCGGATCGGGTGCTGGCGCATTCATTATCGCGTTGATGGTTGCGTCGATCATGGTGCCCCCTCGCCTTTCTTCAACAGGCTGTCGATTTCATCGAGCTTGCTGCGGCCACTCGTCACGAGTTGCCGCACGTTATCGCCCTCGTCGTCAGCCTTTTGGGTTTCAACCCGCCATATGCTTTTTGTCTCGGCAGCGGTCGCCGTCTCTTTTGCGGACGCTTTGCCCCCGGGATCCTTTGTCGCCGCGGCCTCGGCACCGACGCCGGGTTCCACGGAAGGGGGACGCACCACCTGGTCGGCAATCGCCCTCGCCGCATCGCGCAGGGCCCTGTCCCGATCCGACAGCTGCGCTTCGGGAATTTGCCCGATCGTCTCGATCGCGCTCACCACATCGGGCGTGCCGATGTTGGAAAGGCTTTCATAGAGATTTGCCTGCACTTCCGGCGCACCCGGCAATGCCGGAGAGAGCGCCTTCGCCTTCAACGCCGCCATGCGCGCCAGCGAATCCTTGCCGCTGATCGCCGCGAGACGAGAAAGCCGCAGATAGGCTTCCTTCTGCCTCTCCGTATCCATCATGGCGAAGGTTTCCTGTATCGCCTCCTCACCGATGGAATCGGCGCGCTTGACCACCAGCGAAACCAGAAGATCCGCGAACTGGCTGGCATAGGGCGAATGCAGGAACCGCCGCGCATAACGCTGCGCATATTCGACGCCCCGCGTCGCGTCACCGTCTTCCACCGCAATGGCGAGAGAGCGGCGCAGCGCCGCCTCCTCCACGATGGTACCGGGCGCTTCGAGCCGGGCGATGTCGTAAAAGGTGAGTGCCGCCAGTGGATCGCGCGGGATCGTCACATTGCCGCCGATCAGCGCCAGATAGGCGCCAATCCGCGTGCCGCGATATTCCGGCACCATGGCCGCAATGCTCTGCGCCACCAGCGTTCCCTTGCCGGAGAGGTATTTGCGCAGGATATCGGCGACACGGCTGTCGAAATTGCCGTCGACATCACGCGCCACCAGCAATTCCAGCGTGGCCGGGTTGCCGCCGCTCATCGCATAGATCAGCGCCGCATCGACATTGCGCGGGTCCTTGAAGATCGCCGAAGGCGCGCTCTTCAGCCGCTCATCGATCGTCTGCAGCAGAAAGCGCTGCATTTCGGAGGCGGAATGATCCCCCATGGCGACAGAATCCTGCACGAATTGCAGGGAGCGCAGCATGGCGTAAGGCATGAGATTGTCTTGCGACTGCGAAAACGCCTTGCTCGGCTCGGAACCGAGACCGCAAAGCGTCGCCGCAAGAAGAAGCCAGCGTTTCGAGGTTTTCGTCACACTCACCCCCGATCAGCCTCAAGCAGGATTTCGATACGGCGGTTGGCATCCGCCAGAGGGTCCGACGGCACCTGCAATCTGCGGTCCGCGAAACCCGAAACCTGTTTCACCCGTTCTTCCGAAAGGCCACCGCGCACCAGCATGTAATAGGCGCTGTGGGCGCGATCCATGGAGAGCCGCCAGTTGTCATTGGCCTCGCCCTTGAACTGCCGGCCGTCGGTATGGCCGCGAATGACCACGCTGCCGCCGCGCTCCTGAAGCAGCTTGCCGATCTTTTCCATGGCCAGGACCATTTCGCGCCGGGGAACGGCCGATCCGATATTGAACATTGGCGTTTCCGTTTGGTCGGAAATGGTCAGCAGCAATCCGCCTTCGGCCGGCGTTACCACCAGCCCTTCGGAAAGCTTGCCGGTGATGCCGGATATCTGTTTCTCGATTTCTTCGCGCAGCGTATCGGCCTTTTCCCATTCGGCATCGCTGGCTTTGCTTGCTTCATCCGGATTGGGCTTGGTGAGGGCTGCCTGCTCGCTCGCATCCGGGCGCTGCTGCGGCACCACCGCCGCGATTTCCATCGGCTTGCCGTCTTCCGCCTTGTCGGCGGGTGCGCCGGCCTGCACGAGAGCAACGGCCTCGGCGCTCTTGTCGGCCTCCTTGGCCACCACATCCTGCTGTTTGCCATCGGCAGATTGCGCGGGCTCCGTCGGAACCTGCTTCTGGTCGGCGCGGGTAATTTTCACCTGCTGGGTCCAGAAATCCGGATCGAAGGGATCACGATAGGCTTCACCGCCGCTTGCACCCGTCGCCGGACCGGAATCGGCCGCGCCGCCCTCACCCTTGGCGCTGACATTGGCCTGCTGCCCGACCTGCTGGGCGATTTCGGCCAGCACGGAATAGGGATTTTCGAAAAAGTCGGCCTCGGAGAAATTCGACTGTTCGCCGGTCTGCGATGTCAGGTCCTCGCCCGTCGCCGCGGCGGAGCCCTTGGTCACTTTCTCCGCCTGGATGTTGGACTGGTCCTTCTTCTGGACGCCCTCTTCCTTGTCCACCGGCTTTTCCAGACCCTTGGACGAGGGTTTCTCGTCGGAGAGTTTGATCGGGTTAAAATAGCTGGCGACCGAGGCCTTGGTCTCCTCATTGGCGGCATTGACCAGCCACATGACGAGGAAGAACGCCATCATCGCCGTCATGAAGTCGGCATAAGCGATCTTCCACGCGCCGCCATGGGCGCCATCGTGCCCGCCCTTGTGGCGTTTGACGATGATGATCTCGTTCTTGCCGTGGTGGTGATTTTCGCCTTCACTCATTTCATCACCTTGCGAAGACTGGATGCCCAGGCGGACATGCGCGTCACGAACACGCTTTCACCCAATTCGATGGAAAGATCGATATCGGTGGTCTCGGTAAATTTCATCGTCTCTTCTTCAAAGCCCGGCTGGGTCTTCAACTGCTCGAACAGGTTGTTCGGACCCTTCACGACAAGCGTGACCGCCTCGCCATCCGGCATGGAAGCACGCACCACATCCGCCAGCGCCGAAACCGCCTTCAACGACAGTTTTTCCGTCAGAAGCGGTGCAAGGATATTGGCCGTCTGCTCACTGAGATTGGTGGCGATTGCGTCGATACCCTCGCGCAAACGACGCGACAGGAAAATGGCGGTTTCCTCGAGATAGACAGAACGAAGGTTCTCCAGCTCGGCCGCATGGGCAGCCAGCAGCTCTTCCCGCTCGGCCTGCATCTTTTCGGTGAGCTCGCGCGTCGCATCGTCGTGGCCACGGGCATAGGCCGCCTGTTTTTCGCTCTCCACGTCGACGGGGGCAAATTCGTCGAAGCCGGAAGCAACATCGGCAAAACCGGACGCGAAATCGGCATCGGCCAACGGGTCGCCAAAGGCCGGTGAAGCCGGTTGGGCCTCACCGAAATCCTTGAGAAATCGTGCAATGGACGCGCTCATGCCTGCCCCCGGCAAAACAGACCAAAGGGGCGAGACATGTTTCCTTGCCTGCGATCCGGAGCATTTTCGCTTTTCCTCGAATCGCGAAAACCTCCCCGCATTTCCCAACGGGAAACCGGGGTCCACTTTTCCTGGAAATGCTCTAAGCCGTTTGGCGGCACCACCATCATCCTTGCTACCCTGCCCGTCTCTTCCACGTTTCCCGGCCGGATCACGCCATGCGATCCACCCGATCTTGCCCCGACGTTAGGTGTTCAAACTTGTGCGAGGATGAAGGCGGGCGGGATCAGGAAGCCTGCCCCCATTCATCCGCGCGCCCACGCCGATCGAAACCCGTTATTTGAAGAGCTGGAGGATGTTTTCCGCATTGGCATTGGCGATGGACAGCGCCTGGATGCCGAGCTGCTGCTGCGTCTGCAAGGCTTTCAGCCTGGTCGATTCCTCGTTCATATCCGCATCGACAAGACGACCGATACCCTTGTCGATCACGTCCATCAGGCTAGAGACGAAATTTTCCTGCATATCGATACGGCTCTGCAGCGAGCCGAGGCTGGACGCCGTGCTGGTCATGGCCTCCAGTTGCTTGTCGACGAAGGACATCATCACGTCGATGGCATCGGCGTCGGTATAGGTCGTGCCGCTGCCGGCAAAACCACTCATCGCTGCGGCAACAACATCGAGATTGCCGAGATCGAGCGTGGATACGGAAAAGGTGAGGGAGCGACTGGCCGAAGTCTGACCGCCGCTGGTATCGTAGAACCAGTCGTTGGCACCCGTATCGCGATAGGCGGGCGAAATAGTCGTTCCCGCGGGCGACGGGTCCACCGAGGTTACCTTGACCCATACATTTTCCGCGAGGCGGAGATAATTATCCGTCCCGTTACCGTAGACGGTCGGATCAGGATTCGTATCAGCCGTCGCCGCATTCAGCGCGCCGATTTCCGCATCGCTCAGCTTCTCAACGACGTGACCCGCTTCCGTTACCTTGCCGGCGGTCGTCGAAATTTGCGTGATCTCATGCTCCGTCTTGCCGACAAAAACAGCGTTTTTGTCGAGAATTCCGAGCTTGCCGCCACTGAGATCGAAAAGGACGGTGCTGCGGTCGAGCACATAATCAACAGTGGTGACCCCGACATTGCCCGAGCCCGTGCGGGTGAAGGATGCGACGATCTTTTTCGTGATGGGTTCGTCTACCGGCGGCGTGCCATTATTGCTGATGCTGGCCTGCAGCCAGTTTTCGCCCGAGAACGACGCCGATTCGGAAATGCTCTTCAGCTGTTCCTGAAGCTGCTTGATTTCATCCTGAATCTTGCCACGGTCAGCCCCGACTCCATAAGCCGCGACCAGCTTCGCCTTGATCTGCTTGACGACCTCGATCGTGCTTTCAAGCGCGTCATAGGCCGTATCGACCTTGGCAGCACCGAGACCCAGCGCATCCTGTACGGCCGAGAGCGCAGTATTGTCTGAGCGCATTGTCGTCGAGATCGACCAGTAGGCCGCGTTGTCCTCTGCGGTCTCAACACGATAACCGGACGAGACACGCGCCTGGGTGGTTTCCAGATTCTTGTCGATCATGCGCAAAGTTTGCAGCGCGGCCATTGCCGCCGCATTGGTCAAAATACTGGTCATGGGTTCCACCCAATTCAAAATGTAAGAAGAAATCCGGCGCTGCGCCGAAAACGAGCAGGGGCATCATGCGCATCGGCAATGGCTTAAACCGGCCACCGCGACCTGCCGTTCGTTAACAAATCGTTAATGCGATAGGTAACAAACAACGAGGCTGATTTGCAAGGCGTTCCTCGTCTGCACGATTGGCTTTCGTATAAATCGGCAGGCTTCAGGCAAGCTCGGGTTAAAACGCACCGGCACGAAATCGTTACGCCCGCGATTTCGGCGGACGTAACGAACATGAGAGAAAATATGGCGGGCGATCAGCTAGGCCGCTTCGCCCTGACGGGTCGGAACGAATCGGGCCGCCATCAGGCTCCTGCGGAGAAATTCGGTGTTCTCGTCCGGATTTTCCGAAGGGTTCTGAAACGAGACGTGATTGATCTCGATTGCCGCATGTTCATTGGCAAGAACCAGCCGCGCATAGACCGTGGCGCCCTTCGGCTTGATTTCGAGATCGAGGACGATCTCCGGCGCACCTTCCCATTCAAGCTTATATTCACCACCGGCGCCGAAATTGATCGTACCGGGGTGGTAATAAAGCTCCGCCGCCGACGAAACGAGATCGGCGATACTGCCGTAGCACTCGAACCTGAGCAGTGAAATCAGGTCGGCCGGATCCAGCAATCGTAATTCGGTGGCGATCGGGTTGATCGCCTCTGCGACGATCATCTCCCGCTGTTCGGAATAGGCGGATTTTTTCATTGGTTTTATTGAACCCGTATTTTCGATGACTTCATGGCGTAAACCCGGTGAACGAGCTCAGCCACAGCCTTGTAAAAGACTGGTGGAATCACACTATCTACCGAGACTTGCGCAAACATGGAGCGTGCAAGCGGCGGGTCCTCAAAAACGGGGATATTGTTCTCTTCCGCAATCTCGCGGATTTTCAATGCGATAAGGTCCTGGCCCTTGGCGACGACGACCGGCGCGTCACCCTCCTCACGCACATAACGCAGCGCTACCGCAAAGTGTGTCGGGTTGGCGATGACCAGCGTCGCACGCGGCACGTTGTTGATCATGCGGCGGCGGGCGCGATCACGGGCGATCGAACGCTGGCGGGATTTGACCACCGGGTCACCCTGGGACTGCTTGTATTCTTCCTTCACCTCATGCTTCGTCATTTTCAGCTGGCTGAACCAGTGATGGCGCGTCCACAAAAGGTCGACGGCGGCAAGTAGTGCGGTCGACAGCAGAATCACCACCATCATTTTTTTGACGATTTCGACGACCTTGACGAAAATGACCTGCGGATCGGAGAACATCAGATCGATGAGGCTGTAGAATTCGCCTCGCAGGGCAAAAAACATGATGACCGAGACGATCATGATCTTGAACAGGGATTTTCCGAATTCCACGAAACCCTGTTTACTGTAGATGCGCGTGAAACCCTTTGCCGGAGAGACGCGCGACCATTGCGGGCGCACCCGCTCCAGCACCGGCGACGGCAGGTTCTGGAGAAACGACGACGCAAGCCCGAAAACGATGAACATGATCATGGCCGGCATGAGCAGATAGGCCATGGAGGTGCCGAGAAAATAAAGCAGCGACAGGGCATCCGGCCGGGTGCTGAGGTCCCATTGTTCGGGCTGGCCGAACAGATCCTTCAGCGTTTCGCCGATGCGACCGGCGCCATCGGGCAGAAAGAAGACCAGGTAACAATAAAAGGCGAGCGAGGACGCAAAGATCGGCACTTCACGAGAAAAGGGAAGATTGCCCTTTTCCGCCGCATCACGGAGTTTTTTCTCCGTCGGGGCTTCTGTTTTACTGTCCTTGTCCTGATCGTCTGCCAAGGCACGTTCCCGAAAAAAAAGCCCGCCGCTCCCGGCAGGCCGTCATCCCGAAACTAGCGTCCGTGGCCGGCCATCGCAATGGCCGGCTCCGCCTTGGGGGCGGGTTATCAACCGGCTTCCGCTTAAGCGGCGGCCGACTGTTCGTCTGCGGCGGCTTCCTTCAGCTGGATCTGGCCGGAATTGGCGAGCCGGATCGCTTCCTGCGCCACCGCGCGGCGGGCAATCGCCACTTCGCGGGTGTTGATCGAGGCCTGCGGCACCGCAAGGTCCGATTCGATCATGCGGCGCTGGCGCGGGCTGATGCTGGAGAGCACACATTCCTTGATTTCCGCCGTGGCACCGCGCAGCGCCATGGTCAGAACATCCGCCGAAACGTCGTTGAGCAACAGGACGCGGCTGCGCTGCGGCATGAACATGAGGTCGTCGAAGAGGAAGATCTTCGGCTTGACCTTGTTGGCGGCTTCCTTGCTGAGCGTTTCGAGCGAGCTGAGCAACGTGTCGACCTGCGGTTTGTCCAGTTCGTTCATCAGATCGGCAACCTTTGTGGAACCGCCGGCATTGCGCTCGGCTTCGATCTCGTTGATGAGGTTGACGACGCGCTTCTCGATGATCTGCGCGGCTGTCGGGCTGACTTCCTTCATGTTCACCGTGCGGTTCATGATATCGGCGCGCTGTTCTTCCGGAATGGTCAGGAGCACCTTGGCGCCAAAGGAGGAAGGCAGCATGGAGAGGATATAGGCGATGGTCTGCGGATGCTCGCGCAGCAGGAACTTGCCGACGAATTCCGGCTCGGCTTCCTGCAGACGGTCCCAGATCGACGCTTCATAGGCCTGGAAGGCGGCGCGGCGGCCGAGCAGGCTGTCGACCTCTTCAGGGGTCAGGCCTTCTTCGAGAATGCTTTCGATAGCCTTGGCATTGTCCATCAGACCCGTTCCCTCGGTGAACAGGTCTTCGAATTCCGCCACGATCTGCGCGAGTTCATCCGGAGGAATGACACGCAGCGTCTGGGCCGAGGAAATGATCATCTGCAATTCGTGCTGCGTGAAAAACTTCAGCAGCTTGCCGGCGACGCCCTTGCCCATGGCAAGCAGCACCGCGGCCGCCTTGTCGGCCTGAGACAACGGCTTGCCCGCAAGGGGGTTACCGAAATCCTCGAAGTCCATCATGGTCTTTCCTCTCCGTCCCCACAGGGATCAGGCTTTTCGCGTACTCAGTACTTCAATCAATTTTACGCCGAAGCGCGTATCGTCGTCTTCCAGAACCGTTATTTCACCGCGCGCAATACGGCGGCCATTCACCATGATCTCCACCGGCTCGCCGATCTTGCGGTCGAGCGCGATCGTCGCGCCTTCTTCGAGGCTCATCAGCCCCGAAACCAGCATGCGGCTGGTGCCAAGAACGATCTGGACATCGATCGGGATGTCCATGATCATTTCCATATTCTCCGACAGACCGCTGCCAAGCGGCGCCTTCACGCCCGCAACCTGCGGGGCGGCGGCAAAATCGTCCATCGCAAAATCGGCCGCTCCGCCACCGAAGGCGGAAAGGTCGTTGTCTGTCGAAACCTCGTCCGTGCTTCCGAAATCGCCGAAGTCGCCAAAATCGGACAGCGAACCTTCCGCATCCGTCTTGAGGACGCCACGCAGATCGCCGATAGCCTGGTCGAGGTCGGCGCCGTCTTCGAACGACGGCAACGCCACATCATCGGTCACAGGTGTTTTCTTCGTAGCCATGCGCTGATTATTCCCTTTGAAACTTGCGTCAGCCTGCCCAGCCCCTCAAAAGGCGGGCAGGATTTTAACCCATCAAATGTCGTAAAATCTCGTCGTCGGTGCTGACATTGTTCTTCACCCGAACCATGTAGCGGTCGCCGGACTTGCCGAATTCGCAATTATAGAGCTTGGAGCCGTTGGCGCTGACCTCAACGCCGATATCGTCCTGCTTCAGATCCTGGAACGGAATGACATCGCCGGCCACCAGCCTGGAAATCGTCCGCAGCGTCAGCGTTTCGAGCTTGATGCGCGCCTCAAGCGTGACCTGCGATCTCTTCACCTGCTGCGAGATCATATCCATCCATTCCTCCTGCTTCTTCAGCGCCTGGGCTGAAGCCTTGGGGGCGACGATGGAGGTCTTGAGCAGAGGCCGCTGCGGCACGATGAGCGAAAATTCCGAGGAGACCTTGCCGATATCGATCTTCATGCGGATGGTCACGCCGTAAAGGCCGGCGATCATCTCGTCGAAGGCGCTTTTTCCGTTGGCATTGAATGGCGGCTCTATCGTCGCCTCGAAGCCGCCCGGCGCGTTGACGCCCGAGCGCAGCACACCCGCGATGCGGCCGAGAACCATGGCCGCGAGATCGAGCTCGATATGGGAGAGGCTGCGCTCATCCGGCTCGCCGATGGTATCCGGCGATGCGCCCAGCATGCGCTCCATGAGCGCGATAACGAAGCCGTTGCCGACCGTCATCATGAAATTGGGGCACCAGTTGCGCAGCGAACAATCGGCAACCGAGACATTCTGCCCGGCATTGGCGATGAGATCGGTCATCAGCCCCGATTCGGAGCCGACATATTCGACGTCGATCGCGATGCCGGTTTCGCTGTGGAAAATATCCGGCAGGAATTCGCTGTAGAGATGACCGATATCGGAACCGATCCTGGCGATCGTCCTGCGGTCGGAAAGCCCTCCCGTGAGCTTTGCCAGCAGGGCGGTATCGATGACGGGGGCTTTTTGCGCTGCAGCTTTTGCCATGGTCATGCCGCCTTGTTTTCGCCGCCGGGATTCATCATTTCCTGCTCGACGGCGTCGATGGACGGACGTTCGTAGTTGGAGATGGTCTTGCGGCCATATTCAAGCGCGACCTGCGGCACCGAGCCGTTCATGTAGGCGATCAGCGTCTGCTTGACGATGATGTAGAGGCGGTGCTGCTTGGTGCGGACGATCTTGACCTGCGACGCGAGCGGGTTGCAGATCGAATAGGACAGGATGATGCCGAGCATGGTGCCGACGAGTGCGGCGCCGATCAGGCCGCCCAGCACTTCCGGTGATTCGTTGATCTTGCCCATGGCCTTGATGACGCCGAGAACTGCCGCAACGATACCGATGGCGGGGAAGGAATCGCCCATGGTGGTGATCGCATGGTAAGGCTTCAGCTTGTCATGAAGGATGGTCTCGATTTCCTCATCCATCAGCGCCTCGATTTCGTGGCTGCGGGCATTGCCGATGATGATGAGGCGGACATAATCGCAGATGAACGAGGTCAGTTCCTTGTTCTTCAGGACCGAGGGTGCGCTCTGGAAGATCGAGGATTCTTCCGGATTGTCGATGTGGGCCTCGATCTCGTTGCGCGACTTCGTGCGCAGGTCGCGCATCAGCGAATAAAGCACGCCGAGCACGTCGAGATAGTTGCGTTCCTTCGGCACCGAATGCTTGAAGGCCTCGCCGAGCGCCTTGCCCGAGTCCTTCACGACCTTCATCGGGTTCGCCATGATGAAGCCGCCGAGACCGGCGCCGCCGATGATCATCAATTCGAACGGCTGAATCAGCACGTCCAGATGACCGCCCATCGCCATATAGCCGCCGATGATGCAGCCGAAGGTGATTATAAGTCCAATTACAATATTCATTGATCGACCACGCCCGAACAGTGTTCCATGCCGCCATGTCTAGAAAATGTGGCTTGCGTGAACCTGTCCGCAAGACCCCTTTCAAGCGCTTCCAGCAACCAGTTTCGCACAAGCAAGCCGCGTCACTATGCCGGCAAAGGCGGACGTGCGCCTTGAGATCGGGATCAAACGAGAGCGGCGGTTCAGTGACTTCCACCTATACCAGCTACAGACTGATCAGTCAGGATATCGGCAAGTCGCTCGAGCGGGTGTCGCAGCAGCCCGACGTGGCGCGCGAAACCGAATATTACCGCGCGAAGATCGGCGAGGTGAAATCCATCGACGACTTCATGGCCGATACGCGTCTTTATAATTACGCGCTGAAAGCCCATGGGCTCGAGGACATGGCCTATGCCAAAGCCTTCATCCGCAAGGTGCTGACGGAAGGCACGACCAACAAGGACGCCTTCGCCAACAAGCTCTCCGACAGCCGTTATGCGGATTTCGCCAAATCGCTGAATTTCGCGGATCTGGGTGCGGCGGCGACTTCGGTCGACGCGGCCCAATCGGGCATCATTACCAAATACACCCGCCAGACGCTGGAGCAGGAAGCGGGCGACGACAATAACGGCGTCCGCCTCGCCCTTTATTTCGAGCGCAAGGCGTCGACGATCAAGTCCGGGCTCGATTTTCTTGCTGACGATGCGCTCGCACAGGTGTTCCGTACGGCCTACAACCTGCCCGACGAATTTGCCGCGGCAGACGTCGAAAAACAGGCCGCACTCATCGAAAAAACCATCGATATCAAGGATCTGAAGGATCCTGAAAAGGTCGGCAAGCTGCTCGAGCGTTTCACCATCATGTGGGAAATGCAGAACCCCTCGACGACCTATGACCCTCTCGCCGTTTTCGGCTCCTCCAGCGGCTACGGCATTTCCCCGGACCTGCTGATTTCCATCAACTCCCTGAAACTCGGAGGCAAATGATATGCAATCCGGACTATACGTCGCCCTGTCTTCGCAGATCGCGCTGGAGCGCCGTCTCACCACCATTTCCGACAATATGGCGAATGTGAACACGGTCGGCTTCCGCGGCTCCGAAGTGAAATTCGATGAAATGGTCGCCAAGAACCACAATGACATGAATGCCAAGGTGGCTTTCGTTTCGCAGGGCAACGACTATCTCTCCACCCGCCAGGGCGCCTTCGAGCAGACCGGCAATTCCTTCGATTTCGCCATCAAGGGCGATGCCTGGTTCTCGCTGGATACGCCCGACGGCCAGATTTTGACCCGCGACGGCCGTTTCACCATGCGTCCGGACGGCGCGCTGATCTCGTCCAGCGGTTATCCCGTCCTCGATGCCGGCGGCGGCCCGATCCAGCTCAATCCGAATGGCGGCCCGATCACCGTCGGCCTCGACGGCGCCATCAGGCAGAACGAAAACATCGTCGCCACGCTCGGCATCTTCCAGGCGGATTTTTCGCAGGGCTTCCTGCGTCATCCCAATAGCGGCGTGAAGCCCGTGGCCCAGCCGGTTCCGGTGGTCAACAATCACGAGGTCGGTGTCGTTCAGGGTTACCTCGAGCAGTCGAACGTCAACGGCATCTCCCAGATGACGCAGCTCATTCAGGTCAACCGTGCCTTCGAAAGCATTTCTTCGCTGATGCGCGACACCGAATCGACCTTCGGCGAAGGCATCAAGACGCTTGGCGGCGCGCGTTAAGGAACTGAGTGATGACAATGCCGGACCCCACGCTCTCGGCTGAGGCCATTTCACCGAAACTCGCCCAGCTCGCCAGCCTTGCCGGACATTATGCCGATCCGGAATTCTCGGTGGCGCATGGCGGGCACGTCCGCACCATTGCGGCTGGGCACTACACCGTGTCCGGCCTGTCGCGGCATGTGCGGCTCGGTGAATTCGTCGCCCATCGCAGCGCGACCGGCATTCATCTCGGCGAAGTCGTGCGCGTGGAACCGGATATCTGTTACGTCTGCCCCATCGAACCCGGCGAACCGATCGGCATTCACGACACCGTCATCCGCAAGGGCGCCTTCCGTGTCGCGCCCGACGATAGCTGGTGCGGGCGCACCATCAATGCGCTCGGCGAACCGATCGACGGCCAGGGTCCGCTCGCCTCCGGCACCGAGCGCCGTTCTATTTCCAACAATGCGCCGCCTTCGATGACGCGCAAGCGGGTGGAAACGCCCTTCAAGACCGGTGTGCGGGCGATCGATATCTTCTCGCCGCTTTGCCTCGGCCAGCGTCTCGGCATTTTCGCCGGTTCCGGCGTGGGCAAATCCACGCTGCTGTCGATGCTTGCCAAGGCCGACGCCTTCGACAAGGTCGTGATTGCGCTTGTCGGCGAACGCGGCCGCGAAGTGCGCGAATTCATCGAAGACACGATGGGCGAGAATATGAGCAAGTCCATCGCCGTCGTCGCGACGAGTGATGAGAGCCCGATGCTGCGCAAGATGGCGCCGCTTTCCGCCGTCACCATCGCCGAACATTTCCGCGATCAGGGCGACAATGTCCTTCTCATCATCGACAGCGTGACGCGATTTGCCCATGCGATCCGCGAAGTGGCGGTCGCTTCGGGTGAACCGCCGGTGGCCCGCGGTTATCCGGCCTCGGTCTTCACCGAACTGCCGCGCCTGCTGGAGCGGGCGGGACCGGGCGCCGAAGGCACCGGCACCATCACCGCCATCGTCTCCATTCTCGTGGATGGCGACAATCACAACGATCCGATTGCCGATTCGACCCGTGGTATTCTCGACGGCCATATCGTGCTGGATCGCAGCCTTGCCGAAGAAGGCCGCTACCCGCCGATCAATCCGCTCGCCTCTATCTCGCGTCTCGCCAAGAAGGCCTGGACGCCGGATCAGGAAAAGCTGGTCTCGCGCCTCAAGGCGCTGGTGCACCGCTTCGAGGAAACGCGGGATCTGCGCCTCATCGGCGGCTACCGGCCCGGCACCGATCCCGACCTCGACATGGCGGTGAAGCAGGTCCCGATCATCTACGAAACGCTGAAACAGCTTCCGGACGAACCGGCGGCACAGGACGCCTATGCGGACCTCGCAACCGCGCTGCGCGGCGGTGCACAGAACAACCAGCCGCAGGTAAACCCGAGAATGAGAGGCTGACCGTGAAAAAGCAACGGAACGACAATAGCGGCGTCGACGACGTGCAGCCACAGCCTGTTTTCTTCACGCCGGACCGTATTCTGACATGGACAGGCATAGGGCTTGCGGCCGCCGCAGCCTTTTTCCCCTGGTACGTGTTCTTCAATGAAGAAAAATTCGGAATAAGGGTAGCGGGCGGCGACCGCACCCGTGATCTGCCCCATACCGGGCCGCGCGAAGTCTTCAGCGTTTCGCCCATGGCCATGACCAACCGCAACAAGGAAGACACCCCGCCGCCGGCGGAGCTGCCCGACATGCTGACGACGGCGACCGTCAGCGCAGGCGGCAAGGAAAAACAGAACGATCTGGCGGCCGGGATCGAGGACCAGCCCTTCCCCGGCCAGACCTCCTTCCGCCTGCTGCATGTCTCCAACGGCCGTGCCCTGATCGAAGACGGTTCGGGCATGTATATGGTCAGGGTCGGCTCGACCCTGCCGGACAATGCCTTGCTGACAAAGATCGAGCAGCGCAACGGCGAATGGCTGATCGAGACATCCTCCGGGAAAACCTATCGTCCTGAAAAATAGTCCAGCCGCCCTCGAGCGCAAGGCCGCGCCGCCCATCTCGGCGACGAGAAACACCCCACAGCAAAACTCTCGATGATCGTCGCAAAGAGCCCCTTTGCGACGATATTGCATTGACAGCCGTCGGGGATGCTACTTGCGGCTACTTCGCCTGGGCTATTTCCTCTGGTTTCCGGCAAAAGCCGCCGTCACACCAAGGCCGATATAGACGAAACCGCTGACCCAGCGTTCGGCTTTCAGATAAACGGGGCTGCGCTTCAGCCAGCTGCCGGCGGTGCCGGCCACAAGCGCATAGGTTCCATCCGTCAAAATGCCGATCACCGTGTAGAGAATCCCGAGGAAAGCGATCTGCATCGCCACATGGCCCCGGTCAACCTCGACGAACTGCGGCAGGAAGGCCAGAAAGAACAGCGCTGTCTTCGGATTGAGGAGGTTGACGATGAAGCCCTCGCGAAAGATGCGCATGCGGCTGCGCGTCGGCAAACCGCCCTCGACATCGGGAATGTCCGACGGGCCAAAAAGCTTCTTGAGACCAAGCCAGATCAGATAGGCCGCGCCGGCATATTTCACCACGCTGAAGGCGAGCGCGGACGAGGCGAGAAGCGCCGACAGTCCAACGGCGGCAGCGACGACATGAACAAGTGTCGCCGTATGGATGCCAAGGATCGAAACGAGGCCGGCGGAGCGGCCCTGCTCGACCGAACGCGCGAAAATATAAAGGACTGCTGGGCCGGGCACGAGAAGCAGCACCAGCGTGGCGCTGACGAACAGGCCGAGATTGGCCACACTGGGAATTACCAGATCCATGATTGTCTCCCTCCGTTTCCACCACTGTAGCGCTAATATCTGGCTGCGTTCAAGACGGATGGAAACCGCTTCCAAAAGCCACTGGCCGGCACTTGTGGGATGACACCCGGTCCGGCGTGACAGCAGGATCTTGCATGCAATCATTCAAGGCGAAGGTGTGACCTTTTTTCTCCGGCAGACCCTTCTTTGTCCCTCTTCCGTCCCGCCTCCGGCTCCTGGCCTGCGCCTTCCGCCCTCCCCGCAAGTCTGACGCAAGATTAGCCCCGTAGGTTCGGGCCATACGAGATGGAGAAGTCTATGCAACCGATTCAACTGTTCGATCTGGCATCCCGCCAAGCGGAATGGCTGAGCGTGAGGCAGGAAGTCGTGGCGACCAACATCGCCAACGCCAACACACCCAAGTTCCACGCCAAGGATGTAAGCCCTTTCGAAGCGGTCATGCAGGCCACCAGCCAGCAGATGGGCATGGCAAGGACCAACCCTGCCCACTTCGGCGAGAGCACGCTCAGCGACAATATCGCGGTGCGCGACAACCCGGTCAACAACGAGATCGGCATGCAGGAATCGGGCAATTCGGTCGCGCTTGCGGAAGAAATGACCAAGACCGGCGAGATCAAGCGGCAATATGACCTGAACGCCAATCTCGTCAAATCCTTCCATCGCATGATGCTGATGACGGTTAAGAGGTAAGCCATGGATCCCTTGAGTGCGGCGAGCAAGATCGCCGGCAGCGGCCTGGAAGTGCAGTCCACGCGCCTGCGCATCGTCTCCGAAAACATCGCCAACGCCAGATCGACCGGCGACACCCCCGGCGCCGACCCCTATCGCCGCAAGACAGTCACCTTCGGTTCCGAACTCGACCGCGTCAGCGGTGTCGAGCGCGTGACGGTGAAGAAGCTCGGTGTCGACCGCGGCGACTTCGTCAACGAATACGACCCCGGCAATCCGGCCGCCGATAGCAACGGCATGGTGAAGATGCCGAACGTCAACATCCTGATCGAAATGGCCGATATGCGCGAAGCCAATCGCAGCTACGATGCCAATCTTCAGGTCATCCGCCAGACACGCGACCTCGTCGCCTCCACCATCGACCTTCTGAAGGCTTCGCAATGATCGACGGCATCAAACAACTCAGCTCCCTTTCGCTCACGCGCGGCGCAAGCGGCATCTCCTCGCTGACGGAAAGCGTTTTCGGCAGCCAGCAGACAACGCCCGCCCAGCAGACGGGTGCAAGCTTCGCAAGCGTTCTCGGCAACGTATCGATCGATGCGATGAACAACCTGAAGAAGGCGGAAGTCGCCTCCTTTGAAGGCATTCAGGGCAAGGCGAACACGCGTGAAGTGGTCGATGCCGTGCTTTCGGCCGAGCAATCGCTGCAGACCGCCATCGCGCTGCGCGACAAGATCGTGTCGGCCTATCTCGACATTACCAAGATGCAGATCTAGCCCAGCAGGAATATTGACATGAGAGCTCTTGCCATCGCTGCCACCGGTATGGACGCCCAGCAGACCAATCTGGAAGTCATCGCCAACAACATCGCCAATATCAACACCACCGGCTACAAGCGCGCGCGTGCGGAGTTCACCGATCTTCTTTACCAGACCGAGCGCATGCAGGGTGTGCCGAACCGCGCCAACCAGGCCATCGTGCCGGAAGGCGCCAATATCGGCCTCGGCGTGCAGACGTCGGCCGTGCGCAACATCCACACCCAGGGCAACCTGATCGAGACCGGCAACAAGCTCGATGTCGCGATCATCGGACAGGGCTGGTTCCAGATCGAGGCGGCCGACGGTTCGACGCTCTACAGCCGCGCCGGCTCCTTCAACAAGAATGCCGACGGCAATCTGGTGACGATCGACGGTTACAACGTCATTCCGAACATCAATATCCCGACCGACGCGCAGGACATCACCGTCACCCGCACCGGCCAGGTAACGGCCCGTATCGGCAATGCCGCCGAATTCACCGAACTCGGTCAGCTCACCATCGCCAACTTCGCCAACGAGGCGGGTCTGAAGCCGCTTGGCGACAACCTCTTCGCCCAGACGCCGGCATCCGGCGATGCGGTGATCGGCGTGCCGGACGATCCGAGCTACGGCTACATCAAGCAGTCCTACCTTGAAGGCTCGAACGTCGACGCCGTCAAGGAAATCACCGACCTGATCACGGCGCAGCGCGCCTATGAGATGAATTCCAAGGTCATCACCACCGCTGACGAAATGGCGTCGATTGTCAGCAAGAACCTGAAGTAAGAACGGAAAGGCAGGCGAACATGAGGTTTGGCCGGAACAATAGCAGCAGCAGAACGGCGCTTGTCCGTATGTGCCTTGCGTCTGCCTTTTCACTGGGCGCCTTCGCGCCCGCTCTGGCTCAGGCGCCAATGGCGCTCGTTCCCGTGCGCACCATCTATCCGGGCGAGACCATCACGCCCGAACAGGTGAAGCCGGTGGAGGTGACCAATCCCAATATTTCCGCGGGTTATGCGAGCGATATCAGCGAAGTGGAAGGCATGATCTCCAAGCAGACCCTGCTTCCCGGCCGCACCATTCCCGTTGCCGCCTTGCGTGAACCATCGCTGGTGGTGCGCGGTACCAGCGTCAAACTTGTCTTCACCATCGGCAACATGACGCTGATGGCTTCGGGAACGCCGATGACCGATGGCTCGCTCGGCGAAATCGTGCGGGTGCGCAACATCGATTCCGGCGTCATCGTCAACGGCACGGTCATGAAGGATGGAACCATTCAGGTGATGGCGAAATGAGAGTGCTTCGTATCATAGCCGCGGCCATCCTGTTTTCGGCCCAGCCCTTCCTTTCCGTCCCGGCAGCCCATGCCGATACATCCCGTATCAAGGATATCGCGTCGCTGCAGGCGGGGCGTGACAACCAGCTGATCGGTTACGGTCTCGTCGTCGGCCTTCAGGGCACGGGCGACAGCCTGCGCTCCTCGCCGTTTACCGAGCAATCCATGCGCGCCATGCTGCAGAACCTCGGCATCACCACGCAGGGCGGCCAGTCCAACGCCAAGAATATCGCGGCCGTGATGGTGACGGCCAACCTGCCGCCATTTGCCAGCCCCGGCAGCCGTGTCGACGTGACGGTCAGCTCGCTGGGCGACGCTTCGTCACTGCGCGGCGGCAACCTCATCATGACCTCGCTTTCCGGCGCGGACGGGCAGATTTATGCGGTTGCGCAGGGCGCCCTCATCGTCAACGGCTTTTCGGCCCAGGGCGATGCCGCAACGCTGACGCAGGGCGTGACCACATCCGCCCGCGTGCCCAACGGCGCGATCATCGAGCGGGAGCTGCCGTCCAAGTTCAAGGATTCGGTCAATCTGGTCCTTCAGCTGCGCAACCCGGATTTTTCGACCGCCGTGCGCGTTGCCGATGTCGTCAACGCCTTTGCCCGCGCCCGTTATGGCGACCCGATCGCCGAACCGCGCGATTCGCAGGAAATCGCGGTGCAGAAACCCCGTGTCGCGGACCTCACCCGGTTGATGGCGGAGATAGAGAACCTGACGGTGGAAACGGATACGCCCGCCAAGGTCGTGATCAACGAGCGCACCGGCACGATCGTCATCGGCGCGGACGTACGCATCTCCCGCGTCGCCGTCAGCTACGGAACGCTGACCGTGCAGGTAACGGAATCGCCCCAGGTGATCCAGCCCGAGCCCTTCTCGCGCGGCCAGACGGCGGTGCAGCCGCAGACGGATATCATGGCATTGCAGGAAGGCGGCAAGGTCGCCATCGTCGAAGGGCCAGACCTTCGCACGCTGGTTGCCGGTCTCAACAGCATCGGGCTCAAGGCGGACGGCATCATCGCCATTCTGCAAGGCATCAAATCCGCCGGTGCCCTTCAGGCGGAGCTCGTGCTGCAATGATGGAACCTCAGATCAAAAATCCGCTCTCGAATGGCCTCGTTCGCTTCGCCGCCGTTGCCTCGCTGCTTTTCCTGCTGCCGGCTGCCGGCGCGGAAAGCCAGCAGAACGTGGTTTCGGAACTCAGCACGCAGGACGAAATCCAGAAATTCTGCACCAACATCGCCGATGCCGCGCGCGACCAGCGTTACCTGATGCAGAAGCAGGAGCTTGAAAAGCTTCAGGCCGATGTCAACGAGCGTATTGCCGTGCTGGAAGACCGCAAGGCGGAATATGAGGACTGGCTGGCGCGCCGCGAGCACTTCCTCAACCAGGCGAAAAGCAATCTCGTCGACATCTACAAAACGATGAAGGCGGATGCCGCAGCACCCCAGCTCGAAAAGATGCATGTGGAAATCGCCGCCGCCATCATCATGCAGCTGCCACCGCGCCAATCGGGCCTCATTCTTAGCGAGATGGATGCACAGAAAGCGGCAACCGTCGCCGGCATCATGTCTCAGGCAACCGATAAAAACACTTCGAAGGATCCTTCATGAGCACGCGTCGTCTTCCGGCCCTCCTCCTGCCGCTTGCCCTGCTCGCCGGCTGCCAGAACAACCAGACCCTGAAGGAAATCGGCAACGCGCCCGCGATGAGCCCGATCGGCAGCGGCCTGCAATTCAGCCAGACCCCTCAGATGGGCATGTATCCCAAGCAGCCGAAACACATGGCCAGCGGCTATTCGCTGTGGAGCGACAGCCAGGGCGCGCTGTTCAAGGATCTGCGTGCGCTGAACATCGGCGACATCCTGACCGTTAATATCCAGATCAACGACAAGGCCGATTTCGACAACGAGACAGAGCGTAACCGCACCAATGCCAGCGGCCTGAACTGGAAGGCCAAGGCACAGATCTTCGGCTGGACGCCGGATGCGGATTCCAGCATCAAATACGGCTCCGACACCGACACCCAGGCCAAGGGCAAGACCAAGCGCTCCGAAAAGCTGACGCTGCTGGTGGCCGCCGTGGTGACCGGCATTCTCGAAAACGGCAACCTGATCATCAGCGGTTCGCAGGAAGTGCGCGTGAACCACGAAATCCGCATCCTCAACGTCGGCGGTATCGTCCGGCCGCAGGATGTCGATGCCCAGAACATGATCTCCTACGAGCGCATCGCCGAAGCGCGCATCTCCTATGGCGGTCGCGGACGTCTGACGGAAGTGCAGCAGCCGCCGGTCGGCCAGCAGGTCGTCGACCTGTTCTCGCCGCTCTGACGCCGATATGCGAAAGCGGGGCTGAGCCATGGAAAACGAACAGACCGAGGTCAAGAAAAAATCCTCCCCGCTGGTGATGACCATTGCGGGGGTCGCGATCCTCACCCTGCTCGGCGTGGGTGGCGGCTGGCTGGTGGGCGGCATGATCGCCCCCAGGATCGCCGGCGCCGAGGCGCATGCCACGGCTGCCGCCGGCGGCCATGGCGAACAGAAGGGCGAAGGCATCGAGAAAATCCAGGCCGAGGCGAACGGCATCGTCCAGCTCGACCCCATCACCACCAACCTCGCCTATCCCTCGACGAACTGGGTGCGGCTCGAAGTGGCGCTGATGTTCAAGGGGCCGGTCGAGGTCAGTCTGGCAGAGGAAATCCACCAGGACATCATGGCCTATGTGCGCACCGTTTCTCTTCAGCAGCTGGAAGGGCCGCGCGGCTTTCAATATCTTAAGGATGACATTCAGGAACGAGTTGACCTGCGCTCTCAAGGGCGCGTATCCAAGGTCATGTTCCGGACCTTTGTCATCGAATGATTCGATTTCTTGTAACCATCGCCGTCCTCCTCGCCTTGCCGGGCCTTGCCAACGCCCAGCAATTTCCGTCCGATCTGTTCAACACGCAGATAGACGGCTCCGTTGCGGCGTGGATCATCCGCACCTTCGGCCTGCTGACGGTCCTCTCGGTCGCACCGGGCATTCTGATCATGGTCACGAGCTTTCCGCGCTTCGTGATCGCCTTTTCGATCCTCAGATCCGGCATGGGACTGGCCTCGACGCCGTCGAACATGATCCTTTTGTCGATGGCGATGTTCATGACCTTCTACGTCATGTCGCCCACCTTCGACAAAGCCTGGACCGATGGCGTGCAGCCGCTGCTGCAGAACCAGATCAACGAACAGCAGGCCGTGCAGCGCATCGCCGAACCCTTCCGCACCTTCATGAACGCCAATACGCGTGACAAGGATCTGAAGCTGTTCGTCGACATCGCCCGCGAGCGCGGCCAGGAAGTGATGACCGACAATGTCGTCGACTACCGCGTGCTGGTTCCCGCCTTCATGCTCTCGGAAATCCGGCGCGGTTTCGAGATCGGTTTCCTCATCATCCTGCCGTTCCTGGTCATCGACCTCATCGTCGCCACCATCACCATGGCCATGGGCATGATGATGCTGCCGCCCACCTCGATTTCACTGCCGTTCAAAATCCTGTTTTTTGTGCTGATCGACGGCTGGAACCTGCTTGTCGGCAGCCTCGTCAGATCGTTCAACTGACGGGCATTTGTGCCGGACTGACACTCGTTAACCCCGTTTTTTAACCCCGCGCGCCCAAGGCCGTGGGGTTTTCGCGTTTTAACGCTCTGGTTACCAGTTTTGCTAGCATGTGGATAACTATATTTATCAGCTTTTAAGTAACTATTTTCAGAAACATCCAAGTAACCATAAGTAATTCATCACAAAACCAAACACTGAAATTAAGAATTGCGCAATTTTTCGCTGGGAAACTGCAATTCACACGCAGCGTATTTGGTTTCCAGAACGTGATAATTCTGAACCGAGTGGCATGAAGCCGAAACGTTGTGTCCGGTAATACCAAGTCCGGAATGTCCCCACTCCAGTATCTCGTAAAAACAAGGGACACATTTATTATGGCAAGCATTCTCACCAACATTAACGCAATGTCCGCTCTTCAGACGCTGCGTTCGATCTCTTCCAGCATGGAAGATACGCAGAGCCGTATTTCGACCGGCCAGCGTGTAAGCACTGCTTCCGACAACGCCGCTTACTGGTCGATTGCAACCACCATGCGTTCGGACAATGCTGCTCTGTCTTCGGTACAGGACGCTATGGGCCTCGGCGCCGCAAAGGTCGACACCGCCTCTTCCGGTCTTGAATCCTCGATCAACGTCATCAAGGAAATCAAGAACAAGCTCATCACCGCCCAGGAATCGACGGCTGACAAGTCCAAGATCCAGGAAGAAATCACGCAGCTCCAGGACCAGCTGAAGTCCATCACCGACTCGGCTTCCTTCTCCGGTGAAAACTGGCTCAAGGGCGTTATCGGCAAAGCCGCGGCAACGGCCGGCGACCTCGCAACCGGCGTTTCCATCGACAAGCAGATCGTTGGTTCCTTCACCCGCAGCTCCGAGGGCAACGTCAAGGTTCAGTCCATCGACGTCACTCTGGACGGCTCGAACGTTCTCGTCGATGTTAGCGGCAACAAGCAGGGCATTCTCGATGCCGACGCRCTGCGCGCCGACGTCGCAAAATGGAGCGACGGTACTTTCCGCACCGCAACGACCACGCTGGCCAACACTTTCKCGGAAGGCGCAAACGGCGTCTGGAGCGACGGCACGGACTTCTACAAGCAGGTCGGCGAAAACAAGTGGCTGCAGACAACCGACGCCACTGGCGCAACGCTTGACGCTGCTGTTCCTGCCGCACTGACGACGACCGCAGCCGTCTATGCTTCTGGCACCTCGGTTGTCAATCTGGACATCACCAAGATCGACACCATGAAGACCGCCTTCGGCCTGGGTGCGACAGCAACCAGCGAAGACGTTCTCGACCAGCTGATCTCGCATGTTGATGGCCAGCTCGAAGCAGCAACAAGCGCTGCCGCAAAGCTGGGTGCCGTATCTTCGCGACTGGACATGCAGCAGAACTTCGTTTCCAAGCTGTCCGACTCGCTCGAAAGCGGTATCGGCCGTCTCGTCGACGCCGACATGAACGAAGAATCCACCAAGCTGAAGGCTCTGCAGACGCAGCAGCAGCTGGCGATCCAGTCGCTCTCCATCGCAAACAGCGACTCGCAGAACATCCTGTCGCTCTTCCGTTAAGAGACGACGTCTCATAGCCCTTCGGGGCTGGGGGATCCAATATCGAGACCAGGTGCACGGGGGCTGACCGGACATCTGGTACGATGGGAAACAAATGGTTGGAGGCTGAGCCGACCATACAGACAAAAGGCCGCATCTTTGAGAAAGGATGCGGCCTTATCTGTTTTTTAAGGTCTTTGCTGTATGCGCGCGCACGCGCGATGGTTGAAAAATTAAATCAAGAGATGTGCATTTTTACCCTCAGCTTAGGGCTTCATTAACCAAAGCGGGATTAGTTAAGGCCATCGAACGGTGAGCTAACCATTTAAAAATCAGCCGGTTAGCAGGCATGACGCTGTGCGCCGTTCCCGGTGAGACCGGAATGTCCCTTCTTTAATCAGCCATTCAAGGGGCACATCTATCATGACTAGCATTCTTACCAACATCGCGGCTATGTCTGCTCTCCAGACGCTGCGTTCCATCGGCCAGAACATGGAAGCCACTCAGGACCGCGTTTCCTCCGGCCTCCGCGTCGGCGAGGCTTCCGACAACGCCGCTTACTGGTCGATTGCGACCACCATGCGTTCCGACAACGGCGCTCTTTCCGCAGTTCAGGACGCTCTCGGCCTCGGCGCCGCAAAGGTTGACACCGCTTATGCCGGCCTCGAATCCTCGATCGACGTCGTCAAGGAAATCAAGAACAAGCTGGTTGCTTCGCGCGAAGCAGGCGTAGACCGCGCCAAGATCCAGGAAGAAATCACGCAGCTTCAGGACCAGCTGAAGTCCATCACCGACTCGGCTTCCTTCTCCGGTGAAAACTGGCTCAAGGGCGTTATCGGCAAAGCCGCAGCAACGGCCGGCGACCTCGCAACCGGCGTTACCATCAACAAGCAGATCGTTGGTTCCTTCACCCGCAGCTCTGACGGCAACGTCAAGGTTCAGTCCATCGATATCGCTCTGGACGGCTCGAACGTTCTCGTCGATGTCAGCGGCAACAAGCAGGGCATTCTCGATGCCGACGCGCTGCGCGCCGACGTCGCAAAATGGAGCGACGGTACTTTCCGCACCGCAACGACCACGCTGGCCAACACTTTC